>NZ_JBFUCX010000040.1:0-568 GCF_056405015.1 Mucilaginibacter sp. P2_A4 | reverse complement strand
ACTTTTATACATCTGCCGGTTTAGGTTTAGATATGTATAAAATTAAGAGCAATACATCTGCTGGAGGCACTGTAAATACTTTGCCATTCGGTGATAAAAACGTGAAAGAATTATTTGCTCCTGTAGGYGCAGGTGTTAAATTCAGATTATCTGACGCGTTAGCTTTAAACTTAGGTTACACTGTTAGCTTTGTACAGGGTTATAACTTCTCTGGTGCTCACACTTATCCTACTTTTAGCCACTACTCTTATACTTACGGTGGTTTAGAGTACACTTTTGGTCCTAAATCAAAACAAAACTTAGAGTGGGTAAACCCGGTTGCTCAAATGTATGATGAATTGTACGATGCAGCTTTACGCCAGGAAGTTGAAGCTTTAAAAGGCCGTGTTACCAACGTAGAAACTGCGGTTAACGACCTGAAAAAAGATTCAGACGGTGACGGTGTTGCTGATCAGTTTGACAAATGCCCAGGTACTGCTGCTGGTAGCGTTGTTGATGGTTCTGGTTGCGTTATCGTATTCCCAGCTTCTCCTGTAGGTTCTATCGGCATCGATACACCGGATACGAG
>NZ_JBFUCX010000039.1:0-601 GCF_056405015.1 Mucilaginibacter sp. P2_A4 | reverse complement strand
CTTGGATCCTCCGTATTACCGCGGCTGCTGGCACGGAGTTAGCCGATCCTTATTCTTACCGTACATTCAGCTTGATTCACGAATCAAGGTTTATTCCGGTACAAAAGCAGTTTACAACCCGTAGGGCAGTCTTCCTGCACGCGGCATGGCTGGTTCAGGCTTCCGCCCATTGACCAATATTCCTTACTGCTGCCTCCCGTAGGAGTCTGGTCCGTGTCTCAGTACCAGTGTGGGGGGTCATCCTCTCAGATCCCCTAAACATCGTAGCCTTGGTAAGCCTTTACCTTACCAACTAGCTAATGTTCCGCATGCCCATCTTAATCCTATAAATATTTGATCAGTATACAATGCTGTAAGCTGATGTTATGCGGTCTTAATCTCTCTTTCGAGAGGCTATCCCCCTGATTAAGGTAGGTTACATACGTGTTACGCACCCGTGCGCCACTCTCAAGGAAAGCAAGCTCTCCTATCCCGTCCGACTTGCATGTATTAGGCCTGCCGCTAGCGTTCATCCTGAGCCAGGATCAAACTCTCCATTGTAAAATGTTTTGTTTGTTCACTGACCCTATTATTAATAATAGAATCTGTATATAATTATATC
>NZ_JBFUCX010000038.1:0-625 GCF_056405015.1 Mucilaginibacter sp. P2_A4 | reverse complement strand
GACTCTTGTAATCTTTGCATATCTTCTGCCGACAAGTGTTTGGCAGGATAATTCAAAGCAAAACTCAATACGCCCAGCATTTCTTTCCAGTACACCGATTCCTTGCGTTTGATCGATTTTTCTGCTTCGTCATACTCTGCCTTGAGTAATTGGAATGGATCGAGGCGTTCACGTAGTTCCATCATCTTAGCCACGAATGCTTCCATGTTCATATTCTTGATCTGCTCGTAAAAAGCAGGTTCCCTGGTTTGTATGGGTGCTTTGAAATCTTTTTCAAAAACATAATCGAGCGACAGGAAACCGTTGTTGCCTTTAATATGCGCGGCGATCTCTTCCTTGCTGAGCAGAGAATCATTGAAAAGGTGGGAGTCTTCCAGGTGAAACCGTACCGCAGGCAACATCCCGTTTCGGGTATGCAGGATCAATTTAAAGTTTGAGCTCTCGCCCAGGGTTTGATAGTATAGCTGCCCCTTTTTATCTTTTTCAAACGTTCCGTTATGCCGTGCCAGCGTCCTGATTGCATCAACCGCGGTCAGCGATGACCCCTTAATGGCCACAGGGTGGTCCAATTTCAAGGCCAATTTGATTGGCGGATACGGTGAATCAAAATAATTAGGCACTATAC
>NZ_JBFUCX010000037.1:0-710 GCF_056405015.1 Mucilaginibacter sp. P2_A4 | reverse complement strand
ATCCTTTGCTGCGTACATCCGGCGGAGAGGAACATTATGCATTTAACTCCGTACTGGCCCAGCTCATATTCGGCGCGGCATCTTTTCTAAGTCCGATGGTGTATTCCTATTTTGCACTTCACCTGAATGATGCGGGCAACACTGGCTTTATGGCTTATTTTCATACCATAGTGCCCTCCAATTTGCCCTGGATCTCGCTTTACTGGATATTTGCCGTGATTTCTTTATTGATGATCGTGATCATCAGGTTTTCAAAATTCCCCGTAGTAGCGCTGAAGGCGGATGAAGAGGTAGGGCCGATCAAAACACATATTACGCTTTTTAGAAAACCCGTAGTCGTATTGTTTTTTATCGCCATGATCTGCTATGTGGGTACCGAGCAGGGGATAGCCAATTGGATATCAAAATTTTTAGAAACCTATCATGGCTTTGATCCGCAAACCAAAGGGGCCGATACGGTTGCCTATTTTTGGGGATTGATGACTGCCGGAGGCGTTGTCGGTTTGTTTTTGCTGAAAGTATTGGATAGCCGTAAAGTGTTAATAGGGTTTACGGTTGCGGCATTAATTTGCCTCACAGCTGCTCTTTTTGGCCCGGCTAAGGTTTCATTAATTGCCTTTCCGTTGGTAGGTTTTTTTGCATCGGTAATGTATCCTGTTATTTTTTCGCTGGCACTTAATTCTATAGATGAACATCACGGTTCATTTGTG
>NZ_JBFUCX010000036.1:0-1071 GCF_056405015.1 Mucilaginibacter sp. P2_A4 | reverse complement strand
TGTAAGGGTTTAGTAATTCGGTAACAGAATCAGGTATTTTTATTTGTTGTTTAGGGTGACCATATCGATAGGTTTTTTACCATTGATGCCCTGATGTGGCCGTTCCCAGTTATAATAAACAAGATATTTGAGGAGTTCATCTTCCAGCTCTTCAAAGCTGTCGAAATCGGTATCTTCAATAAGGTCTTCTTTAAGGGTCCTCCAAAAGCGTTCCACCTTGCCGTTCGTTTGCGGCCGATAAGGCTGCATATACCGCCGTTTGATGCCTGTTTCCATTAACATTCGCTCAAAAGGATGGTTCCGCTTTTGCAAACTTGTTGAAGTACCAAACTCCGGGCCGTTATCGGCAATGATCTCCTCGAACTGGATGCCGAACTCCCGTTTGAGCGCCTGCATGCAATGCATGGCAGTGAACATGGTGGTCAGCGCGGTGATGTCTTCCATCACCTGTGCCCAGGCCAGGCGGGAATAATCATCCAGCACGCAAAGCAGATATAACCTCCTATTTTGCCCTCTGATCACACTTTTACTTAGGTGATGACAGTCGATATGTCCTAACTGGCCCATGCGTTCTTTAATGATCTTTCGCTTTATTTCCTTATCCGCCGCATGTAAACGGTTCTTTTGATACCGCTTTAGAATATTGTACACACCAGACGGCGATGGGTTAAAGTTATTTGATTTTTGTTTAAGCTGATAAGCTATTTCAAACTTATTGCAACCTCCCATACGCAGATCAAGCACTTTTTGCTCATCATCCGGGTCAGGTCGCCTGGTAGAATACCTTGGCCCACGCTTAGCGGGCAACAGATCCAGTTCATTACCTGACTGCTTAAAACGGTTATAATACTTTAAAAAACTTCTCGGATCGGTATCATGAGCTGAATAGAAATCTTTGGCAAACCTAAAAATAGTATGTTCACCACGCTTTACCTGTTCATATTCACCGATTAAAAAACGGTACTTGCTCAGGTAATTTCGCTTTAAGGTAAGATCGTTGTTTATGTTCCGCATAACTTTTAGCTTTATTAGTTAAAGCTAATTCTGTTACCGAATTATCTGACCTTTACA
>NZ_JBFUCX010000035.1:0-1181 GCF_056405015.1 Mucilaginibacter sp. P2_A4 | reverse complement strand
GGATTATGCAGAAGCGGGTGGTGAACGCTATTTGTACACCAATAAAACGCTTCGTTATATGACCGCCAACCTTTCATGGTTTGCCAAGCTGCTGGCAGCGAATCCAATCGGCACCAATTTACTGGAGGAAGATAAAAAAGCGGAAGCAGAAAGCGATAAAGAAGAAAACAACTAATCTTCACTGGACCGTATATGTTATAAACACATTTTTTGCTGGCAAATCGGCCAAAGCTTACATTCCTGAAGCATTCTTTATCATATCTTTTTTTCATCAGAAAACCGCCTTTTTTGAGTATCTTTTTATGAGTATTATATATTAAAGAAAATAAACATGGCAAACTCTCGGTGATATGCGGATCATCAAGCAAAAGCTGCTCGGCTAAATCTACCCAGATGAATTAGTCGATATCATCAATCCCTCGTTAATATATGTTAAAACTTTTTCATATATTCTTTTATCACCATCGGTCATAGCAGACAGTAACAATTGCTTTTTCAAAAGGTATTCCAATGCATGTTTTTTATCATATTGCAATACCCATCTTATGTTATCGATTATATCACAGTATTTAACTGTCTGGGCAGCAGGACTGATACAGATTAGGCGTCGTGCTTCCTTTGCTTTTCGTTCCGTTTTACTTAGATTCGGATAGGCGTTTGAGGTAAATACATCTGTCAGTTCCACTACGCAGGTTGTAATGCCTCCCGCTTCTGAATCGGTATAACCGAACCCGGTCAAAGCTTCCAATAATTCATTTTCGGTAGTTGATGTATCTTCCAAAAGATCGTGACAGAGACCGATCTCATAACCCATGTTAATTACCGACTGGGCCATTTTTGCTACAGCAGCCAGGTGATTAAAATAAGGCTCACCGCTTCGTTTGATCAAATGGCCTTTGTATTTTAACTTAACCCAGCGTATTAATAATTCTGCAGGTGTCATTTGAGCTTATCCAGTTTAAAATAACCCAGGTGAATTTCATCCTCCTGTAATTCTGCCACCTCGCTGATTGCAAGCCGGTATTTTTCTTTAAATGCAGATAAGAGCAATTCTTCGATCTGGTAGATGTCGTCGACATCAACCCCATACTTTTCATCAATATGAGCTGTAGCGACGCCTTTTAAGGAATTAGTTTTAAAAAAGACGCTTTTCCTGGCGGCTTGAATAGCCAATATACGAC
>NZ_JBFUCX010000034.1:0-1563 GCF_056405015.1 Mucilaginibacter sp. P2_A4 | reverse complement strand
GTGGATAGACGGTAAAGAAGCCGGTATGCAAAATGCATTAGGGGCGCCACATATTTACCTGCTGGATCATCTGCTTAAACCCGGAAAACATATTATTGCATTAAGGATTGATAACCGGATTAAAGATATTAACCCCGGAGCAGATGCACACAGTGTAACAGATAATACGCAAACCAATTGGAATGGTATTGTTGGTGATATGGCGCTTAACGCCAAACCGGCGGTTTATCTTTCATCTGTTCAATTGTTTCCTGATGTGGATAAAAAGGTAGTAGTGGCGAAAGTGAGCATCAAGAGCTTGTCTGGAACTATCGGCGCGTCGAAACTGATTTTCGATGTGCATGATAAGGGTGCCGCTCATCAATATCTGCCGGTCCTTCAAAAAATAATTGCCGCTGGAAAAGATTCCACTATTGTGTTTTTTACGTACCCTATGGGAGCCCATCCGCTATTATGGGATGAATTTAATCCCAACCTTTATAAGATGAAGGTAACCTTAAAGGGGGAAAGTGGAACGGATAGCCAGGAAATTACTTTCGGCATGCGTAAATTTATTACCAAAGGAAGTCAGTTTACAATAAATGACCGCCCGGTTTTCCTTCGGGGAACGTTGGAATGCGCAATTTTTCCTAAAACAGGTTTCCCGCCGACTGATAAAGGCGCCTGGGCGAGAATATTTAGAATATGCAGGTCATATGGGCTGAATCACATTCGGTTTCACTCCTGGTGCCCCCCTGAAGCAGCTTTTCAGGCGGCCGACGAAGCCGGGTTCTATTTATCCATCGAATGTTCCGCATGGGCAACGGTTGGAGATGGAAAACCCATTGATCGGTTCATCTATGAGGAAAGTAACCATATTGTAAATGCTTTTGGTAACCACCCCTCGTTTTGCATGATGCTTTATGGTAATGAGCCCGGCGGTAAAAATCTAAAAGAATACCTTACCGGCTTTGTTAAATACTGGAAGCAAAAAGATCCCCGGCGGTTATATACCACGGCTTCCGGCTGGCCGGTAATTCCCGAAAGTGATTACAACAGCTCTCCCGATCCGCGTATACAAGCCTGGGGTGCGGGCGTCGAAAGTATTATTAATTCTAAACCGCCAAATACCAATTATGATTGGTTATCCATCATCAGCAAATGGCCGCAACCCACCGTGAGCCATGAGATTGGCCAGTGGTGTGTTTACCCTAACTTCAAAGAAATACAAAAATATGATGGTGTGCTCAAGCCTAAAAATTTTGAAATATTTTATGATCGCTTAAAAGAACATCACCTGGAAAGTCTTGCCGATAGCTTTCTGTTTGCATCAGGTAAACTACAGGTACTTTGTTATAAAGCAGATATAGAGGCAGCTTTAAGAACCAAAGGGTTTGGCGGGTTCCAGTTGCTTGATCTGCATGATTTTCCCGGCCAGGGTACAGCACTGGTAGGTGTTTTAGATCCTTTCTGGGATGATAAGGGTTATGTTACAGCAAAGGAATACAGCAGATTTTGTAATGCAACGGTGCCGTTAATCAGGACAGCTAAGATGATCTATGAAAATAATGAAAAGCTTGAAGC
>NZ_JBFUCX010000033.1:0-2783 GCF_056405015.1 Mucilaginibacter sp. P2_A4 | reverse complement strand
GCTATTTTTTTAGCCTTTAGCCTTTAGCCTTTAGCCTTTAGCCTTTAGCCTTTAGCCTTTAGCCTTTAGCCTTTAGCCTTTAGCCTTTAGCCTTTAGCCTTTAGCCTTTAGCCTTTAGCCTTTAGTCTTTTTAACACATTTTAACTTCTCATTTAAAGAGTTTTAGCTATCATCGTATAAAGTAAATATTATGATCAAAAACTACTTTAAAATAGCCTGGCGTAATTTATTTAAACATAAATTTTATACGCTCATCAATATTTTCGGTTTATCATTGGGGGTAGCCTGCAGTATAATATTGTTTCAATTTATTACCTATCACCTCAGTTTTGATACTTACCATCACAATGCAAAATCGCTATATAAAATAGTTACGCAGATACATCTCGAAGATGGCACTACCTTGTATGAACGCGATGCGGCAATGGTTTTGGCCCGGGCCATTAAAACTGAATTACCACAGATAAAGGATGCGGCGGTATTGGTTCAGAAAAGATCATTCACTGTTGCTGTACCACAAAGTAATGGCACAGGCAGAAACCTATTTTATGAAAAAGAGAACGTGGGACTTGCCGATAGCCATTTGTTTAATATACTTAATTATACCTGGCTTAACGGAAATGTAAAAACTGCCTTTAACGATCCGGACAACGCTGTTATCACCCACAAACTTGCTCAAAAGTATTTTGGTACAGATGATGCAGTCGGCAGGCTAATCCGGCTTGATAATAAACACAATTTTAAAGTAACCGGAGTACTAAAGGATAATGTAGATAATACTGACTTTAAGTGCGATATGTTTTTGTCGCTTACTTCGCTTAAAACACTTTATCCTGATGTTGAAAAGGATTTTCAGAATAGTTGGTATTGGGTAGATTCCCGTAATGTAGTGTTCTTATCGTTGCCGGATAATCTTTCTCCAAAAACTGTGGAGGCGGCAATTGTCAAAGCCGCTGGAAAAGAGGTAACAAAATCCTATCATTTTCTCTTGCAGCCTTTAAACGAAGTCCATTTTGATGGCAGGTATAGCGGTGTGATACAAAAATCGTTGTTAACTACGTTGGGTATTGTAGGCCTATTGCTTATAGTCATCGCCTGTGTTAACTTCATCAACATGGCAACCGCTCAAAGTTTTAAACGGGCTAAAGAGATTGGCACCCGCAAGGTTTTGGGCAGCACCCCCTCTGCCATATTTATCCAGTTCATGGCCGAAACCTCGTTAATCGTTTTGTCTGCCGGTTTGTTGGCTGTTTTATCGGTATGGCTGTTTTTACCTGTTTTGAACTCCTGGCTGCAAACTACACTTACATTTAATTTTGCGCATGATAAAGTGCTGTTTGTTTACATAGCCTTGTTATTGGCGGTGATTACTATGGCCGCAGGCTTTTACCCCGCCTTAATATTGAGTCGGTTTAGACCTGTGAATGCTTTGAAGAACCAGGTAGGAGGGCAGTCGCAATCAGCAGGGTTTAGCCGCAAAAGTTTAATCGTTATTCAAAACGTTATTGCGCAAGTACTCATTATAGGCACTATCATTATTACTATGCAAGTGCGGTATCTTAAAACGGCTAACCTGGGTTTCAATAAAACGGGAGTTATTATGCTGCCACTGCCGGATTTCGACAAGAGCAAAACAGATTTCCTGCGTAATCAGCTGTTGGCCAATCCGGGTATCAGTGCGGTATCTTTTTGCTACCGGGCGCCATCATCAACAGCAGATAAAGGCGGATCAATAAAATACGACGGCCGGGAATGGGAAAAGTTTGTTGGCCGTACCGTAATGGGCGACGCCGGATATGCAAAAACTTTCGGTCTCCATATCATTGCGGGCAGAAACATCTCAGAGGCCGACTCAGCTAAGGAATATTTGGTGAACGAACAGTTGGTACAAAAATTAGGCGTAAAAGATCCGCAACAAATTATTGGCCATAAATTTACTGCCGGCGATCTTAGCGATAAGCCCGGTACGATAGTTGGCGTAGTGAAAGATTTTCATGCCAAATCATTATACAAGGTAATTGAGCCAACCTACATCAGTACCTTTCGTAGCGCTTATCAATACGCCGGTATCAGGATAGATATGAAAAACCGTGCCGAAGCTTTGACACAGGTACAAAAGGTATGGCAATCTGTATTTCCTGATAATGTTTTTGAATACCATTTCCTTGATGAGCAGATTGCCGATTTTTATCAAAAGGAAGATCTGTTGAACAAACTCATAACATCCAGCACAGTGATCGCTATTTTCATCAGTTGTTTGGGTTTGCTCGGGCTGATCTCTTTGCTCACCGTTCAACGTACCAAAGAGATAGGGATCCGCAAGGTGTTGGGCGCATCGGTAACCAGTATTACAACCTTACTTTCTGTAGATTTTATTAAGCTGGTACTTATTGCCGTTGTGGTGGCTTCGCCAATTGCCTGGTTTATGATGAGCAAATATCTGCAGGATTTTGCTTACCGGATAGATATTCAATGGTGGGTATTTGCACTGGCCGCAACTATTGCCATACTAATAGCTTTTGCAACTGTTAGTTACCAATCGCTAAAAGCTGCCATGGCCAACCCGGTAAATAGCCTTAGAAATGAGTGACTTTAAGGTGAAAGGTAAAAGGGCGAAAGGTAAAAGGTTCTTTTAGGCTAAACCGAAAGGTAAAGGGTGAAAAGTTTTTGCCTGGTTGATTCACCTTTCACCTTTCACCTTTCACCTTTCACCTTTCACCTTTCACCTTTCACCTTTCACCTTTCACCTTTCACCTTTCACCTTTCACCTTTCACCTTTCACC
>NZ_JBFUCX010000032.1:0-13322 GCF_056405015.1 Mucilaginibacter sp. P2_A4 | reverse complement strand
GAACTTTCTCGCTTCATCATCCGAATCCGCTATATGTTTTGGAGGTTTTAATACCTCTTAACTTTTCATTTTTATTGGCTAAAATCGCTTTAGCTTTTTTTACTTCTTTTCCTCTTTCAAGGACCCTTCCGTTTGGGTCTGCAAAGGTAGAAACCTTTTCCGCTTTTCCAAAACCTTTTTCGCTTTTATTTTTTTAAGCGTTTTTTCAGTTTTCAATCCCCCTTTTCCTTCTCTCTCTTCTTCCTCAGCGGCGGGGTGCAAAAGTAGCAAACTTTTTGACTTTCCGAAAATTTATCTGATCTTTTTTTGAAGCCTGCTTCTTCTCGCTTTCCCTCTTCCTGCTTCAAAAACCCTTTCAGTAACCTTTCTAAGAACAATACCCGCTTCCTCGTTTGCGGGCTGCAAAGGTAGGATTGTATTTGTAATTTCCAAATTAAAAAAAAATAAAATTTAAGCCGGCAAAACAACCGCTTTTATTACCGTATTCAGCAGCGGACTGGGGTTACACTTCCCTCCCATTCGAATCACAAATTTCAACAGCGAACAATCCGGTTAACTTTGTTCTTCAAACTACCTGCTTTCAAGCCAGCTTAAAAAAACACTTGTCTTTTCTTTTCCTATCAATAACTTATCAGGGCTGGGAATAACGAGTTTAACAAATAACTTCCTGTCAAAATAATGTTCTACTTCCTTAATAGCCTTAAAATTAATAAGGTATTGCCTGTTAAGCCTGAAAAATTGTTTGGAAGATAGCAGGGCCTGCACCTGATCAAGTGATTGAACAATTGAATACTCCTCCCCATGAAATGTCATGATGGTGGAAGAATCATTCCTGATATAGAAAAAGGCTATTTGATCTGTTTGTATAGTAATATACTTATTGTGTGTGAAAACTAAAAAGCTTTTTTTACCCTCATCCATCCCAATCTTCTTTAATAAACCATCCAAATCGGGCTGAGTATTTTGCTGAAAAAAGTTTTTAAAGTTTTCAACCTTTTCAAAAGCTACCTGTAATTCATCTTTAGAAAAAGGTTTCAGTAAATAATCAATGCCGTTGGCCTTGATCGCATCCATTGCATATTCACCGTACGCGGTGCAAAATACTATCGGGCAATGAATTTTAACCGCCTTGAATATCTCAAAACATAAGCCATCAGAAAGCTGAATATCCATAAAGATCAGATCTGGCTCCTCATTTTGAGATAGGTAATTGACCGAACTTTCAATACTCTGGAAATGCGCCGTAATTTTGGCATCAGGCCTCATTTTAGTAATCAGGTTTGCCAGGGACTTTGCTGCTTTAAGCTCGTCTTCAATAATGATTATTTTCATAAATGATTGGAAGTTTTATGGTGAATAAAGTTTCACTGGCGTGGATCTCTATTTTTTTATTTAAAAGATGCAGATAACGCTGATTGATGTTTTCGAGCCCCATTCCTGTAGAAACTTCAGGCGTTTTTTTTAGCTGAAGCTGATTTTCAACAACAATGAAATCCTTTTCTGAATATAAGCGGATGTGCAGGGGACGATCCAACGACACAATATTGTGTTTAATACAATTTTCAATGAGGAGCTGCAGGGTAAAAGGAGGCACTAAAGATTGATAGAAATCCTTATCAATAGTAATGGAAAGATCAATACCATCTTCAAAACGCGCCTTTAACAAAAACAAATAGGCATCAAGTATCTCGAGTTCATCAGAAAGCCTGATCAGATCCATTTTTCGACTTTCGAGGGTGAACCTGTAGAAATCTGCAAGCTTTAAAATAAACTCCTCCGTATGCTCATCACTGCTCTCCACCATGTATTTCAAGGTATTTAAACTATTAAACAGGAAGTGTGGATTTACCTGCTGTTTAAGTAGTTCATACTGTGCACCCAGGTTGTCTGATTTGGTACGCTCAAGCTCTATGCCTACCTGCTGATTCTGGTAACTCTGATATAACATATTCAAAAACATGTAAAACATGATATTGACCAGAATTCCTCTTACTTCGAACATTAGCATTACCGGGCCAAAATTTAAGTGCGAGAGCAAAAATTGCTGAATGCAGGCCAAAATAAACATTACCCCAATTCCAAAAAATACACCCTTAAGCAGCCGTATAATTGAAAATCCATTGGCAACATCCCGCGAAGTGTAGGCTGGAAGGGTAATTATATTATAATACCATGTAACAACAGCAAATAAACATGTTACGGTTGAATCGACAAGTGCCTCGTAAAGATTGAAGTGACGTTCAGCAATTTTTGGAACCGAAGTAAGCACACCCAGGAAAAAAGAACTCAGCCATATTATTTTATTTGAAATCTTAAATGGTTTTTTTCTCATATCAATTAAAAGATCAAATATAGTTAAGTAGCGAATTGATTTAATAATGCAAGCCAGTTCATGGCACTTCAGGATTGGAAATGTCTATTCAGGCAATTCAATTGTCTGGTTGAACTTGTAATTACTACCCCTTCGCATCTGTTTAACATAGCTTAGTATAAAACGATCATCAAAGTTATGAAATTATCAAAGCGGCCAAGGGCAGGAAAAAT
Source organism: Mucilaginibacter sp. P2_A4 (assembly GCF_056405015.1). Lineage (NCBI taxonomy): Bacteria > Pseudomonadati > Bacteroidota > Sphingobacteriia > Sphingobacteriales > Sphingobacteriaceae > Mucilaginibacter > Mucilaginibacter sp. P2_A4. The sequence continues at coordinate 10,778 of NZ_JBFUCX010000032.1, read as the reverse complement.
AGGTTTATTTATCGCCAAAAATATCATTAACCATCAGGATAAAATTAATCAGATCATTGATTTAAAAACCCTGGTATTTCCACAATCATCATGAACAATTCAATTAAAAAAAACGCCTATAAAATATCTCCGGCAATTATCTGGCTAAGTTCTCTTTTCATGGGCGCATTAGCCTCTGTACCCAAAATTGCCGCACAGCACTTTAGCATTGCTGAGGCGTTGGTGAATTCAGGCGCTACTTTTTTGTTTGCATTATTGGTATGGTATTACCACATCTACACACTTCGTCGTTATAACCCGCACCATAAAATCAAAAGATTACCGATACTGCCGCTCATGTTTAGCCTTTTGGTTGGCTTGGTGGTTATATTTATGCTTGCTTACGGTCAGTATTTAATGTTTTCAAGTATAAATCTTAGATCAGAGGTGCTAATGGTTGAAGTAAGGGGTATACTCATTAACCTGGCATTTTACACACTTCTTCACCTGTTGTATCAAGGTTACCAAAATCAACAGGTAGGTATAGAACTGGAGCGCACCAAAGCAGACGCCCTTGGCGCACAGTACGAACTGCTTAAACAGCAGGTAAACCCGCATTTCTTGTTTAACAATATGAACACCCTGAAAGCAATGGTAGAAACCGGTGATGAGCATACGGTGGAGTTCATTCTAAAACTATCTGATTTTTACAGATTTACTTTGCAAAGCCGTAAGCACGACCTTATTCAAATATCTGACGAGATTGAAATATTGAACACGTATATGTTTTTATTGAAAACACGGTTTGAGGACGGGATAAATCTTGTAAATATCATTGAACCCCAATACGCCACATCCCTTATTCCTCCATTTACGCTACAACTGTTAATTGAAAATTGCATCAAGCACAATGTTGTATCCCTTGATCGCCCTCTTAACATTAAACTGTATACTGAAAATGAAAAAATAATAGTCGAAAATCAGTTACAGCTTAAAAAGACGCCGGAAATTTCTACTAAAACGGGGCTCGAAAATATTAACCAGCGTTATAACCATCTGTTAAACCTGAAAATTGATATTGAAATTAACGAAGAGTCCTTTAAAATTAAACTTCCTATAATACATGAAGATTCGAAGCGATAAATAGACTGTTACCATATAATGGATAGTTTTCAATGGCTGTGCGACCAGACAATTATGTGTGACCAGATCAGCATGAAAAAAGTCTAACTCAGCTAAAACTATGCCCGACTGGGCCAATTTTAACTAACCGACCGCCCCCTTTTGAAATAGTTTTGTGTAACAAATAAGAAAAAAACATGAAATCAATTAAAATTTTAGGACTAATAACTTGCTTTATGATAACCGCATTATCCTTTTCGGCCTTTATTGGCAAAAATAAATCAACTGCTAAAAAAGATACTGTAAAAGCTGATGGAAAAGGTTTTGCGGTATTAGAATTATTTACATCAGAGGGCTGTTCAAGTTGCCCACCTGCCGATGAGCTAATGGCAAAAATACAGGAGGAAGCACATGGCAAAGACATCTATTTGCTGGCATATCATGTTGATTACTGGAACCGGTTGGGCTGGAAGGATATTTTCAGCAGCGCCGATTTTTCAAACCGACAGATACAATACGGACGCTGGCTGGGCGGAGTACAATTTTATACTCCCCAGGTTATTGTAAACGGGAAAGCCGAATTTGTAGGATCGGATGAATCGGCACTTCGCAATGCAATCTCGGGTGAGTTGAGTACCAAACCAACTGCAACACTAACCCTCCAGGCTCAGCAGGATGGTGAAAAACTTAAAGTACAATACCAGGCAAGTAAAGCGAAACAGGGCAGCAGCTTATTGATTGCGGTAGTACAAAAAAATGCACAAAGCAAGGTGGAGCGTGGTGAAAACGCCGGACACACGCTATCGCACGTGCAGATTGTACGTAAACTACAAAATGAACCTTTAAACGCCAGCGGGAATGGAAGTGCCACAATAGCATTGCCAAAAGGGTTCAACAATCAAAACTGGGAAGTGCTTGCCCTGATACAAGACCAAAGCAACGGTGAAATTTTAGGCGTTGCCAAAGCTGATCTGGCTAATAATCCAACCGTTGGAAAATAAGGAATAGCTATTAACCGCAAACAGAATCATGAACAAAATCAGCAAATATGGGCAGAATAGGTTAATTATCGGTTTAATTTCATTGCTATCCATGTCATTTGTTACAAGCGCTCCTTTTGAAAGCAATCCCCAGGATTGTGAGCTGATAAGCGTTATACCAAAAAAGAAAAACACCGGATACTTAACAGATGACGGTAACATGTCTTCGCCAGATTGAAAATTACCTGTATTTATTTCCTATCCATTTTAAACGCAGTAAATGAACAGTCAACTGCAGGCATTCCTGCAATTGGGTTGGAAACTTAAAATTAACAATCACCATGAAAAAACAATTTTTAATAGCAATAGCGTTGTTTTTCTGTATCCGGGCTTATGCCCAGGTTGGAACGCCAGTGAAATGGTCTTACGCACCCCAAACACTAAATTGCACAGAAGAAGCCGTGTCTTTAAAAGCAAGCATACGATCTGGCTTTCGCCTCAATTCATTTCGCGTTGGTAATATGAGCGCAGGCAAAGCTTCATTTGAGCCTGCAAAGTCAAGCCTTTATCCGATAAAGGATATTACTGTAGCGTCTATTCCACTATCGAAATTCAAAAATGCATTTAGCGCCAATGTTGCAAATCTTGAAAATGAATCATTTTATCGGCGATATGTAACACTAAAATTTCCAAAGGTGATTGACGAGGCAGGCAAACTCAGCTACGTTGCTTACGGCGATAAAAAATATCTGCCGTCAACAGGCAATGACTTTATTATTTCTTTGGGTAAGTAACAACTCTGTATAAGGGATATTAAAACCGGGAGTAATAAATAACTTTGCATTATAAACAAAAAGCACAGTGTTATATACCTATTATATAATACTGTGCTTTGCCATGAAAGTAATAACCCAAAATATCGCCCTTATATTTTAAATAAACACAAATGGAATATTCAAAAAATTATATTGCAAAGGAAGAGCACATAGATGTGCAGGAAATTATGGATGGCCTATACTACCCATTTTATATGGAGTATTGCAGGCATGATTATATCAGGGAGGTACTTGGCTTCGATTTTGAAACTGAAGCAAAAAATGGGGTGTTTATGGTTTTATCTAATTACAGTATCAGCTTTTTAAGATCATTAAAAAAGGGCGATAACTTTACCGTTACCTGTACTTTATATGCCGATAAGGCCGGGCTGCCAAAGCTGCATTTTAAGCAGTCAATTATTTTAAACGGCAAGGTGATGACCAAAGCTACATTCACCGGCACCTGTGTCCCAGCCACAGGCGGCAGGCCATTTTTACCACCTACCATTCTCGAAAAAACAAAAGATGCCCCGATATTGGAATTGTAAGCCGCGGTGACAGTCGCTTGAGCTATCAATCGAAACTACGATTTCTTTTCATGTAATTTAAAAGTACTAATTAGTAGAGTCCGGATTTTGTTCTGTACTCTACTAATAGGTAGCTCTAACAATCCTGTTCCAAGAGTTAATGGTGACAATAACCATAATGACCTGTGCCAATGAAACATCATCAAACACTTTGGCGGCATTACTATAAGTATCATCTGCAACCCCCTGAGATATATTGGTAATTTCTTCGGCAAGTGCAAGCGAGGCGCGTTCTCTTTCTGTGTAATCCGTGGCTTCTCGCCAGGATCTTAGTCCGCTGATACGCTGTTCTGTGTCGCCCAGTTTAATTGACTCTTTCGTGTGCATATCCATACAATAAGTACAACCGTTGATCTGTGATACCCTGTTCCTGATTAATTCGATCAGGATAGGATCAAGACCGCTTTGATTAACGTAGTCTTCCAAACCATCCATTGCCGCAAACGCTCCGGGCTGAAGGTTATTGATATTTATTCTTTTGTTCATAACAAGGAAACCTGTTTTAAATAAAAACAGGCACAAAAGTATCAATTAGTAGCAATCCCATGATACCCAAATCGGAATTGATCTCCTTGCGAAATATATCAAGACCTATCCCAAATTGTTTCTTAAAAAATTTACTGAAGTATCACAGCGAAACTATATTTCCAGGTTGTTTAGGATATTATATCACTATCTGCATAAATTCATTTAATATGATGATTTTTAATGGCTTATTGATATTTTTGTCCCTATAATCTCCTGGTAACTACGTTCTTGAATAACCAACCCTAAGGTGCGGAGATTTCTTTAAACTAAATGGTTAAACAGCTTTTACGAAAGCTGCAATATGATCATCAGCCAATATAAATCAATAGAAAAGATAAAATTTCTGAAAAGCGGCGTTCCATCATCAGAAGGTGTTTATGTATACAACATCTCCGTCGCTCTTAATCAATCCGTATACAACAGCTATAGCTAACAGGTATAATATGGAACTCTATTTAAATTGAAAAGTTTTCGGGTTTAAAAATGACTACTTCAAGGCCAACTTAGTCCATTTAAACTATTTGGAGGTAGGACGTAGCCTGATCTGAGAATACTTTTGAGGCAACAATTCAAAACACTAAAAATTTAAAGCAATGAAAAAGAACAAACGCACCTTTGCCAGTACAATTATTACCGGCATTACCGGAGTACTTGTACTATTAGCCACTACAGGCTTTTCCCAGACTGCTCCTGCCAGCAATGATTCTACCCAGATACGCCCTTTTCACGTTAACATTCCTGACGCGGCACTAACTGATCTTCGCCAGCGCGTGTTGGCAACAAGATGGCCCGATAAGGAAACTGTAACTGATCGTACCCAGGGTGTAAAACTGGAACAGATCCAAAACCTGGTAAAGTACTGGGGTACAGATTATGACTGGCGTAAAGCAGAAGCAAAGCTGAATGCCCTGCCACAGTTTATAACCCATATAGATGGACTTGATATACATTTTATACATGTGCGCTCTAAAAACCCAAAAGCCCTGCCCATCATCCTTACTCACGGCTGGCCTGGTTCTATCTTTGAACTCCTGAAAATTATTGGCCCGCTTACCGATCCGGAAGCTTACGGCGGCAAAGCATCAGATGCATTTGACGTAGTAATACCTTCTATGCCCGGCTATGGCTTTTCTGAAAAACCTAAAACTACCGGATGGGGTCCTGACCGCATAGGCAAAGCATGGGATGTGTTAATGAAACGCCTTGGATATACTCATTATGTATCGCAAGGTGGCGACTGGGGTTCAGTTGTAGCTGATGCAATGGGCCGTCAAAAACCTGCAGGTTTATTAGGTATCCACGTAAACATGCCGGCAACCGTACCTGCTGATATAGCGAAAGCGCTTCAAAGCGGCGGTCCTGAACCAGCCGGACTTTCAGCTAAAGAAAAAGCCGCTTATAAATCAATGAATTATTTATATACCAAAGGTGGTGGCTATGCCGGCATCATGGTAACCCGCCCGCAAACAATAGGTTATAGTTTAACAGATTCGCCTGTTGGCCTGGCATCCTTCTTCTTAGACAAGTTTAACGACTGGACCTATAGCGGAGGCGATGCCCAGAAAGTACTTACAAAAGACGAGATCCTTGACGATATCACCCTTTACTGGTTAACCAATACCGCGGCTTCGTCAGCACAGCTTTACTGGGAAAATGGCACCAATAACTTCAATGTTGTTGAGCAACGGACACATGAAATAACAATCCCGGTTGCTATAAGCGTATTTCCAGGCGAAATATACCAGGCGCCAAAAACCTGGGCAGAAAAAGCTTACCCTCATCTGATTTATTTCCACGAGGCAAACAATGGCGGCCACTTTGCCCAATGGGAGCAACCGCAAATATTTGCTGAAGAACTTCGTGCAGCATTTAAATCCCTGCGTTAATTTAGATAAACACAATTTGACGGCGCGCAATATGTGCGCCGTCTTTTTAATATCTAATAGAATACAACCCCATTAAACAATCTAATTAACAGTTGTTTACTGTGCATAATTACCTGTTAATATCCCACATCGCTAATTAATACATTTACAATAAAACCAAAGAAATGAAAATTACCTATTACGGCCATTCATGTTTCTCAGTAGTTGCAGGTGGTAAAAATATTTTGTTTGATCCCTATATCACGGGAAACGAGCTGGCAAAAAACATCGATATTAATGAGATTGAAGCCGATTATATTTTTGTATCCCATGGTCATTTCGACCATATACTTGATGCTGAAGCTATCGCAAAACGTACGGGTGCGCAAGTTGTTGGCAGTTTTGAATTATATAATTATTTCACTAAGCAAGGTTTAACAAATGTGCTTCCTATAAACCCGGGCGGTCAGGCTTCATTTGATTTTGGAATGGTTAAAGCTGCTATCGCGCAACACTCCAGTAGTTTCCAGGATGGCAGTTATGCAGGAGTGGCGAGCGGATTTGTTTTTAAAACCAATGATGGTAATTTTTATTACAGCGGCGATACCGCCCTTACTTTAGATATGACCTTAATTCCCAAATGGGCCAGTCTCGACTTTGCCATATTCCCGATAGGTGATATGTTAACAATGGGCGTGACCGATGCCATTGAAGCCGCCCAGTTTGTAAACGTAAACCAGGTGATGGGGGTACATTATGATACCTTCGGCTTTATCAAAATTGATAAATCTGATGCAATCCAGAAATTCGAACAATCGGGTTTGAAATTGCATTTACCTAAAATAGGCGACAGCATCAATATATAGTAAAGCAAAACTTTGATGGCCTATATATAATGGTATCATATCCTATAGATAAAAAAATTGTCCCGGATCTCATCCCGGGACAATTATATATTAATAACAGCTCAATCTCATGCTGATCCTGGTTACAAATGAAGTTTATATATTCAATTTACGGCAATCAGTAAATATCAATTTTCAATCAATATGTATCAATGATCGCTAAGTCTTATCAGGCGTACATGATCAATCATTGCCTGGTTAACATCACCATTCATATTTTCATTGGCATCCTTCAATTGTAATGAGATCTGGTGCATGCCTTTGCCAAGCTTTACTTTAACCACGTTGCTATATCCCCAGTTGCTCCACTCCTCTTTTCCTCTTTGTGGTAATACAACGGTACCGGCAAAATGTTTATCTACATCCAATGTGCGTATGGCGCATTTATTTTCTGTATTGATTGGTCCGTTACCATTGGCATACCTAAAATCAATGGCATAGATGCCGGCTTGATCAACCTTAACTGCGATATTTAAACTGGTGTTTACCGTTTTGCTGATCTCCACAAAACCTTTACCAGTAAAACCCTGGTAAGCCAGGGGTGACTGATCAACCGAGCCCTCAGCCTCAATAGTTTGAACCGAACCGGCAGGAACAACCTGTACAGGTTCGCTTGCAAATGAACCCACACCCTTTGTATCAATAGCAATAACCTGGTACTCGGCATACTCATTGGCATTTACCGCATAGGCAGCTGTTTTATTATTGGCGACAGGCTGCCCATTTTTAATGATACGATAGCTTGCGGCCCCTGCTGTTTTTGGCCAGCTAAGCTTGCCTTTGGCATAAACCGCAACCGGGGTTTCAGGTGCGGTGTAACCCGGACTAAGATTGCTTTTACCGGTTGATACATTATTGGCTAATATTATTTTGATGCTATGCTTTCCGGTCAGATCAGCTGGAATAATTGCACCTGTTATAGTTTTACCATCAAGGGTGATGCTTTTCATTTGGTTGCCATATCCCTCCATAGTAATATTTAACGTTGCTCCCCGGTATTTAAAATTATCCAATGAGCGGGTACCGGCCAGTGCCCGGGGTACAAATGGTTTTAACTGCAAACTGTTCTCATTGTAGTGGATCCCAAACAGTACTTTATAAACCAATGCGATATTACCCGATAGGCTCCAGAGCATATTGCTGCTATTTATTTGGGTACCGGCGAAGTCGCCGTTACTGGCCACAAAATTTTCCTTGTTGGTAAGCCACAAAGCCGCCGGGCGGTATATCGCGCTTATGGCCCTCAAAACCGCTTCTTCATTACCCGCTTTGGCCGATGCCATTGCCCAGTAGGTTTCTACAAAGGGCCACACAGCGTTGTTATGGTAAGGCAGTATATTAGGGATTTGAGGGTAAATACATGGAATACCAAACTCATTTACAGGAGTATTGTTGACCACCATTTGTTGCTTACCCGCGTCGGCCGCGTCAAATAGCACAGCCAGAGCCTCGCCCAATGCTTCTGATCTGGGTGACAACGTTTTATAATTGCGACCATACAGGTATTGGCCATAGTATCCTTTGGAAGGCAACCACAGGTTGTTCAAACCTTTTTTAATGCCCGCCGCTTGTTGGGTATAGCTTTTAGCCGCAACTTTATCATTCAGCAAACCGGCCATAGAGGCTAACACCTTGTTCACCTGGTAATGTACCACCGTAGTACCCAGGCATTCCGACTCATAGATATCAGCCGGCTGCATCCATTTGGGGTAAGTCTCTTCACGCCAGTCAAGAAATGAAGATTCACCGCGCACCATGCCTGTTTCCTTATCGTACACATTCAGCGCGTCATCGGCAGCCGATTTTTTGATAATCCTGTAAGCTTTTTCCAGCCAATCCTTATCGCCTGTTACTTTGTAAACCTCCCAGGCAGCCACTGCCCAGATCATCCTGTCCGACGATACAGGATAAGCGCCGCCCGTTCCGGTATCCTGAATTATCCGGCCATTTTTCACCTTCTTCATCAGGCTGTAAACTGCAACCCGGGGTTGCAGTACAGCCATCGAGAGGATAATACTATAACTAATGTCTCTTGTCCAAACCCCTCCCCACTCCTTACCGGTGCGGAAGGTACTATCGGGTTCAACAGCGTTTTGCATTTCCTCCAAAGCAAGGTTATACAACGCGTCGGTGATTTTGTATCCCGAATGATATTGCGGAAACGCGCTCACATCTTTAGTCATTTTCCATGACGAGGCTGTGCTGTTTGCATCCTGGGGTTTGTTCAGCACCAGGGTAGTTTCATAGATACCGTCACCATCAGGGTCCTTCAGTTCCAGTTCGGGGCGATTATGGATGTTATTAAAATCCCATATCATGGGCGCCGTGTTGCCGGCCACATATACTCCTTTAAAATCAGCCTTATATATCTTATCGTCATTAAAGCAAGTGTAATACCCCTTGCTTTTAAAGGCATCCAATACGGCGCGCATATCAACCCTGATCCTGAAACTGGTAGAGGGTTTCAGGTAGCTGCCTTGCGGTACGGCCTTATGATCTGCATAGCTTTCACCAAATTTAATCAGTGGCGTTTCATTAGCCTGGGCAATACAGCTGAAATGATGATCGTTACCCGATGGCAGTTCATTGTCTTTACCATTAATGCTAAACTTGAAATCTACAACAGGGCTTTTGTACAGGTTGGCCGGGCTTTGATAGTCGGACTGCAACTCTGTAGCTGAAATAGCCTTCGCCGTGTATTTACCCTGTACCACCCTATCGGCGTATACGGTATATGCTTTTGATGTGTAAATGGGTTTACTGCTTTGAGCGTTCACGTAGCCAGCTGTGAGCAGTAAACTAAAAATTACAGGAATTGAATATTTCATTAAAAGGTATTTAACGTTTATACTATTGGTTTAAACCACATGTGCTAAGTGTTCCATACGGAACGGTGATACACCCTGAATAGGATGAACACATTACATATTGACAATCAATACATTAAATATTTTCACAATCACATCATGAAACAATACAACTACTGATAATCAACACATTAACTCTTACTGAAACAAAGCCAGAAGTGCAAATGTTTTGATTTTTATGCCCGGGAGTTCCGGTTGGGAGTTCCAGGAAATTTCAGTAGTACTTATTGATACTCCACTACAATCATATCTCGATATTTAAGTAAAGGCAATGTAAATGTAGCCGAATTTCCGGATTGTGTAAAAGTTACCGCCTTGGATACGCCGCCATCAATATCAGGGGATGCTACCCAGATATTTTTAATGACCTTTGTTGCTGTAAAGTTGAAACGGCCATTGGTTACCGGGCTTGGCGCCCCTTGTGTTCCGTTACGGTCGCGCCAATCAAAGCTTGCGGCGTTGGCCAAATTAATAAGGTGAATAACCTGTTTAGTTCCCAGGTCTTTCCCTATTACCGAAACCTGCCCGGTTTGCGGCGGAAAGTTGTTCAACTTAGTTTTACCATCAGCCGCTGTAATTAATAGCTTCCGGCCTTCTTTGTATAATTTATTTAGTTAGTAGCCATGCAAATCTCGCGGATTACCCACTAAACGGGCACATAATACCAGGTAAATTTTATCGTTAAAAGCCTCAAAATCAACCCTTGTTTCTTTTTTTAATAATTAAAAAATCTTTTTTTTCTCCAACCGAAAACTTTTCTCTTATTAATAGGTTATAAGCTTAATTATTTTAACAATTAGGGTTGTTACCCTAAGACAATTAATCGATAAACTATGAAATATTCTACATTAAAGAAAACAGTCGCATTGTCATTTGCTTCTTTGATGGTTGTAGGGATAGCTAATGCTCAAACCGATACCACCAAAACAACAACTACTACAACAACTGCAACTACAACTTCGTCTGAAACATCTACTGCCAAGGTATTTGGCGGTATTGGTCAGTACAACACCTTTAGTATCGGCGTTAACGTTGGTATTACAGACGGACTTGTTCCATTTACTATTAACACTACAAACAAATTTAAAGTTGATTTGGGTTATGGTGTTACTTTAAGGCAACAACTATCC
>NZ_JBFUCX010000031.1:0-16540 GCF_056405015.1 Mucilaginibacter sp. P2_A4 | reverse complement strand
GATCGGTATCATGAGCTGAATAGAAATCTTTGGCAAACCTAAAAATAGTATGTTCACCACGCTTTACCTGTTCATATTCACCGATTAAAAAACGGTACTTGCTCAGGTAATTTCGCTTTAAGGTAAGATCGTTGTTTATGTTCCGCATAACTTTTAGCTTTATTAGTTAAAGCTAATTCTGTTACCGAATTATCTGACCTTTACAATTGCGAGGAACGAAGCAATCTCTACACAGGCAGATCTGTCACGCAGATTCAAGCTTTTCCATATGCTCTGTAAAGCATAGAGATTGCTTCGTTCCTCGCAATGACGTGGTGAAAAAATACTTGAATACGATTAAACAGTGCGCAACTTACCCCACTTTAACAAGGTAGCTCCCCATGAAAAACCGGCGCCAAATGCGGTAAATATCATATTATCATTGTATTTAAAATCATCTTTAAAATCCCAAATACAAAGAGGTATAGTGGCGGCAGTAGTGTTTCCGTATCTTTCAATATTAACTTTAACACGATCTTCGGGCAAGCCAAGGTTTTCGCCTACAGCATGAATAATGCGGTAATTAGCCTGGTGAGGTATTAACCAGTTAATATCGGTAATCTCTAAATCGTTACGTTTCAATACTTCGGTACAGGTTTCTGTCATTCCTTTTATAGCGGCTTTAAAAACAACCCTTCCATCCTGCCTTATATAATGCAGCTTTTGTGCAACAGAATCTGGCGTAGCCGGAATTTTTGAACCACCACCCGGAACCAATAAATGTTCCCGTCCTTTTCCTTCGGTTTTAAAAACGCTGTCAATTAAGCCTACGTCTTCGGTAGTGGGTTCAAGTAAAACCGCGCCGGCACCATCGCCAAACAGGATACAGGTATTCCTGTCCTCGTAATTGATGATCGCGCTGTTTTGATCAGCACCCACCACAATCACTTTTTTGTACCGGTTGCTTTCTACCAAACTGGCGCCCATAGTATAGGCATATAAAAAACCGCTGCAGGCAGCGTTGATATCAGTAGCCCAGGCATTCACTAAACCCAACTTATCGCAAACGATGCTGGCAGTTGATAATAGTAGATGATCAGGGGTTGAAGTAGCAATTATTAGGCAGTCAATTTCTTCTGGCTCAAGACCTGCATTTTTTAATAAATCTTTTACGGCATAGGCAGCCATATCTGAGGTAGCAAGGCTTGGATCGTTTAAAATCCTCCTTTCCTTTATTCCTGTTCTTGATACTATCCATTCACTGTTAGTATCAACCATCTTCTCTAAATCACTGTTATTCAATATATTATCAGGAACAAAACCACCAACACCTGTTATAACCGCGTTACTTTTTAATCTCATAAATGCAAAAAATCTGAAAAAACAGGCAATTATACACAAATTGCCTGTTTTTACTGGTCAGGATACTGTTGTTTCTACAACTAACTGACGAAGTTGTTTTGCTGCCTGCACCATATTTTTCAACGCGGTCTGGGTTTCGGGCCATTTCCGGGTCTTTAAACCGCAGTCTGGGTTAACCCATAAGTTGCCGGCGGGAAGCAATTCCGATGCTTTTTCCAGCAAGCTTACCATCTCACCAACGGTGGGTACACGCGGCGAATGGATATCATAAACACCCGGACCAATTTCGTTTGGATATTTAAAATCGGAGAAAGCTGCTAACAGCTCCATTTGCGAGCGGGAGGTTTCTATCGTGATCACATCTGCATCCATATCGGCAATGTTGCCAATAATATCATTGAACTCACTGTAGCACATATGCGTATGGATTTGTGTTTCGTCCCTTACCCCACTGGCAGAAATGCGAAATGCACGAACTGCCCAGTTCAGGTAATTTTGACGATCTTTTTTGCGTAATGGCAAACCTTCACGAATGGCCGGCTCATCTATCTGAATCACTTTAATACCTGCGTCTTCCAAAGCCACAACCTCATCCCTAATGGCCAAAGCAATCTGGTTAGTGGTTTCGGACCGGGGCTGATCATCACGTACAAACGACCATTGCAATATAGTTACAGGGCCTGTAAGCATACCTTTCATTAATTTTTGAGTGTTTTGCTGCGCAAAGCTGCTCCACCTCACGGTCATATCCGCCGGGCGGCTTATATCGCCATAAATTACCGGCGGTTTAACACAGCGGCTGCCATAGCTTTGCACCCAGCCATTTTTGGTGAACAGGAAGCCATCCAAACGTTCGCCAAAGTACTCCACCATGTCGTTACGTTCAAACTCGCCATGTACCAGCACATCAAGACCAATCTCTTCCTGCCAGCGAATGGCATCGATGGTAGCTTTTTCTATTTCGGCGTCATATTGATCGGTAGTTAGCTCTCCTTTTTTTAGCCTTGCCCTTAATGAGCGGATATCATCAGTTTGCGGGAACGATCCTATGGTAGTTGTAGGATACAGTGGTAATTTAAAACGTTGCTGTTGTATTTTTTGGCGGATGATGAATGCGCTTTCACGCTGTGCATCAGCATCGGTAATAGCCGCAACACGTTGTTTTATTTTCTGCTTGTGAATGAGTTTGGAAAGGTTACGACTGGTAATGGCCCTGAGATTGTTTTGCAGCAATTCATTATTACCGTCAATGATCTGCGCGAGTTCATTTACTTCGTTCAGCTTTTGTTTGGCAAAAGCCATCCAGTTTTTTATTTCGGGAAGGATGGCAGTCTCCAGGTCCAGATCAAACGGTGTATGCAGTAAAGAGCAGCCTGGCGCTATCATCACCCTATCGTTGCCCAATACAGCAATTGCTTTTTTAATATGCGTTAATGAGCGCACATAGTCGTTTTTCCAGATGTTGCGGCCATCAACTACACCTAATGAAAGACTAAGAGAATCGGGCAGTAACGTAAGCACTTTGTACAACTGATCAGGGGCACGTACTAAATCAACATGAAGCGCGCTTACCGGCAAGGTTACAGCCAGTTCGGTATTTTCATGCAGGCTTTCAAAATAAGTAGTAAGCAGCACTTTAATACCGGGGCAGTTTCTGCTGATCTCCATGTAGGCATAGGCATAAGCTTCCTTTTCTTTTTGGGTAAGATCAAGCGCCAGGAAAGGCTCATCAATTTGCACCCAAACCGCTCCATAGCTTTTCAGTCTTTTTAATACTTCGATATAAACCGGCACAATTTTTTTGATCAGGTCTATCCTATCAAAACCTGGCTGTTTTTCTTTACCCAGCAACAGGTACGATACGGGGCCAATCAATACTGGTTTGGGTATATTGCGGGTATGCTGTTTGGCCAGTATAAATTCATCAAACACCTTTTCGCTAAACAGCTTAAACTGCTGATCCTTTACAAACTCCGGTACAATGTAATGGTAATTGGTATCAAACCATTTGGTCATCTCCATAGCAGTAACATCAAGGCCATCCTTTTGATAGCCACGGGCCATAGCAAAATACAGATCGATCTCGGTGTTGGTTTTGTTTTGGGTTAGTACCAGGGTGTAACGTTCAGGAATATTCCCCAGCATCAATGAAGTATCAAGTACCTGGTCATAAAAACTAAAATCGTTACAAGGGATGAGGTCGATACCGGCATCAACCTGGGTTTGCCAGTTTTGCAAACGGAGCTGACGGGCAACGGCAAACAGATCATCACGATTGATTTTACCTGCCCAGTACTGTTCACTGGCCTTTTTGAGTTCACGGTGGGCACCTACACGAGGATACCCGAGATTGTTTTTGAGCATACGCTAAAACTTTTTTGGTTAAACATTAATTTGACTTAATGCTCCTTACGGTTTTCGGTATGCTTTCGGAGTAAATGGTAATAAAAGGCAAAAGCGCGACATACGGGCATATTAATGCCACATAGGTCATTCTTTTTTCTTTGACTACTGCTTCATTGCGCGAAAGCATTGTCTTTATACATTGAGGCAAGTATCCTGGCTTGTAACATTGTTGCCGTCCTTCTCATCCGCACGGGGGCGAACAATGGACATTGTTAAAGGCAACAACCTTTTGCGTTACTTACAGTTGCGCGACAGCCCGTGATTTACACACGGTTCCTTATTAATCCCGATGCTTTAAACACCGGGAACCACTCTGCAGAAAAAAAGTAAAGAACTTTATTGGCGGTAAAGATGAGAATAAATGTGCAGATTTTAGATTACAAATGTGCAGATGATGTTTTGATTTGAAAATTTGAGGACGTACAGATAGTTTTCTTAAAGGAAAATTTGTGCAAAGAGGCGAACTGTTTTTACAATAAAAATGCTCTATTTTATCATCATACGTATAACATTGGTTTTCCCATTGGTTGAAACCATCAATACGGCATACAAACCTTTTGCTAACGCCAAAGAAGCAATATCAACATCAACTTTTTCTTTAAACGATTTGATTAACGACTTAGGAATATAAGTTGATTTGCCATTCATAGAAACAATTTGCATGACCGAAAGTCCCTCATAGTTAGCCGGTAAAATAACGCTGAAATGATTACGCAGTGGATTAGGGTATAAAATAAATTTATCATTACCTAAAACCGGATTAAGTGTAATTGTATCTGCTATAATAGCAGTGCTATTTAAATTGTTAAAGCTATTTTTGACTGCTGTTACGTTTGCAGATAGATCTGGCTTAGCCAAAACTACATACTGGCAAAGGGCTCCTTTGGCCGGACTTGCAAAATTGCCGCCGAGTGATACATCACCGGCGGGGTAATTTTTACTATACAGGTTAAAAGATGATATTTTGGGGTCATCAACTCCCACCTTTTCGGTAAGCTTTTTCCAGCTTGCTAACCAGGCAGGTAAAACAGTTCCGCGAGGATCATAAGCCACATAAATTATGGCCGGGGCCGATAATTTGAACGACAGCACCGCGGTTGAAGTATTAACCTTATCGTCATTTGGTACTTTGATTATGGCAGCATTTGTAAGTGTGGAAGGGATTGTGGTTACGGTGTATTCCCGGTCTGTATAGTAAGTAATACCCTGCCTTAGCGTGTCTAATTCATAACGCCTGCCTGTTTTGGCAACTATATTGGTTATAAAAGCCTTTTGTACGGTATCCTGAATAAATTTTGCAGTAAGATACTTATTTGTATCCATCGCTAATATTAAAGGATTTGTTGTAACAACGGTGTCGCCGGTCCACCCTTCAAAAACCCATCCCGGCTGCGGCACGGCAGTCAAATTCACCCTGGTGTTTGGCGCATAAGTTTGCTGATTGGGAGATTTAACAACAGATCCTGTACCTGATTCTGATACATTTAAGGAATACCCACCGGATGCAGATGGCGCAACAGTTAAATTAACACAAAATGATGCTTTTGAAGCTGTTAAAGGCCCGGTGGCGGTAATTTTCCCGATATAGGTTCCTGGTGAAAGGCCAGCAGTATTTATATTTACTTCAATATCTTTACCATTAAGCCCTACGGTGCCACTATGACTGTTGGTGATATTGAGCCATTCTGCATCGGCAGATAGCGTAAAACCCGTAGAATCTTCAATACAATAAAGCAGGTTTGAAATAGTTACATTTTCGCCGGCTGTTACATTCTGAGAAAGACAGGATAGCGAAAACCCAAGTGTACGGGCAGCGCTCCGGTTTACAACCGCGGTATAAGTTTCCACACGTTCGTTACCATAACTATTCAATGCCCCATTGGTAATTATAAATGATTTGCCTGCCAACTTAGCTGATAGGCCCAGGTAACTACCCGGCAATGTAAATGCACTAAGTGCAGTCCATGACCCCAAGCCGCCGTTATCTTTGGGATTAAACTGGTATGTAGTGTTTTGGGTAAGATTGTTATAACCCTGCCCGCCAACTAAAAACATCCTGCCGTCCACAGCAAAGGTTGCGCCCTCTGCATGGGAGCGTGGTTTGGGTAAATCTGTAAGCCTGCTCCAGGTATCGGTTGCGATATCGTATACATGGCAATATACTTGATCATTAGCAACGCAGTCATGCTTAAACTGGCCCCCAAAAGCATATATCTTAGCGCCAATAGTAACATAGCTTATATGGTTTCTTGGAATAGGTAACGGAGCCAGTTTGTTTTCCCATGTAACATGAGCAGGGTCGGCCATATATTTATCTACATTAATGGTTAAATGCAGTTTGGCCTGATCATCACAAATGGTGGGACCGAAACCTCCAAATACATGCAATGTTCGGCCAACCAAAACATATCCACCGGCGCCAATTGGAAACGATTTTCCGGTTGAGGGATCTATTAATTCTGGGCCGTTGGTCCAAGAGTTTGCAGGAATATTATATATTAATACCTGGCTGCTTACAGGACCGTAAGCATCAACTGACCTTCCTCCAATTAGCCAAATATTATCATCAACGAGTACGGTACCCTGATGACTTATTTCTTTTCCTGGCGGGATAGGAGCTATTTCACTCCATTTATTGGCTAAAATATCATATACTTCATTGGTTTTTTCAATCTTTGGGTTATCACCAAATCCTCCAAACACATAAAGTTTATTATTGTATAATACGTTATTGGCTTCGGCTCGTTTAGTTAATTCGTTGGCCTTTTTTGTCCATTGCCCATAAACTGTATTTACAGTGGCCAAACTCATAAAAACAAATACAGTTAATTTTTTTAACCCAATTATTTCGAGGAAAGTAAACACCTGGACAAACAGTTTTTTCATGACTAGGTCGGCTATTAGATAAAAGACTGGCTATCAATCAATCACTAATCTAAATAGAAAACATATCAAGTACAAACACTGCGCATTTAATGTATAATTATGATCACAAATTCAATTTTAGATTTTATCCTACCGCATTGGGGCTGGGAATAAAATGTGCAGATTTTAGATTACAAATGTGCAGATGATGTTTTGATTTGAAAATTTGAGGGTCTGAAAATGAAAATTGCCAAAGGATATTACACTGTTTTAATGAACAAAGAGGGCTGTTGAAATAAAAAATGCCCGGTTATTGACCGGGCATTTGGATGAGATTTTCAGCGTTATAAATGTATTATTCCTACTCAAATACTATCTTTCGAATGAGATTATTTTGTGTATCTGATATAAATATGTTTCCTGTTTTATCAATGGCTATTCCACCAGGATGATTAAACGTCGCGATTGCTATTGGTCCATCGGCTGAGCCTGCAATAGCTTCTATGCCAGCAAAAGTTGTTACCTGGCCAACAGCAGTAATTTTCCTAATTAAGTTACTATCGGTGGCATAAATATTGCCATCCTTATCAGCTACTAAATTAAACAACCCATAAAAACTTGCCTTATTCCCTAACCCATCATCAGTTCCCCTTATGCCGCTGCCTGCTAACGTAGATATTACACCTGCTGATGTTATCTTCTGAACTTTATAACCTGAAATATCCGCCACATACAGATTATTGCCCTGATCAAACGCCAAGCCATTAGGAAAGTTAAAGGCCGCTCCTGAAGAACCTGAAACTATTTTTGAAAACGTACTCACTGTACCATCTGCTGTTATCTTTCTTATTACTTCGTTGGCAAAATCGGCTACATATAGATTCCCTGTTGCGTCGATTTTTACATCTACAGGTCCGGCAAAACTTGCCAATACGCCTTTGCCATTGTCGAAGCCCGATTTTCTTTGACCTGCAAACGTAGTTACGTTATTTGATGGGTCAATTTTCCTAATCGAATTATTTGCATAATCAGCTACGTATATATTACCGGTATTATCAACGGTTAGCCCGGCCGGATTCCAAAAAGTTGCCGCGGTCCCATTTCCGTTATCCATACCCTGGATTCTATTACCTGCAATTGTAGTTACAACTCCATTGGGGGTAATTTTCCTTATATCATCATTGCCTTCTTCAGAAACTATCAGGTTTCCTCCATTATCAAACGCTACCCCTGTAGGGTAGTAAAAACTTGCATCTTTTCCCGATCCATCTTTATACCCTTGAGCACCGCTACCAGCAAAAGTACTCACCACCCAGGATAGTTGGTACGTAAAGGTTGGGCCGGCAACTTCAGTACCTCCATCAACTTTTACACTAACATTTCCTGTACCGGCACTTAAAGGCACAGTAACTGTTAGTTGTGTTGAACTTGCCGCGGTTACTGTAGCCGTTTTACCGTTAAAAAACACCAAATCATTGGCTATCGTAGTGCTAAAGCCGGTACCTTTTATTACCACAACAGTATTATATGTGGCAGTACTTACACTTAATGAGGTGATGGTTACTTTTGGGGTATTATCTACAGGAGTTGGATTGGAACCTTTTTTTGAGCAATCGGTAAAAAAACAAAATGCAAAAAAAATGAAAAGACTGATGACCTGGTTTTTGTGATATTTCATTAAATGATAAGGTTAAAAAATTTGCTAATAACAGGCACTAAAGTAATATAAATACAGAGCACTAAATAATAATATATAATTAATCAGGTAGATAATCCAAACCATACAGTCTCATCTTCTGCCAATTATGTAGGTAAGATATCATGATTTGAAAGTCCCATTGTCTAACCAATGTTATAGTTATTCCGGATATCCTAAATTCTACTTCTTCAAAAACAACAAAGGTAAAGCACTCCCCGCACCCAATACCGCACCCGCCGCCACATCACTCGGATTATGAACACCTAAATACATCCGGGAATACCCCGTAGCCCCTGCCCATAAATAAACCGGAGCAATAACATACCATTTTGGATAAGCCATTGATAGTGCTGTTGCTGTAGCAAAGGACGATGAAGTATGACCAGAGGGAAACGAGTAATCGCCAGGGCGGTAAACAGGCGTGATATTTATATTCCCGATAAAAGGCCTCGGTCGTTTTACCAGTACTTTGATAACTTGTGTAAGTCCTGCCGAAATGAGGGTACTACCAGCCACGTATGCCGCGTTTTGCCGCATGGCTTTATCGTTACTGATAATGCCGCCAACCATCAAGCCTGCCGGGATACCCACCTCGCCATATAGCAAGTTTTTACTCAGGAACATAAAAAAACCGGTTTGCGCCGGTGTGCGGTTGTTTTGCAGATTAATCAATATCCTATCGTCCAGTGACGATGGCGTACGGTATTGGGCGTATAGGCTGTCAGGATATAGGTAACTAAACACCAGGATTGGGATGATAACTTTTAAAAACTTCATTTTTAAACTCTGTTTCATGGGCACCATATCCACAACATTTAATTATAGCGTCCTAATATAACTATTTCCTGCCCCAAGCCCGGCCCGGCTGGTTTAAATATCCGGGCGATAAGCATTTCATCGACACAAACCC
This sequence comes from Mucilaginibacter sp. P2_A4, assembly GCF_056405015.1. NCBI lineage: Bacteria > Pseudomonadati > Bacteroidota > Sphingobacteriia > Sphingobacteriales > Sphingobacteriaceae > Mucilaginibacter > Mucilaginibacter sp. P2_A4. Next base: position 7,319 of record NZ_JBFUCX010000031.1, on the reverse strand, counting down.
ACTACTAACCGACACTTCATCAGTTCCCATATCCTCCTTAATTACTTTTGAATCAACAAATCAGCAGTAAAAAATTATAGCCCCTAAAGGAGAAAGATTTATGGAACGCAAAAACTTTTTAAAAAGCCTGATGATAGGCGCGGTATCTACATCTGTATTGGTTGATGCCTGCAAAAAGGATTCAACAACCACAACAACCAGCAGCACATCAACTACAACTTCGGGCTCAAGTTCCAGCTCGGGAACGTGTAGTGTTATTGAGACCGAGACGGAAGGGCCATTCCCTACCAAAGCCCCGGCATCATATGTGCGCAGCGATATTACCGGCGACCGTACCGGGTATAAATTAACTGTTAAGATTACCATCAACAATAGTAACAACGGCTGCAATGCCTTATCGGGGGCATTAGTTGATATATGGCACTGCGATAGCGCAGGCAATTACTCTGAATACGGCGGCAGCGGAATGCAGGCTACAAACTATACTACCGTTCACTTTTTACGCGGCAGGCAAACAACCGATTCAAATGGACTGGTAACATTTACCTCTATCTTCCCGGGATGGTATTCGGGCAGAGCCACCCATATTCATGTACATGTTTATAATTCATCGGGTACATCATTAAAGGTAACCCAGATAGCTTTCCCCGAAGGCAGCGGCACCGCGCTGGCAGCAGTAGCAGGTTACACTAAAGGGATGACCGGCTACACCTATAACGCAAGCGACAATGTATTTAGCGATGGCTATACACTTGAACTGGCAACCGTAACCGGCAATACCGCCGATGGCTTTGTGCTATCAATAAGTATGAGCGTGCCTGCATAACACTATTGTTCTTTTCATTCAATTATATAAAGGCGCCAGCTTGTTTGGCGTCTTCATTTTTTTTAAATTATGAGTACCTGCATTATCACCCTCTGCTACCGAAAGATCATTGATGCCAATGCTGCTAAACAATGGGATAAACTGGTATTTGAGTCATCATACCTGGAGTTTAAAATGCAGGCACAGAACTATAGTCTGGGCACATCCTTTACCACCTATGCAGACCTGGTAAAAAATATTCCAAACGCACATCGGCTTGCCGGGATGATTACTCCATCTATTATAGGTTATGTGCAGCAGTTAGCTGGCATTGTGCCCGATATGCTGAATAATGTGGGCAAACGCTTTTTAAAGTTTAATAAATTTCAACTGGAGGTCATCAACTCCGACATCAATGATAAAACAAAACACCAGGTAGCCATTAATTTTTATACAGAGCAGCTTATCTGGCACCATACTATAGAGAATTTCCTGCTGCTCTCTGACTATAATCCAGCCGAAACAGAAAATGAGGAAGTACTAACCAACCTGTTCCAGGTGCAGCCTTATGTAAATATTTATTCACTTAAAAAGCTACAATAAATGGAAAACAGTTCACCCGGTCAAATTTACCTTGCTGATGAGCGGGGCATCATTGAAACTGATATTTATAGAAGATGCTGCAGTTTTAATTATGAAAGTTATTTTAATGAACATCGCAAGCCTTTTGGCCCGTTAAAAGCACTTAATGATGAGATATTGGCAGCCCAAAAGTCAGTTACAATAGTGATTGCTCACGCTTGCTATTTTGTAATTATTCCTGTAAGGGGCGAATTGCTTTTTAAAGACACACAGGACAATACTACTTTAATTGACGTGGGTGAGGCACATATACACTATACAGCCAAAGGTGATATTTTGGAATTGATTAACCCCTATCATAAAAATTGGGTAAACTTTTTATACCTGCAAATAATAGCGGATAGTGATGAATTTTCTTCTTTTAGAGAAACATTCCGTTTTGATTTTGCGGAAAGGCCGAATGAACTGATCGGAATAATTCCGCCAGAGTGTAAATTGCCCTTTAATTTACACATCGGCCAATTTGCCGGGCGAAAGGATACGCTTTACCAGTTAAAAAACCTGCACTCCTTGTTTTTTGCTTTTAATATAACAGGTGCTTTTGAACTGCAAGGCAGGTTAATGCATGAACGTGATGGACTGGCTTTATGGAACCTGGCAGAAGCCGACCTGGAAGCTTTAAGTAATAACGCGGTAATGTTAATATTGGAGATGACGGACTGACGTTTAATTTGCTTTGAGGGGAAAGTTTAAATAAGCCGCTATTCGCTCAACCGGGCAATAATCTCATCAGTAGTGCCTATCTCTCCCAATCTCGGGAAGATGTATTTAAAACTATTTGTGTGCGCATCAGCAAACATATCAGTCATGGCATCACTGGCAAAAGCTATGTTGTAACCAAACTCATTTGCAGAACGGGCAGTACCTTCAACTCCGATACTGGTGGCAATGCCGGCTAATACAATCTGGGTAATTCCCCTTTTTTGCAATTCATCATGTAAACCGGTTTGATAAAATGCCCCCCATTGCCTTTTGGTGATCCTGATATCGCCCTCTTCAACTTTTATCTCGGGTGCAATATCTAAAAAATCTGCTCCTGGAACTGAGCCTCCTGTCGGGATACTATCTTTACGGGTTTTAAAAGCAGCTGAACCTGCAGGATTAACGTTTACTATTACAACAGGTTGTTTTGCTTCGCGAAAGGCAGCTAACAGCCTTGCCGAGTTTTCCAAAACTTTATCAACAGGATGTGCGAGCGGCAGTTGCACTATTGACTTTTGCAGATCGATCAATACCAGGGCTATATTTTCATCAAGTGTAGTTATCATATTATGGAGTTTTAATTAGATATAAGCGTATTTACCGGAGGTTGCCGGAGTGTTTGCTCAGCGGCCTTTTTGAGCCGCCTTTTCCGGAGATACCGAAACTGTAACAGGCCTAAAATCACCGCTACAGCACCTTCGCCTAAAACCGTATCCGGTACACCTATTTTTTGCGAAATACCCCCTACCAACAAACCGCCAAGTGGTTGCATTCCAAAAAAGGCCATCGCGTAAAAGCTGATCACCCGGCCACGCATAGCAGGATCAACAGTGGTTTGAATAATGGTGTTACTGATGGTAATTTGAGCCATCATTCCAAACCCGGTAATTGCAGCAAACAGCAACGCTACGGGATAATTATGCATGTGAGAAAAAGCCACCAGCCCCACGCCAAAAACCAGCGTACTAAGGGTCAGTATTTTTTTAAGATCCAGTCCCGGTTTTAACGAGGCCAGGAAAATGGCCCCTGAGAGGGCACCTAGCCCTATCACACTATCTATTACCCCAAAGGTTGATGCCGTTCCCTTAAATATATCCTTGGCATAAACCGGGATGAGCGTACCAAAAGGCAAAACCATTAAACTGATTACAGATAGCATCAGTAGCACAAACTTAATAGAAGGCGTATTTTTGATATAAGTAAATCCCTCTTTTAGTTCAAAGAGGATATTATTTTTATGTGGCTTTGCTTCAGTTTTGGGTAGTTTCATGAGTAGTAAGGAACATATTACAGCCATAAAGCTTACAGCATTAGCTCCAAAACATACGGTTTCGCCAAATTTTTCCAGAACCAATCCAGCTATACCCGGCCCAATTAACCGCGATAAATTCACCATGGATGAGTTGAGTGCCAGCGCATTCGGAAGATCGGTTTTACTGTTTACCATTTCGTAAACTAAAGACTGCCTTGCAGGTACATCAAAAGCATTGATAACGCCCAGTAATGCGCTCAGCGCAATAATTTCCCATACATGATAATGCCCGAAAAACACCAGCGCTGCCAGCAGCAATGCCTGGAGCATTGATGCCGCCTGTGTGGCTAACAACAATTTATAGCGGTTATACCTGTCAGATACCACCCCACCTAAAAACGACAATAGAAATGATGGAAACATATTTGCAAAAAGAGTAACGCCCAATAAAAATTTAGAGTGCGTTTGCGAATACACCACCCAGCTTACCGCTGTTTTCTGCATCCAGGTACCTACCAATGATATGGATTGCCCGGTAAAATAAAGCCGGTAGTTGCGGCTTTTAAAAGCGTTAAACGTATTGATATTCATTAATCACTTATTACTGTCCCGTAGGGATTATTCAAAATCAACAATTTTAGTTAAAGGCCCTATGGCCTTTTTAAGCAATTCCTGCTCCTCTGCGGTGCATGTAGCTTCAATGGCATCGTAAAGCCATACATTACGCTCGGCACGAACCTGCTCTAACAGGGAAAGACCAAGATCCGAAAGACTAATTATAGCCTTCCGCTTATCTGTTTCAGAGATGCGCCTGTTGATTAAGCCGCGTTGCTGCAGGTTACTCAATATTTGCGACATGCTTTGCGTGGTTATTTTCTCCATAGCGGCCAATTCGTTGGGTAGTACTTCGTTATGTTGATATATCAATGCAATGGTCGACCGTTCTGTCAGCGATAATTTATCGGCAGTTACAGAATGCTTTCGCAACACCTTTATAAGGCGGGTTACAACCGTGCGCAGATCGGCAGCCAATTGAATATCTTTTTGTTCAGTCATTTTATTATTAAGTAAACTTATAAGTTTACCTTACAAATATAGGAAAACATTTTATCTGTTAAATGTCATAATGAACACCATATCACTATTGACGAACCTAAATGGCACAGCACAAGGCAAAACAATGACCCTTATCATTTATTACCCCTAATCATTTTTTAATTTTGCCATACAGCGAATCAAAAGCTGATTTTAATTTAAATATACGGGCATGAACCCAAAACACGATATAACATCATTAAAAGATATTAAACTATTAGTTGATACCTTTTATCATAAAGTTGCTGAACACTCCTTGCTGGCCCCCATCTTTAACGAACGACTGGGCAATGAATGGGTACCACACCTGGAAAAAATGTATACCTTTTGGCAAACTATATTATTGCAGGAGCTAACTTATACCGGCGCACCATTCCCGCCGCATGCCAGGCTACCGGTTGATGAAATGCACTTTAATGATTGGCTTACCTTATTTAACGAAACCGTTGATAGTCTTTTTACCGGCGAGAAAGCCGATGAAGCAAAATGGCGGGCAGGCAAAATGGCCGAAATGTTTCAGCATAAAATAGCTTACTTTAAAAATAACCCACTGAATATATTGTAGCTGCAAATTAGCACGGGGAATATGCAGGTCATTTTCGTAAATTCGCCCTGTGCCTCCTCCTGTTAAAAAAACTCCTGCTAAAAGCCCCTCAACGGTAAAAAGGAAACCTGTTGCCAAAAAGAAAACGACTACAGGTTTAGCAACCGGATGGAAAGTTGCTTTCGCCGGCTTACTGCTTATCCTGCTTTCGCCTTTTTATTATGGCTATGTTTTAAAAAGCGCAACCGCCACCTGGCGATGGATCATGGATGCCGGGCAAAACACCAACTACCGCACCTACAAAAGTTTCAATGTGCGCATCCCCAATAATTATACTGTTCATGGCATTGATGTATCATCGTACCAGGGCAAAATAAACTGGGCAAAGGTGAAAGCAATGGAAGAGGATGGCGTGCATATCAAATTCGCTTTCATAAAAGCTACAGAAGGCGTTTTAATGACCGATCCCTATTTTCAGCGCAATTGGCGCGAAGCACCCAAAGCAGGGATCATCTGCGGGGCATATCATTATTTTCTGCCACAGAAAAGCGGTTTATGGCAGGCAAGATTCTTTTTGCAAACCGTGAAAATTGAAAAGGGCGACCTGCCCATGGTGGTTGATGTTGAAAGACTTTACCGTACCACGCCCGAAAAAATGCGTGCCCAACTCACCCTATTTATTAACCAGGTTGAAACAAAAACAGGTGTAAAGCCCATCATTTATACCAACATCAGCTTTTACCAGGATTACCTGCAAGGCTATTTTGATGATTACACTTTATGGATTGCCCACTATTACCAACCCGAACTAAAGATAAGCAGCAAAACCAACTGGCAATTTTGGCAACACTCTGACAAAGCCCGTATAAATGGCATCAACCAAAAGGTTGATATGAGTATTTTTAAGGGCGATAGTACCGCGTTTGAAAAATTGCTAGTGCCGTAACTGGATATCACCCAGTTATCCCCTGTTTTCTATATACATTCATCAAGCTATCTGCCTTTAATTTCTCACCTTCTTTCAAAAAGGCATAATAAGGCGCTACCAATTTTGCAGCATCAGAGGATGGGTATTTATCGTTAATATAATTATAAGCGTTTTTGAAGTAATCGCTTAGTTTATTATTGTCAACGTTTACAACGTATGAATTTTCAGTTCCTTCCAGCAATAATTGCAAATAACTATTTTTGTTGATAGTGGCCTCGTCAACACTAATAAAGTCTGGATTGTTTTTTATAAACTGCTCCCACCAGATCGTTCTATCTACCAGATCTGTAGCATTAATCAGAATCGAGTTATCCTCTATATAAACCTGTTTGTTTTCCTTATTTAATTGCACCAAATACTCCTTCATCACCGGCGAAACGTAGTCATAAAACCATTTGGCAATAAAATCCCTTTCCTGTCCCACATAAGTATCACCTTCTTCCGTAATGATTTCAAAACCGTTTCTTTTTAGCTTGCTTAAATAATTGGCAACTGTTGCAGGCAATCTGTCTGGTTTAATATTACCTATTAACAATGAATCGGTCATACCAGTCCTTTTATGATGTAAATCATCCAGCTTACTATTTAACTTTTCATAGTATCTATTGAAGATTAAAAAAGCAGAATCACAGGTATTTTCATCTTCTCCCTTAAATAAAATTGAATACTGCCTGGCTGCCTGACTGGAGGTTTCGGCATCTGTAATATTTAACGACTTGATAAACTCCGCGTATTGATTAAGTAAGGGGTTAGCATATCGCTTTTTATTAGGAAGAATTGGGTGCCTATTTTTACTTTCTTTCGCGACTATCCTTTTTGTAACGGGTTGAGATTTTTGATGAGAACAAGCAACAAAGAGTATAATACACATTAACAAAACCGGATGCTTTATCATAATAAAGAGTGATATAGATTTATATAAATATGAGAAAATAGTATTGAACAAAAAAGCCTCCCGTTTTAAAGAGAGGCTTTAATCTAAACCGTCGATTTCGTCGGTTCTATTTTCAAATCTTCCTATTTTCAAATCATCAGATTACATCCATCTCCACATCTGAAATCTGCACATCTGTCTACTTGTGCTTTCCGCCCATGTAAAAGGTGATCTCGCCGCCGTTCATGATCTGGGCATGGCTGATGAACAGGCTATCCAGCGTTTTGCCGTTCAACACCATCTTTTGCACATAAACATTCTTCGCACTTTGGTTTTTTACGTTGATGATAAACTTTTTGCCATTGTCTAAATTAATGGTGGCCCCGTTTACCGCCGGGCTGCCCGTGGAGGTGGAGT
>NZ_JBFUCX010000030.1:0-17905 GCF_056405015.1 Mucilaginibacter sp. P2_A4 | reverse complement strand
AAACGGGAGTTCGGCATCCAGTTCGAGGAGATCATTGCCGATAACGGCCCGGAGTTTGGTACTTCAACAAGTTTGCAAAAGCGGAACCATCCTTTTGAGCGAATGTTAATGGAAACAGGCATCAAACGGCGGTATATGCAGCCTTATCGGCCGCAAACGAACGGCAAGGTGGAACGCTTTTGGAGGACCCTTAAAGAAGACCTTATTGAAGATATCGATTTCGACAGCTTTGAAGAGCTGGAAGATGAACTCCTCAAATATCTTGTTTATTATAACTGGGAACGGCCACATCAGGGCATCAATGGTAAAAAACCTATCGATATGGTCACCCTAAACAACAAATAAAAATACCTGATTCTGTTACCGAATTACTAAACCCTTACAGCAATGACGCGAAAATATGTGCTTCATTAGAGCATAAAAACATTAATGAATCAAATTTAGACAGCCGTTTAATATTCGGTTAGGATTAAGATTTGCTTTCAATCTTTGAACTCCTGATATTTATGATAACGAAGTATGCATTAGCTGCTTATTTCTCTATAAAAATGTAAAACAATGGCAAAGCTTAACTTCATTACGCCTTTTTTTATTGTTTCGAATTTAAAAGATTCGGTATCATTTTATGTACATAAACTTGGGTTTGAAGTTTGGTATACTGGTCCTGACGATGACCCATATTGGGCGATGGTGGGCCGTGGCCCTGTTTCCATTATGCTTAAAGCTATCGCTGATGACATAAAACCCATTCCGAATCATACCCGGCATGAATGGGCCCCATGGGATGCGTACATTTCTACGGAAGAGCCTGACGCTTTATTTGAAGAATTCAGCTCAAATGGCATAACATTTCGCCAACCGCTCGGGGACAACAGCGATGGGCTGCGTGGTTTTGAAGTAACAGATGCGGATGGCTATGTTTTGTTTTTTGGTCGACCTAAAACCTAACTATATTTTTTCTTAACAGGTTATATTTAGGTACAAGACATTCTGGACTATGCAGATTCGCCCTGTATACGACGCGCTAAGCTCTGATATATTTATATTTATAAAGAAACAAAAAGGCCGCTGTGATCATTGATCCCGGCGGCCTTTTTACGCAAGTAATGTTAACTTACAACACCGGCTTTGTAGGCCTTGTTGCAGTGAGCGGAATTGTTTTCTTAAACATCTTGGCTCCGTCGCCGGTAAGCCTTAGGTAGTAGTCTGCAGAGCAGGCCGTGCCATCTTCATCTAATGATAAAAAGCCTGATCCTGCCGGCACAAAAGCCTGGGTTTCGGCGGTTTTGGCTATCTGGTTGCCTTCGTTGTACTCATCAAACATGGATATATAAATACCCTGGGCGCCAACCCTGGTCATATTATAAAATTGCCTCCACATAAAATCGCCGTGGGCACGCTGATGGGCTGATAGATCGCCGGGCATTACGCAGGGCTGGTAATCAATGCCGTTGGCGTTGCAATAAGCCTGGTCGGCTTTATTGATAGTTACATAGAAACCGTCGGACTGGTTGGCATTGCCAATCCGCCCAACCATCCAGGGTGAAAGCATGTCAAATGCTTTATAAGTACTTAAAAATTCCGAACGTGAATCGCTGGTTTGTGTCAGCCAGTTTGTGGGCACGCCGCCAATAACGTAACATCCTTTGCTTTTAAACCATTTAATTACCTCAAGGCAATTTGCAGCCGTAAAATTGTGGTTATCATCTGCAAAGCCAAAGCCCCAGATGCATACAACAGGTTTGCCATTTTGCTTTGCATAGGCAGGCGACGAAGTATATTGCGACATCTTATTTGTCCAGTCGGTTTTTAATTCGCTTTGCATATTTGTCCAGCCGCTTACATCATACATAATGTAAAACTTTACGCCATTGGCCTCTGCTGCAACCTTGGTTTTGGCGGCCATGGCATCGCGCACGGGGCCTTCCAATCCGCTTGGGTTAAAGCGTTGTAACGCCGCGCCATCAATGCCATATTGTTTCATCCATTTAAATTGCACATCAATGGTTTGATCTGAAAACGATGAGAACAGTGTGGCCGGCTGACCATTGTTCAGATTAGCAAATTTGGTTGGGAAGGTATGGGCATAATCGCGCACATCGGGCCATGCTGAAATTGCCTTATTGGTTGGCGATGGCTGCTGCTCCCAGGTTTGTGCCCAGTGCCAGTACCTGTCAATCGGCGATCCATCGCCTATTGCGGCAAACCATCCCTGGTAGCCAACAACAACTTTACCTACCACATCACCAACCGGCGATGGGGTGCGGTCAATAGTATCGGTTGGTGTTACCGGCGGCGCCGGATCGGGGCTATGTTTTTTTGAACAGCTGCAGCTTACGGCTATCAATGCTGTTATTAGCAACACATTAAATCTTTTCCTCATGTCAGTTTGGTTTTTTGTAAATGCTTTTATTTTTTCTTCCCGTTTATATCTGTCTGGATGATCTTGCGGATGGTGCCATCTGCGTTGTAATACAGCTTGTTTACGCAAATTGACCGTAGCCAATCGTTGTGTGATAGCGAGCTGTTATGGTAAAAGGCATACCACTGGCCCTTAAATTCAACAATAGAGCCATGATCAGTAAAACTGTCTGTTGGGTCTATATATACCCCCTTATTAGTCCAGGGGCCCAGTGGGGTACTGCTTGTTGCATAGCGCATGCGGTTATGTTTACCGGCTTCGTTAAAGTTATCGGCATATGATAAATAATATACCCCGTTCCGTTTGTGTACCCAGCTTGCCTCATGAAAATCGGTAAGGCCCTGCATGGTTTTCATGTCGCCATCAAGTTCCATCATGTTATCCTTCAGCTTGCCGCCTTTACAAATGTTGCCGCCACCGTAGTATAAATAGGCCTGCCCGTCATCGTCAACAAACACACATGGATCTATCAATGATTCCAAACCCTTGATGTATCCCTGCGATTTAAAGTCTTTGGCCGGGCTTTTACTGGTGGCCACACCTATTTTCCAGGTAGTATTCCATTCGGTACCGCTTGGGTGCGGAAAATAGAAGTAGTAGGTGCCATTTTTGTAAGCACAATCCGGAGCCCACATAAAACCGCCATCGGCGCGTCCCCAATCAACATCCGCGGCGCTTAATATTTGGCCTTCGTCGCGCCAATGCACCATATCATCGGTTGAGTAAACGTGATATTTATCCATCAGATCGCATCCCCGCGGCGGGTCTACATCATGGGATGGGTATATATACAGCCTGCCATCGGCCCAAACGTGGGCCGATGGATCGGCTGTATAAATATCAGTAACAAAGGGATTTTTGAACCCATCGCCCTCAGCACCTTCAATAACCGGCGGAGGTGTATTTTTATTGGTATCACCTTTTTTTGCACAGCTACCGGTTATTAAAATCGATGCTATGAAGAGGATGCTATGGATTATCTTCCTGTTCATATTATTTGCTTTTTATAGCGCCTGTTGGCACTACTTTTTTTATAGTACCATCGGCATTATAATAAAGCTTATCTACGCAGATTGATCTTAACCAATCCTGGTTAGATAGAGAACTGTTATGATAAAACGCGTACCATTGGCCCTTAAACTGAACGATGGAACCATGATTGGTATAGCTATCGGTAGGATCCATATAAATGCCTTTTGAGGTCCAGGGGCCTAAGGGGCTGCTGCTGGTTGCATAGCGCATTTGATTGTGCTTGCCGGCAACATCATGGTTATCTGAGTAGGAAAGGTAATAAATGCCATTACGTTTATGCACCCAGCTGGCTTCGTGAAAATCTTCCAGACCTTCCATTTTGTGCATTTCGCCATCAATTTCAACCATGTTGCCTTTTAGCTTGCCGCCTTTGCAGGTGCCGCCGCCGCCATAATAAAAGTAGGCTTGTCCGTCATCATCAATAAACACACATGGATCTATCATTGATTCCAGGCCCTTGATGTACCCCTGCGATTTAAAACCGCTTGCCGGGCTTTTACTGGTAGCAACGCCTATTTTCCAGGTACTGTTCCAAGCCGTGCCGCTTGGGTGGGGGAAATAGAAGTAATAGATGCCGTTTTTATAAGCACAATCCGGTGCCCACATAAAGCCACCTTCGGGGCGGCCCCATTCCACCTGGCTGGCACGCAGTATTTCGCCATGATCTTTCCAGTGTACCATATCATCGGTTGAGTAAACGTGGTATTGGTCCATTAGGTCACAACCCCGCGGGGGGGCAACATCATGGGAGGGATATACATATAAGCGGCCATCCTTCCATACATGCGCGGATGGATCTGCAGTGTAAATATCTGTTACAAAGGGTACGCCAACAGGTGTGGTTTCGGCAGGTTTTTCCTGTGCCTTACATGGTGCTGTGGATAACAGCGCCATAACCATTACTGCTGAAATGCTTAATAAATTACATTTAATCATTAGGATAATGTGTCTTTAAAATAGCAGAGAGTAGTAACTCTCCGCTATTTTGATGTTTAAAAATTAGGGGTAGGGATAAGGTTATTTTGATATAAACTTCAGGTCATCTATACCGGTAACCAGATCGGCGTGATCTTTACTGGTGGTAAAGAAGAAGACCCGGAAGTGATTGATCGCTGTATAATCGGCTCCTCCATCGCCCGTTTTGATGGATTTATCAAAATCGAGCGTTATTAGGTTCCATCCATTTTTTAAGGATGGTATAAGCGGAGCCACATCCCAGGCCGACTCAAAGGCATCTGATTTTCCTGAACTCGTTATCTCAATGGAGCCATCAGCTTTAAGAAGAGATACATCAGATACGTACCACCAGAATTGGAACCTGCCGGTAGTTTCGGTAAAGGTTGTATTAAGCGGTGCAGCCACCTCTTTTATATACTGCATAAAATCGCCACCATTTGCGATTGTGTTTTTGATATATCCGGCACCTTCTTTTTGGCCCGTGGTTGCAATATTTACATCCCCAACAGTTTGCCAGCCGTCTTTTAAGTCGCAGGCGTCAAGCTCAACCGCTGGCGGCGCGGGCGCAGCCTTAAATACAAAGTCGTCCACTCCGGTTACCAGGTCGCCGTGGTCTTTAGTTTTTGTAAAGAAAAATATACGAAAGTGATTTATGGCTGAATAATCTGCACCGCCATCTCCTGTTTTTATGGCTTTGCTAAAGTTAAGTGCGATCTCGTTCCATCCATTTTTTAAGGTTGGTATTAACGGCGCTACATCCCAGGCCGACTCAAAGGCATCTGATTTTCCTGAGCTGGTGATCTCAATAGAACCATCAGCTTTAAGCAGGGATACATCTGATACATACCACCAGAATTTAAACTGGCCATTAGTTCCATTAAGTTTGGTATCCAATGGTGTTGGTAAATCCTTAATAAACTGCATAAAATCGCCGCCGTTGGCAATGGTGTTTTTGATATAGCCGGTTCCTTCTTTTTGGCCGGTTGTGGTAATGTTTACATCACCTACGGTTTGCCATCCGTCCTTAGCGTCGGCATTGTCAAATACCACCAGTGTAGGGTCAACAACTGGCGGTGGTGTCGTGGTAGTATCAATATGCGGCGGTTTCAGGCCGGATGTATCCCGCGAAAGATATTTTTCTTTTTTACAGCCGGCAACTGTAAGGGCTATCATGAAGATGGAACATACCATCGTTGTTTTAATGAATTTCATTTCCTTTAGGTTTAAGGTTAAATTATTTAGGAACATCTACCTGTACTATTTCCGAGAAATTTGAACTATTGAAACTATCGCTTAACCGTACCCCAACACGTACAAAAAATGTTCGGCCGGGGATAAGATTAGGAACCGTTAGGGTCATAGCTTTATCGGCAGCGCTCAGATCTGTATACTCTTTATTGATGACTTTTGCATTCAGGTCGGAAAAGTCACGTATAGACGCTCCTGTACCTACCAGCTTAGTTGTATTAACATAAGGCTGTGCATCCTTTATAGTTGGCAAACCCGCTGCAACAGGGGCTTCAATATTAAACTTTAAGGTTAGTGTTGTGCCGGTTAAAGTGGAGGTAAAGTTTTTAATCACGATGTATGGTGTAACAACAAAATCATGCTTAGTCCCTTTATCAATATTCACGGTTACCGTATCATACACAGGCCAAAAAGCACCTCCTGTAGGTACAACCTTATAGCCACTTTTAAATAGCTTGGTATCCTCAAACGTGCCATCAAACTTACTTGGGATGGTTTGCGGGGTGGTCCAGCCAATTTGCTGAAGCTTGATTGTGGTACTACCACCTGATGTTGGTAAATTACCACCTTCAGAGGAAACTATATTGCCCTGAAAAGAGGCGTTTGGGCCGTTATAATTGTCTGTTTTTGTACATGCAGAACTTGCCAGTATAGCTACGCCCACCAAAATTCTACTAATCAGTTTTTTCATATCTTAAATTTTTAAATTCTTAATAATTAGGATTGTTAGGGAGTAAATTAGGGTTCTTACCAATTTCGCCGCCCGGAATTCCTTCATAATAAAATTGCTTCTGGAAAGTATATTCCCGGTTAAATAGTTCTGGTTCGGCCAGGAAAATGTATTTGTTTTCATTAAATACATAATAGGGCATCAGGCCTTTAAAGTGCGCGCGGTCAAGCACCACATCGGCAGTGCGCCATCTTTTTAGATCCCAGTAGTACTGGTTTTCAAAGGCAAGCTCCATACGCCTTTCGTTACGAACTTTAGTCAAATCAATAGAAGCGTAAGGTGTTGCGCCGGCCCGGCTTCTTATTTGGTTAACCGAGGTTAATGCATCGCCAGAATTGCCTAATTCCATAGCCGCTTCTGCACGGTTCAGCAATATTTCACCATAACGAAGATCAATCCATGGCTGCTCGCTTCTGTTCAGATCAACTGCTGACTGGGGTTTGTTATAATCAACATATTTGCGCACGTAAAAGCCCGTGCGTGTTAATTCGTCGCCTCCTGTCCAGGGGCCTGTAAAGCCAATTACCTGTTTGCCCTGGAACAATGTTTTTACATCACCTGCAAGTATGTATGAACGTGAGTTAGCCTGTTTGGCAACCTCTGCAACAGCTGTGCCGCTAAAAGAGGGGTAAATACCTCTTTGCATATCAAACGTAAGCCCCCTTAAAGTTGCGCCGGGGAAGTAAACTGTGGCTAACAACCTTGGTTCAAGCCCCTGCATCAATTGGGCGCGGTTATCGAAACGCTTAGGTGTACCATCGTCATTGGTTACCTGCAAAGCGCCCCAAAGCTGCACAAAATCTAAAGTTGGGTATGAACGTGAAAGCGCATTAGCTGTCATGTAGCGAGGAGACATGGTAGCATCCCAGCTATGGGCAGTATGATTGGCAATAGAATACTGTTTGATAAAAATATTTTCCGGACTTCCGCTTTTTAAGAACAGATCAACATAGTTCTGTACCTTGTCGGAATTTGCACTATAAAGTGAGTAATGGCCCTCCAATAATTTGGCGGCATCATAAGCAGCCTGGAAATAGGCAGTTGCCTTATCCGCAGGGATACCTACTAAACCTTGCGCGCGCGCCGGGCCATCAACAAAGTTTACGGAGCCGTACCTGGCAACACATGCTGCATATAGCATTGCTCTTGATTTTAATGCGGCTGCCGCATATCTGTTGGCTCTGCCGGCATCGCTGGTTTCGGGCATCATTTGATAACCCAAATCAAGCTCAGCTCCAATAAAATCCCATGTAGCCTGTTCTTTATCGCGGTGTACCTGGAGCGTAGATAGCGCCGCTGCCGGATCTTGTGGTACTGTTATGATAGGCACACCACCATAGCGTTTGGCCATACTAAAATAATAGTATGCTCTTAAAAAGTGTGCCTCGCCCAAAAGTGCATTTACCGCGGGCTGGCTTAGCTTGGCCACATGTTTAGGCAGTTCGGCTATCAGTGTATTAACATTCCTGATATCGCCGTATGGCCAGTAGCCAAAGCCGCCGCCAATATCCATGCCGCCAAAGGGGCCAACTTCTTCGCCGTTAACAGAGGCCGAATTGTAAAAATTCTCCCAATCGTTACCGCCTGTTTTAAATCCCTGATCTGGCCTGTATTTAAAGTCCTCGATAGGTAAATTTTGATATATGGTTGCTAAAAATGACTTAACACCAGCTTCGCTACTGTATATAACGTCGGGAGTAACTATATTGGTTGGCGGAATATCCAGCTTTTGGCAGGAAGTTAGCGAGCCTCCTACGCTGATGGATATTGCTATAATTAATTTATGTATACTTTTCATGTGTCAATGGTTTAAAAGGAAACGTTAGCTCCCAGATTAAAAGTCCTGTTCATTGGGTAGGTGTATCCGCCTAAGGCCTTGCCGAAATCGTTATTGTCTCTTGGATTAGGGCCCTGGTGTTCAGGATCATAGTTCTTTAAGCCGGTAAATGTTAACAGGTTGTAGCTGTTTACATATATCCTGAGTTTTCTAACACCTATGCTTTTCAAAACTGCCGGAGATAAGGAATAACCAAATTCAAGTGTTTTTACACGCAGGTAACTGGCGTTCTGTATAGCTTTTGTGCCTTGAGCGTCTGGCGATCCCATTGCAGGGTAATATCCCGGTACCCATTGTGTGTTGGGGTCAAAAACGTTTGCAGCAGGATCTGCGGTGTGCCAGCTGTCCAAAAAGCGGGTTAACGCGCTTCTGCCATACATCAGCGGCGATGCAAATTGCTCTCCGTATTGTACGTAAACACCCGCGGCGCCTTGTAAAAGCATGTTCATATCAAAGCCTTTATAGCTTATACCTACGGTAAAGCCGTAGTTATATAAAGGGATATCGGTAGTAGCAATAGGATGGCTGTCCTTATCATCTATAACACCATCGCCGTTCCAGTCCTTATAATAATAGTCACCCGGTACTACATTATTATTACCCCCACCTGTGTTTATACCATAATTGTATATTTGTTTGTAGGTGGTAAACTGCCCGGCGTATTCTGGTCCCCACCAAACATTCTGATACCTGTTTGTTTGGTTCTCTTTCCAGTTTGAGTACTCGTTACCTGAATTACCACGCAGAACAGTCATGTTTTTTAAGCGGGTTGTACCTATGTTACCGGTAAGGTTTACGCCCACCTTACCAAAGGTGTTCCTGTACGATAAGTTGAAATCCAATCCCTGTACCCTGTCGCTGTTATAGTTGATCTGTGGCACCTCTGCACCCACGGTTCCGGGTAATGCAGTAGAAGGCTTGGCGGGTAATCCTGTTCTGTCGTTTCTGAAAACTTCAATAGTTCCATCAACTTTGCCACCAAATAAGCCGAAATCGATGGCTATATTCTTCAAGGTATTTACCGACCATGTTAAACCGGCGTTGCCCAATTTTGGGGCCGATCCGTTTACTGCGCTTGGGCCAAAAATATAGCTGTTTACCGGGTAGGTATATCCATTGACATAATTAAAAGGAGGCGCATTATCTTCGGCACCAACCTGGCCATAAGAGGCTCTGATCTTTAAGTTGCTGAGGATGTTTTCAGAAATAAGGCTGCGGAAAAAGTTTTCTTTGGTTAAGACCCAGCCTATTGATCCGCCGGGGAAAAAGCCCCATTGATCTGCTCCCGGCTTATACAAATTGTTACCATCTCTGCGGAAGCTGAATTCGGCAAGATACTTTCCTTTATAATCGTAATTGAACCTTCCTATAATGCTCCTGTGTGCACGATCCTGTAAAGCGCCGGCATCCATACCGCCCGCCATGTTAGAGTTTTGCAGACCTCCGAATAAATAATCTACAGGAATCTCCGTATCCCGGTAAGCATTAAAATTATCGGCAGTTTCATGGCTTTGCTCATAGGTAGCCATCGCTGTGATGTTATGATCATCAAAAAACGTATGAGCATAATTTAATGTAACCTGGCTTAATGTATTTAAATGGGTGTAATAAGCACGGGTTATACCTGAAGGTGAATTTACTACACTTGGTATGTAAGTATCATCAGCTGCTTTATAGGTATATAAGGAAAATGTCTTTTTTATTTGATTAAAATCATTAACTCCATAATCAATGTTAAACAAAGCCTTGGCGCTTAATCCGGGTATGCCCGGTATGTCATACTGTAAATTTAACTGACTTGTAATGCTTTTATTCCTGCTCCGTTTTGAACCTACTTTATCGGCATCAGTGAAGATTGAAGGATTCATGTTGTCATCCATTACAGCAGGGTATAAAGGATTGTTATTGGCATAGATCTGGTGTGTAGGTATCTGGTTCCAGGTGTACTTATAAACAGTCCACTCATCAGTATAAGGCTGGTTTTTCTCATCCATCCAGGCCGATGTTAATACTTGCGCCTTTAGTCCTTTTGTGATGTTGGCCGTAACGTTTGAGCGGAAATTATACTTGTTGTAGTTTAAGTCTCCGGTTTTAAAAACGCCATCCTGCCTTTGATAACCAAAGTTGAAGAAATAGCTTATCTTATCATTTCCACCGTCAATATTTAAATTGTGCTGTATTTGGTTAGCCGTTTTCCTGAAAACCATACCCACCCAGTCGGCTGTTTTGTTAGTACCATCAAGCCATGGTTTCATATCGGCATATGAGTATTGCGGAGTTACATTAGCTACAAAATTATTAGCGAAATCGCGTTTAACTTTTTCATTTGTCAGCATCATATAATCTACAGCGCTTACGCCCTGGGGCATCCCCAAAAATGTTTGGATGGCATCGTTAACTGAATAATTGATGTTCATCTTTCCGGTCTTGCCGCCTTTTTTAGTTGTTATTAAAATGGCACCACCGGCGGCCCTCATACCATATATGGATGCGGCAGCATCTTTCAGTACAGAAATACTTTCAATTTCATTGGGGTCCATGCGGCCTATGGTTGATTGGTCGCCGCCTATTACACCATCAATTACGATTAACGGAGAGCTTTGATAGCCCCTGATATTTAAGTTATTAGCGTAAGATCCCGGTTCGGCGGTTGTTTGCACAATGCGTACACCTGGTATTTTACCGGTAAGCATGTTTACAACACTTTCGTTTTTGGTTGTGGTGATCTCTTTACTTTGAAGTGTTGATACAGAGCCGGTTATTGTGGCTCTTTTTTGCACACCATAGCCTACAACAACTACCTCATCAAGGGTTTTATTGGTTGAGGTTAAGGCAATAGTGCCACCTTTTATATCTTTTACAGCTACCTCTTTGGTAACGTAACCTATATAAGATACCTGTAAAAATACGTTGGAATTTGCAACGTTGAGGCTGAATTTTCCTGCAATATCAGTGATGGCGCCAGCGGTAGTGCCTTTAATTTTTACACTTACCCCCGGAAGTGCCGACCCATCGGTTAAATCTATGACCTTTCCGTTGATGGTAGTTTGCTGGGCTAACAAACTAATGGGGAAAAGCAAGAGGAGTATAAGTAAGTATTTTAATTTTTTCATATTGTCTCTCTGTTAATGGTTAAGTTTAATTGGTTTGGTTTACCATGTTAGGGTAATAAATAGCGCGTGCGGCGGCATACTTACGGCGGCTTAGCTTCGTAGTGGTACATGATGTTATTTAGTTTGATTAATAAATCACCGGGTGCCATTGATGGCGGCAGGTGCTATAATTGGTTTATATTAATGACACAAAAGAAGAGGCGTTCATTAATAAAAAATAAATAATAGATTAATTTTAGCTGTAAAAGCACTAAAAGAATCACTTTTGAGATATTTTTCGCAATCGATTGTATTTTTTTAAACAAGCCGATGGCTTTTATTGGATTTAAAACAGGCAGGCAAGGAGTGCAATAAAATTATCTGTTAAACTTTTATTACATCATTTGCTTGTGTGCGCTCAATACCCTAAATTCGTTTATGACCAATAACCGACGCAGTTTTATCAAGCAAGCGGCCGTGCTTACCGGCGCTTTTTCGGCATCAAGCTTGTTTAACCAGGCACATGCCCAGGAATGGAAATCAGCTCAAAATAAAATAACCCATTTAACGCCCCAACAGGTGGCGCAGGATGAAGATTTTTGGGCTGTAATTCAACGGTCTTATTCGGTAAACTCCAATATTATCAATCTTAATAATGGGGGTGTTTCGCCTTCGCCCCTGGTAGTGCAACAGGCGGTTGAACGATACAACCAACTAACTAATGAAGGGCCATCATACTACATGTGGCGGATACTTGACCAGGGCCGCGAACCACTGCGCGAGAAACTGGCATTATTGGCCGGAGCCCTGCCCGATGAGATAGCCGTGAACCGTAATGCTACCGAATCACTCAATACCATTATATATGGTCTGCCGCTAAAAAGCGGCGATGAGGTGATAGGCGCCAAATTGGATTACCCCCACATGGTACAGGCTTACCGGCAACGGGCATTGCGCGAAGGAATTGTTTATAAGCAGCTAACTTTTGATTTCCCTATAGAAGATGACGGGCAAATTGTAAAGGCTTACCAGGATGCCATCACCTCCAAAACAAAACTGATACACGTTACGCATATAGTTAACTATGTGGGGCAAATTATGCCTGTTCGTAAAATATGCGATATGGCCCATGCCCGGGGTATAGAGGTTATTGTAGATGGCGCGCACTCTTTTGGATTATTGGATTTTAAAATACCCGATTTAAATTGCGATTACTTTGGCACCAGTTTGCATAAATTCCTCTCGGCGCCTATTGGCAGCGGGATGATGTGGATAAAAAAAGAAAAGATATCCAAAGTTTTGCCGCTGTTGTGTGATGATAATCCGCAGGGCCCGGATATTAGGAAATTTGAAAACCTGGGTACTCGTAGCTTCCCGATAGAACAGGGGATAGGCGAGGCCGTGAACTTTCAGCTGGCTATTGGCAGCAAACGCAAAGAGGAGCGGATTCGCTACCTTAAAAATTACTGGGCGGGTAAGGTGCAGCACCTGCCCAAAGTAAAATTACATACCTCATTAAAACCTGAATATTCCTGCGCTATATGCGGTGTATCTGTTGATGGTATGACCCCGGCGCAACTGGAGGCGGCATTGTTTAACCAGTATAAGATCCATACCGTGTCAATAGTGTTTGAAAATGTAAGCTGCGTGCGGATAACCCCGCATGTGTATACCACCATTGCCGATCTGGACAAGTTGGTGAAAGCAATTACCGAGGTAGCTGGAAAGATAGGGTAGCGATGTATTAATTGATAAAATCCCTCTTTAAATATCAACTGATAGTTAACACTTAATATTTGATTATAGCGCCATTATTCAATTCGAACCATTGACCTCCGATAAAAACATATTTATTGTCCTCTAATATTATTTCAGGAAAATTACCTTGAATTTCACGTTTGTAAGTTGTATCGTGATAACTAACCTTTAATGTATCATATAAATCGTGTTTTATGCTATAAAAAACTTTTAGTTTCTTATCAAAATGCAACTTGCTGCTATTTGTATAATGATAATTTGTTTCAGGGTTGATTGATGAAACTGATTTATCTCTTATGCTTGCTGTAAGCAGGTAATCTTTCTTATGAGTTACTAATGCAAACTTAACGTTATAGGTTTTAACCAATTCAGATTCCCAATCTGTATATTGTAACACATGTAATGCTTCATATAATTTGTTATTACTTACACATATTATCAATGAGTTACCAAGACCGAAATTTGAACCGCCCCTAACTTCATAGTTTATTTTAATAAATTGTTTACTTAAATAAGATGTTTTAGGAAGCACATCCCAATAGTTAAATACCTTAACTGTATCTGTTAAATATATCACGCACAAAATGTCATGCACATAATCAGGTAAAACTTTTATTCTTACTGCTTTCCCTTCAAGAGACCGAATGGTATAAGTTTTTGTATCTTTTTTAGTTTGAACTATTCTGTTCTCAAATAATTCGTCTTGGGCAAATAACACGCCTTTGGAGATAAATACTATAAGGGATAAAGTTAAAAAGAAACGCGTGCTCATCAATCAAAAGTTAAAATTGTATTGGGTTGGTATATATGTGATTACGAGATATTATCTCATTAGTTGCGTTGGTTTAGCCCTTAAATCTAAAAAGATATTTGAGATTTAAATAATTATCTTTTATCATATTATTTAATGAATATCGGCTGCGGTACTCGTAGTAATGATCCTAAAAAGTCAATTTATGCTGATCCTAAAAATAAGTTTACTCTACGTTCTTATAGAACAAGCCTCGTGCTATCCATCAAGGCTATTTGAAAACGTGTTTATTGTTACATGTCATTAACAGATATGACCAATATCATTAATTTGTTGCCGGTTATTTCGGAATTTTATGTCAATAAAATCAATCACCCATAACCATGAAAACCATACTTGCCCCAACCGATTTTTCAGACACCGCAACACATGCGGCTGAATACGCTTATGACCTGGTAAAGCAACTTAAAGCCAAGCTGATTTTGTGTAATGCCTTTATTGTGCCGGCCGAAATACCCGAAGCAGGAATGGTAGTTTGGCCAATGGATGATTATCAGCATATTATGGATGATAGCCTTGCCGAGCTTGAAAAATTAGCGGCCCGGTTACAAAGCAAGGAATCAAATGATGATGTTAAGCCTAAGGTAACCTGTATTAACGAAATGGGCGATTTTAACAGTGTTTTAAAACAAGTTATTGAAAACAGTCATGTTGATATGGTAGTTATGGGAACTCACGGCAGGGGCCTCAGTAAATTCCTTTTGGGGAATCATGCTAAAGGAGCTATCAATTACGCGTCAAAACCTTTGCTGCTGATTCCGCCTAAGGTTGCTATAAAACCGATAAAGAAAATTGCTTTTGCCACAGATTTTAAACACCCCGACGAGGATTTAAAATTTGTATATGAATTGATACCATTTGCAAGAATGCTTGATGCCGAAATATTAATTACCCATATAGCTAAGGGAAAGGAGCATGCTGATGGTTTTAAAACACTTATAGGGCCTTTCCTGACTGATCTATCCAACAAAAGCAATTACTCTCATATATATTACCGGATATGCGAAGGAGAGAAGCCTGACGATGGCTTAAACTGGCTATGTGTACACGGTCATGTTGATATTTTAGCAATGGTACATCATTCGCATAGCTTTTTGCATGGCTTGTTAAACGGCAGCGTTACTCAGAAAATGGCCAGTAAAATAGAAATTCCACTGCTTGTATTCCACGCGCAAAATTAATAGCATTCAGTTTTTTATATTGTAAGAAGCCTCTTATAATGAGGCTTTTGTTATTATTTATGGAGGGACTGAGCCAAACCAATGGTCGTTTTTTAATATATAAAACAAAACTTAAAAAGCACCAGGAATATGTATGCCAGTAGCTGGATGTAGCTTATTTATGATCAGAAATACATTTCCGTGTGATGGTGGTCACTAATTTACTGCCAGTATTTTTTAAACTTTACTTAGTAGTATCTCACTTGTTCTAATCTCATCATTATGAAAACAATCCTTGTAATAAATGATCATTCTGCCGAAGCTGGTCATACCAGGGCATTTGTTCAGTTAATGGCCGAAAAAAACCATGCAAATATTCTTATAGCTAACACCCATAAGATAAAAAGTAAAGTTTTTGAAAAAGTATTAACCAAAAACGGAAGTGGTTATACAGATAATGCATTACCCGTTAATAATGTGCCCGGCCATTTGTCGGTACCTTATATTGATGATCAGGCTTTTAAACCAGAGATAAAAGAAATTGATATTTCAAATGCCAATGAAACGGAACTTGCCGCACTGGTTAATAAAGAACAAATATGGCTGATGGTTAAAGGTATGGGCCACGGTACATCTACCTCAGCCATTAAAATAAACGTTAATTATTTACTGAACAAGGTGCTTTGCCCGCTGATGCTGGTACCTGCCAACTGGCAAATAAAGAATCTTGAACGGATAGTTTACATAGCCGACCTTCGTTATTGCCGGTTACACATTGTGCGGTACCTGGTTGATATGGCAAAAGCTATAAAAGCTAATCTTTCCATTGCCCATTTATCGGCAAAAGGCCTGCCGCACATGGATGAAAAGTATGCCTTTGATGTTTTTAATATAGCGATATGTAAGAATGTTAATTATGATCAATTGTATTTTAATAATATCAGAGAGAGAAACCTATCAACCGCGGTGGATGTTCTGGAAAACGGGATGCATAATGATCTGTTGGTTATGATTAATCACCGGTATCATTTTGCCGAAATAATAGGTACAGATATAAAAGATAAACTCCCTGAAAACCTCACCGTTCCTGTGCTTGTTTTTCCGTATTAACCAGCTATTAAAGTGAACAATAAAATTGATCAGGGAAGTGCTTTGGGCTATTCAGGGTTCTATTGAGCTATATCATGTTATTAATAGCATGCTACATACTTTTGCCTAAATTGTAAAAAGATGGTTTTATAAACGGTTTATAATTAAATAAACGCGATCTGTTATTGTAATTACTTCAATTTTAGTTATCCAAAGTGATGCTCATCATTTGTTTAACTAATGATACATCCAATATTTACAAATCATAACTAAGATCCTCTTTACTATAACTTTTCCTTGTTAACGAATGATGAATAATGAAGCATTGCTACATGCGATAATTGAGAATGCTATTGATGGAATTATCAATATTGATCAAAAAGGGATCATCAAATTAGTAAATACCCGGTTATGTGAGCTTTTTGGATACCAGTCGCGGGAATTGATTAATGAGCAGGTTGAAACACTCTTACATTTTAAAGATGAATTATCCCGGCAGGAGCATGTAAAGAACAATGCGGATACATGGATAATTAATATAACAGGCAAGGAGTGTGAAGCAACCGGGATAAAAAAAGATGGGAGTACCTTTCCCGTTAAATTAGCATTACGCAAGGTGTTATGTAACGATGAAGTAGTTTTTACCGCGGTAATTCATGACCTGAGCGTTGAAAAAAAGATGGCTGAACAGCTAATGGAATATACTAATAACCTTGAATCAGTTGTTCATGACCGTACTATCGAATTGCAAAAACTAATAGCTCAGCTGAAAATATCACAGAACGAGGCTGAGGATTTATTAGAAAAAGAAAAGGAAATTAACCAGGCCAGAACGTACTTTGTATCTATGGCTTCGCATGAGTTTAGGTCGCCACTAAGCTGTATACAATTGTCTGCTTCATTAATTGAACGTTATTTCAACAGGTTGGATAAAGAAAAAATCATGATGCACCTGCATAAAATTAAGGCATCGGTTAAGGATTTAACAGATATTTTAGGCGATTTTTTATCTGTTGAACAAATAGAAGCAGGTAAGATCATCCCTATCTACGGGGAATTTGATCTTGTAATTTTTTGCGAGGAGCTGTTAAATGAAATGAGGCAGCTGACTAATAAAAACCAGAAATTATTTTACAACCACGCCGGTATACATACAATTTGTTTACTTGATCAAAGCTTGCTTAAATATTGTTTAAGTAATTTAATTTCAAATGCTATTAAGTACTCGCGTGATATTTGCTTAATTGAATTGGAAACAAAAATTGATGATAAGGAGTATGAAATACGGCTTAAAGATAATGGAATAGGTATTCCGTTGAAAGACCAGGAACATTTATTCGAAGCTTTTTTCAGGGCTGATAATACCCAGGATATTCCGGGAACAGGCTTAGGCTTAAATATCGTTCAGCGTTATGTGAAATTAATGAACGGTACTATCCAGTTTAAAAGCAGTGAATCATCGGGTACTGATTTTAAATTGATCTTTCCGTTATTCAGTGTAATATAGTTATAACATAAAACAAAAAAAGCTCCGGGTTATCCGGAGCCTTTTCAAATAATATTTTATTAAAGATTATTTTTGTTTGAACTGAACACGACGGTTTAATACACGTCCTTCTTCAGTTGAGTTATCAGCAATTGGGTTGGTTTCACCAAAGCCTTTTACTTTAACTTTCTTAGCATCAACACCAGAGTTAACTAAGTAAGTTTTTACAGAGTTAGCACGGTCTTTTGATAAAGCGATGTTGTGAGCAGCAGTACCTTCAGAT
>NZ_JBFUCX010000029.1:0-26443 GCF_056405015.1 Mucilaginibacter sp. P2_A4 | reverse complement strand
TTGTCATCCTGAGTTGTAAAATCCTGTGGCCTCTAAAGGTTAAATGACATATTTTTGTATAGCCGTGCAGCATGGCCGAACGAGTTATAGTGCTTAATGCCTGTTGCTGAGCATGGTTCCGAAGAACAGAGTCTGAAGGTGTGGTACGATCATACTGATTTGTCCGATGGGTAGCCTGTCTTTTCTTTATACTCCTTCGGGCACGGCTTATTAATAAAATAAGTCATTAATGGAAAAGATGCATTTTCATGCAGCCGGTATAGATATCGGCTCGCGTAAAGTTTTCGTAGGGCTTGAGAATAAGCCTGTACGTTCGTTTGAAACCTTCACCAGCGACCTGGTGGCCCTTAAAGATTATTTATTAGAAAACAGTGTAAGCACCGTAGCGATGGAAGCGACGGGTGTTTACTGGTATGTGCTGTATGATATCCTTTTGGATGCAGGATTAGATGTCTGGCTGGTAGATGGTCGTCAGACCCGTCAATTACCAGGTAGAAAAACAGATGTTAAAGATTGCCAGTGGATCCAGCAGCTGCACAGTTATGGTTTATTGAACCGCTGTTATGTTTCAGAAGGCTTGATCAAAGAATTACGCAGTTACCAAAGACTGCGGGAAGACCACCTGCGAAGTGCAGCCATGCATGTTCAGCATATGCAAAAAGCACTGATTGAGATGAACATCCGTTTGCCGGAAGTATTAAGCCAGGTTCACGGAGTAAGTGGGATGGCATTAATCACCGCTATACTGGCGGGCGAAAGAGATCCGCATCAACTGGTTTCGTTGTGCCATAAAAGTATCCGGGAAAAGAAAGGTGAAGAATTGTTGAAAGCCTTGGAGGGACATTATACTTCACAAGGACTTTTTGCATTGGATCAGGCTTATAAAGGTTATCAGTTTTACCAAGGCCAGATATTTGACTGTGACCGGCAGATCGATAGCACACTGCAAAAGATCAATAGGGATAAGACGCTGCCCCCGGGGACAAACGGAGGTAAAAGGAAAGCCATCCGCCACAATAAACCCCATATAAACGGCCTTGGTGACCATTTGTTAAAAATATTTGGCGGCAGGGATGCGACCAAACTGCCCGGGTTTACCGATTATAACTGGTTACAACTATATTCAGAAGTAGGGTCTGACTTGAGTAAGTGGCCAAGTGAAAAACACTTTACCAGTTGGCTTGGATTGTCACCGGGGCAGGATCGGTCAGGGAAAAAAAATAAAAGCAAGAGCAAAGGCAAGCCCACGGTAGGACAAATATTCAAGCAGATGGCCCACGGCTTATTAAACAGCAAGTATATTGGTTGGGGAGCATTTGCCAGAAGATTAAGARGAAGAAAAGGCCCCGCTATAGCTATTAAAGCAACGGCCAGAAAATTGGCTGTTCAATACTGGCGTTTAATAGTCAAAGGAGCTGACTTTGTGGAAAAAGGTTTGGAGGTCTATGAAGCCATACTTAAGGAGCAGAAAAAAAGGCGGTTAGAGAAACTCGCCTTTGAACTGAACATGGAATTGGTACCTGCATAACTAATATGTCATGGGTAGGAACGAAGGATCTATTCGCAGACTGTGCAGGGCGAAGAAGCATGGTGGAGAATAGATCCTTCACTATCGTTCAGGATGACAAAATTTTTTTTTCAAAACGACGTGAGAATATTGCTCACAAATTCCACGAGATTCTTCAATTACGTTAAAAAGTTCTTATCTTGTTTCCCCTTCTTTTTTTAAGGGGAAGCATTTATGACCAACCACGAAATAAAAATAGCTTTTGACGAATACGATTCTATAGAGCAATTGGATAAACCAGACTACGAGCTGTGCCTTGAGGCAGCTAAAGCATTAAAAAATTCACATTCACCATATTCAAAGTTTAGGGTAGGGGCGGCGTTACGCCTGCAAAGCGGCCGTATTATTTATGGCAGTAACCAGGAAAATGTGGCTTATCCATCTGGTTTATGTGCCGAACGGGTTGCGCTATTTTATTGGGGTGCCAATCATCCCGACGATCCGGTTGAGAGCATGGCTGTAACGGCCCAAACAGATGAGTTTATGTTGAGTAAGCCGGTAACATCCTGTGGTTCATGTCTGCAGGTTTTGGCCGAGGTAGAGAAAAAGCAGAAGAAGCCTATCAAAATTATATTATACGCAGCGGATAGCCCGGTTTGGGTAATTAAAGGCGTCGAAAACCAGTTGCCATTTTTGTTTTTTGAAGAAAGACTAATCTCCTAACCTATGAAATTGAAATTGCTTTTATTTTTAATCGGATGTGGTTTTGCGGCAAATGTATTTGCACAACAGGGCTTTCCGTTTGATAACGAGATCCGGGCATTTAAACACCAGGATAGTGTTAACTTCCCAAAAAAGGATGGTATCTTGTTTATCGGCAGTTCATCCGTTCGGCTGTGGAGCGATCTGGAGCAGCGTTTTGCAGATAAGCCCATTATTAAGCGTGGAGTAGGTGGTTGCGAACTTTGGCAATTGGTTGATTATTATACACCCTACATTCTTTTCCCATATCATCCCCGTAAAATATTTATTTACGCCGGCGAAAATGATATTGCAGCAGGCAAATCCGCCCAGTTTGTAGCCGATGAGTTTGCCAAGCTATGGGATATGATCCATGCTAAATTGCCCGGCACAGAAGTTTATTTTATGTCGATAAAACCAAGTCCCGTGCGTGCTAAGAATTATGCGGAAGTATATAAGGCTGATGAGTTAATAAAAGCTTACCTGAAAGGCAAACCTAAAAGTCATTATGTTGACCTGGTAACGGCAATTTACAAATCCGGAACCACTACGCCAGATTCCAGTTTGTTTAAAGGCGACTACCTGCATCTGAATCCCAAAGGCTATGATAAATGGGAATCGGTGCTGAAGCCGCTGGTAAAGTAGGGTCTTAAAAAAAATCCCCTCTCGAGAGGGGGCGCGTAAGGCAGAGCGTAAGCAGGGGTGTGTTATAAAAGCGATTGGTAAACAATGTTTATTCGTGGCGTGGTAGAACACACCCCTCTCAAGAGGGGAATCGCTCAATCCCGCCCCGCTTCAGTTCGTGACATTCGAATCAATTCGTGTCCAATAAAAAAGGCCCCGCCTGGCGGGGCCTATACTTACTTACATTTTAAACACTAAACTAAAACTATCTTATTTAAATACACTGTAAACGTTGGTGATTTTCCAGCCTTTGCCGGTATTAGCAACGGTTACATAATTGGTACGTACAAAACCATCAAACTGCATATCAACTTTTACTACAGCCATATCGCTGTTGCTTTCCATAATGGTTGTGCTGGTGGTGCAATTTTGTTCGGTATTTTTGTTGGCTTTTATAGATTCAATCATTTCGCCTTTGGTAAAGCTTAATACGTTTTTACCACGTAATAAATTGAATTTGGCCGATTGGTCAACCACGTCGCCAAAGCCCTGAACTTTGCCGCGGGTCATGGCATCTACATATGTATTTATCGCAAAATTGCGGGTTAAGTTATCACCTTCTGTTGTAACATTTGCTTTTGCAACGCCACATACTATTATTAAAGCTAAAGCTGCGAGTATTGATTTTAAGGTTTTCATATTGTTGTTGTTTTTGAGGTTATTTATTTCTTAATTTATATCTATAAGACAGCAGCCTTATTCCATTCGTTACAGAGAAATCAATTAATATATACGATTTAACAAACATTTAACAATTGGTATTATTTATTAAATATTTAGCAACGTTAGGATAATAAACCACGGCAATGATTGATTTTAATACCATTATTTTACAATTTGCTGAACAAGGCGAAAAAACCGGCTGGACATATATCGAAATCCCGGCTGATATTGCCCAGGAAATGAAACCCGGAAACAAGAAATCTTTCCGCGTAATGGGCAAATTGGATAACCTGGATGTGCGGGGCATGGCCCTGATGCCCATGGGCGAGGGGAATTTTATCATGTCGCTAAAACGCGAAATTTGCAAAGCCCTGCACAAAAGCCGCGGCGCCACGCTCCGGGTACAATTACAGCCCGACGACGACTTTAAATTCACCATCCCCACCGATCTGCTGGAATGTTTTGAATTTGAACCCGAAGCCGAAGTTTTTTTTAACAGTCTTGCCGAAAGCCACCGCGGCTACTTTATTAAATGGATAGATAGCGCTAAAACTGATGCTACACGCGCCAACAGGATTGCAGCAACTATAAATGCCATGGTGAGGCGGATGGATTACGGGATGATGCTGCGGGAATTGAAGCGGGCGAGGGAGTAGTGGGCTTTTACTTTTTTATGTACATGCCCTTTGACAGCGGCATAGTTTCCTGAAACCCAAACTGTGCATATAATTTATCGGCTTGTCCATCTGCTAATAAACTCACATAGCAGGTTGCTGGCAGCTTTTCATCTACGTATGATTTGATCTTCTCCATTATTTTTTTGCCTATGCCTTTACCTTGGTGTTGTGGTAGAACACAAATATCTACCACCTGGCAAAAACAGCCGCCATCGCCAATAACCCTGCCCATGCCAATGTAAGCCTCTTGGTCATTTTTTACCATTACAGCATATAAAGTGTGGGCTAAGGCGATGGTAGCAGCCTCAGCCGATTTTGTGGACAAGCCGCTGTCGCGTCTTAGTTGCAAGTAGGTTTCAAGTGGGATATTTTGTTCTACTATTTGCATGATTGTTTAATTTGAAAATATAGTTATTTACAATACTTTAATTTGGCCATTAATCCCGCTCACGGTGAGCTTTTATTAGAGTTCTCATGGGGGAAAAAATAAATGAAATAGCTATTTACCGCTCAAAAGCTCTTCTAACAAATCATCGGTTAATTTAATCCTGTCGTTTTGATTTTTCCATTTGCCGTTGCTGGGAGGGAATGCATTGCGTGAATAGCCTACTTTGTTTTTAAAATCAAATATGGCATGGCAGTAGTTATTGATCAATAAGGATGCAAGCTGCCAATCATCAGTCCATACAATTTTAAGGTTACATGGTTTGCCCTTGTCGGTCACGTTATCCACATCATAAATATGCACTGCGTCCAAAATTTCCTGACCTGGTAATTTCCCAATCGCGTAAAAATATCCTGTGGTAAGGTTATCTTCAAAAACAACCCCATGTGATGAATCCGGACTTACACTATCAAAAAATGTATCCTCGCCAACAATAAATTCCTCTTCTACCTCTAAAATCATACTATATAGTAAAGCACTAATTAGCGCAGCGCTAAAGTATCATAAATTTTATTTACCGGCTTAAGTAATTATCTGTATAGCTATGTTCATGGTTCAATATGATTAAGGTTTCCAGTTTTCAGGAAAAGGAATTCCCTGCATGGAGACCGTTTTAAAGCCCGGGATCTTAAAATCCACTCCTGATTGGTTGTAATAGAAAAAAGGATTGGTTTTAAAGTCCGAGTAATCTGCCAGCATCTGTTGTTCTAATTTTATTAACCGGTTACGGTATTTAGGGTCAAAAGGGGCTTCTTCTGGTTTTATAGCCAGTAGTCTTGTAATATATAACAGCAGATTATAACAGGTGGTAAATTGGCCGCAGGCTATTATACAAGCCTCGCTATGCACTTGCTCAGTCGATTGTTTATCAAACCATAGCGTTGTGCCTGTGTTAAAAGCTACCTGGGCTACAATCTGGATATCCTGGCTTGGGTCAAGCACAGGTGGCACCGGTGATTTATAACCATCATCGGCTTTGCGGTTAATGTTGTTTGAAAAAGAAAGATCATAGATATGGTTGCCCTTACCCCGGTTTTTCCATTGCGGCGAAAAATAAAATTTATTGTAAAGCAGCTGTCTTATCCGCTTTAAAAATATGCTCAGGTTAAGCATTAGCACGGATTCTGCCCTGGCGCTTATCAATTGCTTAATAATGCTTAACGGTGTTTTTGTAAAGTAACCAACCAGCAACGAAATTATCCTTTCGGTAAAGTTCTTTTTAAAGTTTAATATTAATGTAGAATTTGCGGCGCCCAATAGCTGGCTTCTTAAATATAAACTCAATACAAAAAAGATTAAAGGCAGGGTAATAAGTGCAGAACAAGCAACCGTTAATAAGGCGCAGTGTTGCTTTATCCCAAACCAAATGCCTGCCGATAAAATGACAATAACTGCTGCGGCTATAAACACCAATCCTCTTAGGGATAATTCCCAGCCTTTTTTCACCTCGGGCATTTCATAAGGTTCAATAAAATGACTGCCAACATCATTAACCATCAGCAGGTCAAAATGCCGCAGATCGGTTTCGTGCCTGGTTCTTCTGCCATCGGCATACATCATGCTTTGCAGGCCCTGGTTATCGGTAATACCGCCATCCATCAACCCGAAATGTTTTTTATTTATAAATTCCTTTTCCTGTTTATCGTCCGTTTGCGGTAGCATAGTAAGGGCGCTTTTGAGTTCTAACGGATATAAACCAGGGTACGTGAAATCATTAGGGAAAACTATAGGTTCAAAGCCAGCCGGAAAACAGGAAGATGCCGCCAGTATATCACCCAGTTTAATTTTACCCGCAGTTTTTTTATCGAGGTATATAACCATATTACCATAGGTAAAATAGGGGTCTTTACCGTTATCGGGAACCAGTTTTATATCCTGCCGAAAGGATTGGCCCGTAAAAAACTCGGTAGCGTTAAAACAAACCTCCTGTAAATGTTTGCCAGGTGATTCGTCATGAAAAAGCGATTCGAGGTTTGCGCAGTCAAATAAATGTTTATCATAAGCCAATGAAAACGCGTTAATGATATTGCGACTTTTAAGCTCTCTTGTTTTCCAGTACTTTTTGTCGGCCAGCATTTCCATTGCGTTTTTTAGCAACTCATCGCCGCTTAGTGCCGTTAAAAGTTTACTATAGTAATCGCCAAAGCTCTTGCCTTTACTGTTATACAAGGCATACAACGCTGTTGCTATTGTACCGCCGGATGCCGACGACATATAGGTAACCCTTTGTAAGAGGCTGTGGCCAAAAAGTTCATCTGTTGTATCATCAAACTTTATTTTATCAAGGTATGATAAAACGCCTAAAGAGAATGAAGCCGCACGAAAGCCACCGCCCGAAAAAGCGAGAGCGATGCTATCAAACGGTTTAATTATGGCAACCTCAAGCTTGTTTTCTGACAGCGGTTCGGGGGCTGGTATCTTATCCATAATACATAGGTTTTGGTTGTATAAATTTAGGTAATTATTATACAATATGCATAGGTTAAAATACCTGTTTACCAGTGTTTTTATAGATCTTTTTAATCCGCCAAAAATTTCTTTCTCCCAAAGTTTGCATTTATATAAGCACTTATATAAATTGCGCTATGAATTTATATCAAAGTTTGGGGTACCTGGTTTTGGGCAGTCGGTTAAGGCGATTGAGCGAAGCTTTTTTGGCCGAAATTAACCGGGCATACCAAAATGAAGGGATTGATTTTGATGCCAGCTGGTTCCCGGTATTTTATTTGCTATCCAGGAATGATGCGCTATCTATAAAGGAGCTAAGCGAGCAGATTGAGGTTTCGCACCCGGCGGCAAGCCAGTTGATTACCAATTTAAAAAACCGGGGATTGGTTACCAGCGCTACCTGTGCCGATGATGGCCGCAGGCAATTGGTAACTTTAACCGAGAGCGGCCGTAAGCTATTAGTGCAGATCCTGCCCATGTGGGATGCTATTGCGAAGGCGATGACCGAACTTATCGATAGCGATCCTTCCTCACAACAATTATTACCTGCAATAACCGCGCTCGAAAAAACATTTCGCTCGGTTAATCTATCTGAACTTATTAGCGAAAAATTAGTAACCGAACTAAAACCCGCCGATCATGAATAGTACATTCAATTATGGAAGCGATCATTTAACCATCGGTGTTTGCCTGGATATAGCGGCCGGCAAAACCAAAGGTGTTATTAATGCTGATACTGATCAGGCTATCCGTGCATCGTGGGGCGAGGTTGCAAAAATTGTTCATGCGCAAATACCAGTTTACGGAATTAATACAGGTTTCGGTCCGCTTTGCGATACTCATATATCTGAGGCTGATACTAGCCTGCTGCAAAGCAATATCCTTAAGAGCCATAGCGTAGGTGTGGGTAAACCCATCCCGCAGGAAATTGCCAAGCTGATGCTGATCACTAAAGTACATGCTTTGGCCCAGGGCTTTTCGGGCGTTGCACCCGAAACCTTGTACCGCATCATCTGGCATATAAACAATGATATCATCCCAATCGTTCCCGAAAAAGGGTCGGTAGGTGCATCGGGCGATTTGGCTCCATTGTCGCATTTGTTTTTACCATTAATTGGCCTGGGCGAAATATATGATCGGGGCGAAAGAAAACCTGCCCGTGAGGCCTTAAGAAAGCACAATCAGCTGCCTTTGGTATTAGGCCCAAAAGAAGGCCTTGCGTTAATTAACGGAACACAATTTATATTAGCCTTTGCCATAAAGGCGGTGCAAAGACTTGATGATGCTTTGAACCGTGCCGACCTGATAGGCGCCATGTCATTAGAAGGATTGATGGGGTCCACAAGACCATTTGATGCACGCATTCACGCACTCAGGCCATTCGCGGGGACCCAAATGGTAGCCAAACGGCTGTTTACTTTGTTAAATGGATCAGGGATCAATACATCCCATTTTAATTGCGATAGGGTGCAGGATCCTTATTCATTACGCTGTATGCCGCAGGTGCATGGCGCATCGCGCAATGCATGGCTTCACCTTAAACAGCTTACCGAGATCGAGTTAAATTCAGTTACCGATAACCCCGTTATTTTTAGCGCAGATGATACCATCAGCGGAGGTAATTTCCACGGACAGCCATTAGCCCTGCCACTTGATTATGCCACTGTTGCCGCTGCCGAGCTGGGCAATATTGCAGATCGCCGGTGTTACCTTATGAGCGAAGGCCGTTATGGATTGCCTAAACTGCTTACGCATAATGCAGGACTAAACTCGGGCCTCATGATACCGCAATACACCACCGCAGCGTTGGTTACCGAAAATAAAACGCTGTGTTTTCCGGCGAGTGCCGATAGTGTACCTACTTCGCTAGGGCAGGAGGATCATGTATCAATGGGTTCCATCAGTGGGCGTAAACTGCACATGGTGATTGATAATATAGAATATATTCAGGCTATTGAGCTGCTCTATGCATCGCAGGCGATGGATTTCCGCAGGCCGCTACTATCAACCCCTGTTATTGAAGCCCTGCACAGTTATGTGAGGCAGCACGTTCCTTTTATACAGGACGACCGTGTTTTTGCGGATGATATCAGCCAGTTACATCAAATTATTACCGATGGTTCATTTTTGGCAACTGCCAATGATGCGGCCATCAATAACCATATAAATCTCAGCCATGACGAGTTCGGAATTTATTGAAACCTACGCCAGCCACCCGGTGTATAAGTCGCCGCGCGGCATGCAACTGCATGCCAAAAGCTGGCAAACCGAAGCCCCATTAAGGATGTTGCTCAATAACCTTGATGGCCAGGTAGCCGAAAATCCCGACGAGCTGGTAGTTTACGGAGGCATTGGGCAGGCGGCGCGCAACCCGGAATCCCTCAGGAAAATTATTGAGTTGTTGTTGGAGTTGGATGAGTATCACTCACTGCTGGTACAATCGGGCAAGCCGGTGGGGATTGTCCGCAGTCACCCCGAAGCACCACGTGTTTTAATAGCCAATAGTAACCTGGTCCCCGCATGGGCCAACTGGGAGCATTTTAATGAACTGCGCGCAAAAGGTTTGATGATGTATGGCCAGATGACGGCCGGCAGCTGGATTTATATAGGTACGCAAGGTATTTTACAAGGTACCTATGAAACATTTGTAGAGTGCGGTAATCAGCATTTTAACGGCGATCTTACGGGTAAGCTCATCGTAAGCGCGGGTTTGGGCGGCATGGGCGGCGCTCAGCCATTGGCCACGACTATGGCGGGTGGCATATTTTTAGGTGCCGATGTTGATGCAACCCGCATCCAAAAACGGGTAGATACTCAATACATTGACCGTATGACCCATTCTTATGATGAGGCTATAGCCTGGGTAAAAGAGGCCATCGATAAAAAGGAAACACTTTCCGTAGGATTAGTAAGTGATGCCGGTGACTTGCTGGAAAGATTATTAAAAGACAATATTATCCCAGATATTTTAACTGATCAGACGTCGGCTCATGATCCGCTGAATGGGTATATACCTAACGGGCTGTCATTAAATGAAGCGGCTGTTTTACGGAAAAGTGATGCCGTGGAATACAAGCGCCTGTCGCTAAAAAGTATGGCGAGGCATGTGGGGCTGATGCTTGATCTGCAAAAGAAAGGTGCGGTAACTTTTGATTATGGAAACAACCTGCGCGAGTTTGCCAAACAAGGCGGCGAGCAGGATGCTTTTAATTTTCCCGGCTTTACGCCGGCATATATTCGCCCGTTGTTTTGTGAGGGCAAAGGCCCGTTCAGATGGGTAGCTTTATCCGGCGATCCCGAAGATATTTATACAACTGATAGGGCGCTCATGGAAGCATTCCCAGAAAATAAGCCATTGCTTACCTGGCTTAAAAAAGCGCAGGAAAAGATTTCTTTCCAGGGCTTGCCCGCCCGTATTTGTTGGTTAGGCATGGGCGAACGCGAAAAAGCAGGGCTGATATTTAATGACCTGGTGGCAAGCGGTAAAGTAAAAGGCCCAATAGTAATTGGCCGCGACCATTTGGATTGCGGCTCGGTAGCCTCACCCAACCGCGAAACCGAGTCCATGAAGGATGGATCTGATGCGGTATCTGATTGGCCCTTGTTGAACCTGATGGCCAATGCCTCGGGTGGCGCTACATGGATCTCGTTCCACCACGGTGGTGGTGTCGGGATGGGCTACTCCCAACATGCCGGCATGGTTGTATTGGCCGATGGTACGGAGCGCGCAGCCACCTGCCTTAAACGGGTTTTATATAATGATCCGGCAATGGGCATTTTCCGCCATACCGATGCCGGTTACGATAAGGCGGAAGAGTGGGCAGAAAAGTTTGGATTGAAGGTATGGTAGAATGAGCTGAAAGCTTAAGGCCAAAGGCTGAAAGCAATTATTAAAAACACGTCATAGGTAGGCATAAAATCCACGGGCTCTGAAGAATAAATAACGTTTTAAAAGATTTGTCATCCTGAGAAATGACGTTTTAAAAGGTTTGTCATCCTGAACGCAGTGAAGGATCTATTCGCAGACTTTACAGGGCGAAGAAGCATAGCGCATAACAGATCCTTCACTATGTTCAGGATGACAAAAAGGTTTTTGTAGATACATCATGGTTATATACCTCGCAATGACGCTAGGAAAAGGTTAACAAATGAAAAAAC
Organism: Mucilaginibacter sp. P2_A4; assembly: GCF_056405015.1. Classification (NCBI taxonomy): domain Bacteria; kingdom Pseudomonadati; phylum Bacteroidota; class Sphingobacteriia; order Sphingobacteriales; family Sphingobacteriaceae; genus Mucilaginibacter; species Mucilaginibacter sp. P2_A4. The sequence continues at coordinate 15,120 of NZ_JBFUCX010000029.1, read as the reverse complement.
TAATAGGTCCGTTTACTCAAATACTTCCTTTAACGGGATTGCCGCTTAAAGGGGCGCTCAAGGATGATCAATTGCACATCATTCCCGGGGGAGGTGTATTGGTTGAGGATGGGCTGATAATTGCTGTTGATGATTTCAATAAACTGAGATCGAACTATCCATCGGCACAAATTGAAGAAATTGCAGGCGACCATGTTTTACTTCCTGGTTTTGTTGACTGCCACACGCATTTATGTTTTGCTGGCAGCAGGGCTAAAGATTATGCTATGCGAATGGAAGGTAAAACCTACCTGGAGATAGCGCAATCGGGTGGTGGCATCTGGGATTCAGTAACACAAACCCGCGCGGCTGATGTGATCATGCTAACGAGCCTGTTAACAAAACGGGTGCAACGCCATGTAGCCGAGGGTGTTACCACTATTGAGGTTAAAAGTGGCTATGGTTTAAGTATTGATGCGGAATTAAAACAGCTGCGGGCTATAAAGGCTGCGGCTGATATGACGCAGGCCAGCCTGGTATCAACATGTTTGGCGGCACACATGTTACCTAAAGATTTTAATGGCGATCAACAAGCGTATCTTAACCATGTACTGCACGATCTGCTCCCTGTTATCAAACAAAAGGGACTTGCCAACCGGGTTGATATTTTTATTGAACAAAGCGCTTTTAACACCAGCAATGCACTCAACTACCTGGCTAAAGCCAAGCAAATGGGTTTCGAGGTAACTATACATGCTGATCAGTTCACAACTGGTGGCAGCGATGTGGCTGTTAAAGCACGTGCATCATCCGCAGATCATTTAGAGGCAAGTGGTGATTATGAGATAAAATTATTGGCTGGTTCTGATACCGTAGCTGTAACTTTACCCGGTGCCTCGATGGGTTTGGGTATGCCATATGCTCCTGCCCGTAAATTGCTTGATGCAGGTGTCTGCCTGGCAATTGCCAGTGATTGGAACCCAGGATCGGCACCAATGGGCGATTTGCTATTGCAAGCTGCTGTTATGGCCGTTTCAGAAAAGCTATGCGCCGCCGAGGTTTTTGCAGGATTAACGGGCAGAGCCGCGCAGGCCTTAAAACTAAACGACCGGGGTATGTTATCAAAAGGTAAGCTTGCCGATATGCAGGCGTACCCATGTGATGATTACCGGGAGATATTATACCACCAGGGGAAATTGAAACCGGAAAAGGTATGGATTGCCGGATCATAAAGAAATAAAAAGCGGGGATGGTGCGATTCCCTTCACAGGAGGGAAACTTGAAATGTTAATACCAATGAACTAATAAACGTTGAACTAATGAACCAACTAATAGAATGCGTACCCAATTTTAGCGAAGGCGTAAACCTTGATATCATTAAACAGATCACCGATGAGGTGGAATCAGTGGAGGGAGTGAGGCTATTGAATGTTGACCCCGGCAAGGCGACAAACCGCACTGTGGTAACTTTTGTTGGTGAGCCATCAAGCGTGATTGAGGCTGCATTCCTCGCCATAAAGAAAGCCGGTGAACTGATTGATATGAGCAAGCAAAAGGGCGAGCATCCAAGGATGGGCGCAACGGATGTGTGTCCGCTGATACCCATTAGCAATATCAGTATGGAAGAGACTGCTGAGTACGCCCGTCAGCTGGCTAAGCGGGTGGGTGAAGAATTGCAGATCCCCGTTTATTTATATGAGAACGCGCAGCCTGATAAAACCCGTAGTAACCTGTCTGTAATAAGGGCCGGGGAATACGAAGGCTTTTTTAAGAAGATAAAACTACCGGGATGGGCGCCTGATTTTGGTCCGGCGGAGAATGATGTAAGGCGTGGTGCTACGGTGATAGGAACCCGTGATTTCCTGGTAGCTTACAATGTAAACCTCAATACCACCTCAACCCGCAGGGCAAATGCCATCGCTTTTGATGTACGGGAGGCCGGGCGTGTATTGCGGGAGGGTGATGCAGCTGCAGGTAAAATTATAACGGATGAAAATGGTAAACCCAAATCAATCCCCGGTTCACTGAAAGCAGTAAAAGCCATTGGCTGGTATATTGAGGAATACGGCGTGGCCCAGATCTCCATGAACCTTACCAATATTGAAATTACCCCGGTACATAAAGCCTTTGATGAGGTTTGTATCAAAGCCAATGAGCGCGGTATTCGTGTTACAGGCAGCGAACTGGTGGGGTTGATACCACTAAAAGCCATGCTGGAAGCCGGTAAGTATTTCCTTCGCAAGCAACAGCGTTCTGTTGGGGTAAGTGAAAAGGAGCTGATCAAGATCGCGGTGAAGTCGATGGGATTGGATGAGCTTTCGCCTTTTAAACCCGAAGAACGAATTATAGAATACCTGCTAAAAGATAAGGCCGATAGTAAACTGATCAGCATGAGCCTTGCCGATTTTGCCGACGAAACGGCCAGCGAAAGCCCGGCTCCGGGTGGTGGCTCTATTTCTGCATATATTGGTTCTTTAGGAGCTTCGTTGGCTGGCATGGTTGCCAACCTCAGTTCGCATAAAAAGGGGTGGGATAGCCGTTGGCAGGAGTTTAGCGATTGGGCGGAGAAAGCGCAGCTGTACAAAAATGAACTATTGCGTTTAGTTGATTTGGATACCAGTGCGTTTAATAAGATCATGGAATCCTTTGGTTTGCCAAAATCAACAGATGACGAAAAAGCTATAAGAAATCAAGCAATACAGGATGCCACCAAATATGCTATTGAAATTCCCTTTAAGGTAATGCAGACCGCGCTGGATAGTATGGAAGTAATTAAGGCGATGGTGGAGATTGGCAACCCCAACTCTGTAACCGATGCCGGCGTTGCAGCACTTTGTGCCCGCACGGCGGTTTTAGGTGCGTTTATGAATGTGAAGATCAACGCTTCGGGTTATAAGGATAAGGATTTTGTGGTAGATGTTATTTACCGGGGTAATGAGATTGAGCGGAAAGCGATGGCTTTAGAAGCAGAGATTATTGAACTGGTGAATGATAAGATAGGGTTGTAAAATTTGGCCTATATTGATAGCTGGGGTGTTGCACCGGAACGGGTGGAACATGTGGATCGGGTCGAACATTATTTGTGTTGATAGTGAATGCTTTAAGCTTTGTTAAAAATATAGGGTGGAACATTTTTTGTGTTGATAATCAAATGCTTGGAATTTTGCTTGTAAGAAGCTCCACACATCCTTGAGGCATAAAATCCGGAGAACACTAAAGGTGAAATGACTTTTGAAAAATTTGTCATCCTGAACGGAGTGAAGGATCTATTCGCAGACTTTACAGGGCGAAGAAGCATGGCAAATAACAGATCCTTCACTACGTTCAGGATGACAAAAAGTTTTTTGAAGACACGTCATTGCTTCGTGCCAATGACGGTCGTGTTTATTCATTCATTTTTAGACAGCTTCTAAGTGAATGTTCTGACGATGGCGTCCACTTTAAAACATCAATGCTTTTTTCCAGGTTACAGACTCAATCGCGGTTTTCCAAACCTTTAAACTTTTACCTGAATCTACATGTTTCTTTGCAGACTGTTCAAGTCTGCGGGTATAAATTATTAGCATATAACGTTAAAGCAAAAAAGGCGATGAGTTTTTACGCCCACCGCCTTCAAAGTCCATAGACTAATATTAGAATCGATATCTTACAAACGCTTCCATCGCTTCATATTCAGCTAAACCTAAACGGTCATAACGCTGGGCGGTATCACGTGTTCTGTCTTCAGCCCTCACCCAAAACTCGCGTGCATCATCACCCGGGAACACCGGGCGGTCTTTTTGCGACTGGTGCTTGAAGATGGCGTTCCGCTTGCGGATCACCTCCTCGGGTGATAAAGGCACCGACATTTCAATCTCGTGGGTTTCAAACTCATGCCATGCCCCGCGGTACATCCACAACCAGCAATCCTTTACCCAGTCCTCGGTTGCTTTCAGGCGGTTAAGGGCGGCCAGGATAATGTTGAAACACACCAGGTGCGTACCATTCGGATCGGCAAAATCACCGGCAGCAAAGATCTGCTGCGGTTTTATTTTTTGAAGCAGGTCGATGGTTAATTGAATATCTTCCTCGCCTACGGTGTTCTTCTTGGTTTTCCCCGTTTCGTAAAAAGGCAGGGCCATAAAATGAATATGGTCATCGCTTAAACCAGCATAACGGGCACCCGAGATGGCCTCTGTTTTGCGAATAAAACCTTTCACATCCCGGATCTCGCGGGTATCGATCTGGTTAGGCTGTTTCTGCGGGAAAAAGGCGCGCATCTCCTCGTATAAGGAAGTCAGGTGACCGTTATCCTCACCAATGCTATGGGTAAAATCGATGGCGAACTCCATATAACGCAATACGTCATCATCCCAAACGGCGGTATTGCCCGAGGTCTGGTAAGCCACATGCACATCATGTCCCTGGTCTACCAGGCGGATAAAGGTACCCCCCATAGAGATCACATCATCATCGGGGTGCGGGGAAAAGATCACCGAGCGTTTCTTGGCCGGCAAAGCCCTTTCCGGGCGCTGGGAATCATCCGCATCCGGTTTACCCCCCGGCCAGCCGGTAATGGTATGCTGGATCTGGTTAAAAATATCAATGTTGATGTTGTAAACAGGTCCCTGCTCCACGGCAAGCTGTGCCATGCCATGGTTATTGTAATCCTCTTCGGTGAGTTTCAATACYGGTTTGCCGATSGTGTCAGCCAGCCAGATCACCGCTTTTTTCCTCARTACTTTATCATCCCAGGAACAATCTTTCACCAGCCATGGSGTATCAAAACGGGTCAGCTCGGAAGCGGCYGCYTCRTCCARTACAAACTCCACATGGTCAGAGAGCTGCAGGTAGGTAGCCGGTACTTCGCCCGAGATTTCGCCTTCCACGGCTTTTTTGATGATGGGCGCTTTCTTGGCGCTCCAGGCCATCAGGATGATCTCGCGGGCTTTAAAAATGGTACCGATGCCCATGGTGATGGCTTTGGTAGGCACATTGGCCTTGCCTCCAAAATCACGGGAAGCATCATTCCGGGTCAGGTCATCCAGGGTAACCAAACGGGTGCCCGAGTTGGGTGCAGAGCCCGGCTCGTTAAAACCGATGTGACCGGTACGGCCAATCCCCAGGATCTGGAGGTCCAGGCCACCCAGTTCCTCAATCTGGTGCTCATAAGCGAGACAGAAAGCGGCCACGGCATCTTTATTTAGGGTACCATCGGGAATATGCACATTGGCGGGTTCAATATCCACATGGCTAAATAAATTCTCGTACATGAAAGTAACATAGCTTTGGGCGGCATTGGGCTTCATGGGATAGTATTCATCCAGGTTAAAGGTGATGACATCCTTGAATGATAAACCTTCCTGCTGGTGCAGGCGCACCAGTTCGGCATACACGCGCACCGGGGTAACCCCGGTAGCCAAACCCAGTACCGCTTTTTCGCCTTTGCTTTGCTTGTCGCGGATGAGTTTTGCTATCCTTGATGCTACCGCAATTGATGCTTCCTGCTGGTTGCCATAAACGGTTACCGGCAGCTTCTCGTACCGGGTTTCTTCCAATAAATTTAATCGAGCCATAATTTTTTAAAGAACCTTTGTTATATATATGTTGAATTAAAAAGATCACAATACAAAAAACCCCCGCCGAAGCGAGGATTCTATCAAACCAATTAACAAAACCGTTTTAACCTCACCGACATAAGGCTAAAATTAATTCCATTTAATAACAAGTTGTGCATTACTGGTACAAACATAATAAAACTAATTTTCAAATAAAAGAACTTTTTAAATTATTTTAATAAGTTATTTTAATGTTTCCAAAAGGTTAATTACAAATAAAAAAAGAGCTCCTGATGGGCAGGAACTCTAATTTAACCAATTATAAAACATAAATATGAGAAGAGAAGATGCAAGGGATGGAATCGAACCATCCCGCTTTGCTGCCAAATCAGCGCCCTGCGTTATAGCTGTTAAATGAACCCCATTTACAAACTATCTGCCACAAATATATAATTAATTCTATAATGTCTATGTATTTAGTAGAATAAATATAAATTTATTTTTGTTGTGTCAATCGCCGGTTACTCAAAAATCATCATCTGCACTTATGGTACGTTCGTCGATACAAAACTACTCTCTGTCGATACACGTTTTATTAGCTACAATTTAAGCTGAAAACTTGCCGTTAAGCTGGTAATTAATTAAAAGTTTAACATTCAACCTGCTTAACGCTTGCCCAACTAAAAATTAATTTTTATGATCATACTACTTTGTGGACTATCCGGCGCCGGAAAAACAACCCTTGCTATAAAGGTTAAAGAATGGCTTGGCCGGGCTCAAATTTTAACAGAGGTAATTGATGCCGACGAATACAGACAGGAACTTTTTCCTGATCTGAAATATTCAAAAGACGATCGCTTTGAAAACATCAGGCGGCTGGGTTTTATAGCGAGTAAATTCAGCGTGCTGGGTATTGTTCCCATCATTAGCGCCATAACGCCTTATGAAGCCATGCGTCAGGGTTTGGTTAATGCTTATGACGATGTTAAAGTAGTGCATGTAGATTGCCCGATGAGTGTTTTAAAGCTTCGCGATACCAAAGGGCTATACCATAGAGCGCAACTACCCCAGAACGATCCTCAGCGGGTTTGTAATTTAACAGGGGTAAATGATCCCTTCGAGGTGCCGCAGGCCCCCGACCTATATATCAATACCCATACTTATGATATTGCCAGATGCACAGACAGGCTCTTCGCCTTCATAGAATATCAACACTTTTTATCGCGCCAAAAATCCATATTTTTTGTTAAACAGCCGCCGGTTAAATCACAATTAAACTAACACTCATGCAACATCAAACATTAATAATAGCCGGTATGCACCGCTCCGGTACCTCGTTAATAACTAACTGGCTCAACCGCTGCGGCCTGGAAATAGGCGAACGCCTTTTGGGGAGCGGTACTGGCAATGTAGATGGGCATTTTGAGGATATAGAGTTTTTAAGGCTTCATAAAGATATATTAGATAACAACAGCCTCGATGTATCTGGCCTGGTTGATGCTAAAAAGATCGAACTTTCGGCATATCAGTTGGGCAAACTGGAAACTATTATTAAAATAAAACAACAACTGTATGAGCAATGGGGCTGGAAAGACCCGCGTACCTGCCTGTTCCTGGATACTTATAACAAACTACTGCCCGAGGCCAAATACCTGGTTATTATGCGCGATTATAACGCGGTGATCAATTCGTTGCTTAAACGGGATTTTGCTGTTATTGATAAAAAATACCTGGCCCGCAATTATTTTTCAAGGCAAGTGTGGGTATACCTGAGGCGTAAACGTAGGGTAGCAAAATTTTATGCAGAACATGCCGAAACCTATTTAAGGGTGTGGATAAATTATAATGAAGAAATATTAAGAACGCTTAAAAAACTGTCTGTTGATGATTACCTTGTGGTTAACTACGAGTTGTTATTGGAAAAGGATGAGCAGATCATTAATTTTTTGAAAGAAAAATGGCAGTTTAACTTAAGCTATTTTGATTTTAACCAGGTATATAAAGGCGATTTAATGAGTCGCGCAAATGACGTAGATCCCTTTATCAATACCAAAACTTTACTGATAAAGGCGCAATACCTGCAGCTGCGTTTAAATCATTTTGTAAGGCTGGGATAGGGGGAATTGATGTGCAGATGTGTAGATTTCAGATGTGCAGATTTTTGATGTGCGGATTTTAGATTATTTTCTGAACCGGGATGAAGCGAATTTATCAGATTTTTGAGATTTTGATTTTCCAGCTTACTGCCGTCGTCCAGGTAATCCCTTAATCAGACAAATCCAGGTTCAGACAATCATCTGCACATCTGTAATCTGAAATCTGCACATTAATTTTTATCTTTACCCATCCAAAAGTTTTTTAGCATATAATGAGTGAAGATCTGAATCAAAACGAGATACCAGCCGATAATAACGAAACATTACATAACGTTACCTCACTCGACGGTTTATACGAAAACTGGTTTCTTGATTATGCCTCCTACGTAATTCTTGATCGTGCGGTACCGCACATCAACGATGGTTTAAAGCCCGTACAACGCCGTATCCTGCATTCCCTAAAGGAAATGGACGACGGGCGTTTTAATAAGGCAGCCAACGTAATTGGTAATACCATGAAATACCACCCGCATGGTGATGCATCCATTGGGGATGCCATGGTACAGATAGGCCAGAAGAACCTGCTGATTGATTGCCAGGGAAACTGGGGCGACCCTGTAACCGGCGACTCGGCAGCGGCGCCCCGTTATATCGAGGCCCGTTTATCCAAATTTGCTTTGGATGTTGTTTTTAATGCCGATACCACTGTTTGGCAGGCCAGCTATGATGGCCGTAACAAAGAGCCTATAACGCTGCCGGTAAAATTCCCTTTACTACTGGCCCAGGGGGCCGAGGGTATTGCCGTAGGTTTGGCTACTAAAATATTACCGCATAATTTTATTGAGCTGATTGATGCATCAATAGCTGTATTAAAAGGCGAGCGACCTAATTTATTGCCTGATTTCCCTACCGGGGGTATGGCCGATGCTTCGGCTTATAATGAGGGACAACGCGGCGGTAAGGTAAGGGTGAGGGCTAAAATTATGGAGCGTGATAAAAAAACGCTGGCCATTACCGAAATACCTTTTACTACCACAACCGGAGGCTTGATTGATAGTGTGATATCGGCCAATGATAAGGGTAAGATCAAGATTAAAAAAATTGAAGATAATACGGCGCAAAATGTGGAGATCATTATTCACCTGGCGCCGGGCATCTCTCCGGATGTAACTATCGATGCGCTTTATGCCTTTACCGATTGCGAGGTTTCCATATCACCCAATACCTGCGTAATTCAGTCTGATAAGCCGCGCTTTATGAGCGTGAATGATATGCTTACCGAGAGTACATTTTTTACCAAAGAATTGCTTAAGCAGGAGCTGGATATCAGGCTGAAGGAATTGATGGAGAAGATATTTTTTAGTTCGTTACTAAAGATATTTATCCAGGAAGGGATGTATAAAAATCCCGAGTACGAAACCTCCGGTAATTTTGAAACCGTACTGGAAGTACTTAACCGTTTGTTTGAACCCTTCTTTCCGCTGTTTTACAGGGTAATTTTGCCCGAAGACTATAAGAAGCTGATTGATAAGCCGATGAGCAGCATCACCCGTTTTGATGTTAAAAAAGCGGATGAGCAGATGAAGACTCTTGAAAACGAAATTAAAGAGGTAAAACATCACCTTAGACACCTTACCGATTACACCATTGCCTGGTTTAATAAACTGAAGGAAAAGTACGGTAAGGATCGCCATCGTAAAACCGAATTGCGCACCTTTGATAAGGTAGAAGCTGCCCAGGTAGCATTGGCCAACATCAAATTGTACGTGAACAGGGTGGATGGCTTTGTTGGCTCGGGCCTTAAAAAGGATGAGCAGGTGGAGTATGTTGGCGATTGCTCTGATATTGATGAGATCATCGTTTTCCGATCAGACGGCCGGTGCCTGATCACCAAAGTGCAGGACAAGGTTTTTGTGGGTAAGGATATTATCCACGTAGCCGTATTTAAAAAGAACGACGAGCGTACCGTTTATAACATGATTTACAAGGATGGCGAAAGCGGTATCGCCTATATCAAACGATTCTCGGTAGTGGGTGTTACCCGCGATAAGGAGTATGACCTTACCAAAGGCACCAAGGGAACCAAAGTGTTGTATTTTACAGCTAACTCCAATGGTGAGGCCGAAATAGTAAATGTGCAGCTTAAGCCACACTCTAAACTGAAAAAGCTTCAATTTGATGAGGATTTTGCCATGATAGCCATTAAAGGTCGTGGATCGATGGGTAATATCATCACTAAATACCCGGTTAAAAAGATAATGCTGAAAAGCAAGGGCGTATCTACCCTGGCCGGAAGAAAGATCTGGTATGATGACATCCTGAAAAGACTGAATGCCGATAGCCGTGGTAAATACCTGGGCGAATTTGATGGCGACGACCGCATCCTGAACGTACTGAGTAACGGTGTTTATGAACTCACCAATTTCGATTTAAATAATCATTTTGACGATAAAATGATCCTGATTGAAAAGTATGATCCTAAAAAGGTTTATTCGGTTATCCACCTGGATGGAAAATCGAAAAACTATATGGTAAAGCGTTTCATTTTCGAGAATATCGCTATTGGTAAACAGATCAGCATTATCAGTGATGAACCAGGATCAAAACTGGTGTATATTGCTAAAGCAAACCAGCTGGTTCAAATAGTGCAGCTGAGAGGCAAAGAACAAACTCCCGAAACGATTGAAGTAAATCTTGCCGATTTAATAGATGTAAAAGGCATGAAGGCTATGGGTAATCGCCTGTCGCAATTACCTATAAAATCTGTTGAACTTATTGTTACCGAGGATGTTGTTGAGGAGCCTGAGGAAGAAGTAACGGAGGCAGAATCAGATGACGCTGTGAATACTGAGGAGGAAACAACAACTGCAGCTGATGAAATTGAACCTGCCGATTCGCAGGAAGCTGAATCAGTGAAACCCAAAGATGAACCGGTAGAACCGCCCGCTAAGCCGGCGCAATCCCCACCAAAGAAAGTGGATTTCGAGATCACCAATCCCGGCGATATTGATATTGACGATAAAGGTCAGATAGGGTTATTTTAATATTCAAAGCCACCAGGAACGCTAAGCCCTGGTGGCTTTTTGCTTATACATCAATCAATAAAAATGAAACGAATTATTATTGCCTGCCTTATGCTGATGGCAGCTTTTACATCATTAAACGCCCAAACAGCTAAACATACTTTTGCCCTGGGCGATTCTGCCTTTATGCTGGATGGGAAACCCCTGCAGCTAATTTCGGGCGAGATGCATTGCTATCGTGTGCCCCGCGAATACTGGCGCTCGCGTATGAAGATGGCTAAAGCGATGGGCTTAAATACCATTGGCACCTACGTTTTTTGGAACGCGCATGAGCCTGTACAGGGTACCTATGATTTTACGGGTAATAATGATATAGCCGAGTTTGTTAAAATAGCTAAAGAAGAAGGCCTTTGGGTAGTGATGCGCCCAAGCCCGTACGCCTGCGCCGAGTGGGAGTTTGGCGGCTACCCCTGGTGGTTGCTCAAGGATAAGGATTTGAAGGTACGTGGTAAGGATCCTAAATTTTTGCAGGCCTACAAAAATTATGTAATGCAGGTAGGTAAGCAGCTTAGTCCGTACCTGGTAACCAACGGCGGTAATATTTTAATGGTGCAGATAGAGAATGAATATGGCTCATACAGCAACGATAAAGAATACCTGGATATTAACCGCAAAATATTCCGCGAGGCGGGGTTTGATGGTGTATTGTTTACCTGCGATGGTCCATCGCAATTGCCTGCCGGTTATTTGCCGGGTTACTTACCCGCGGTAAATGGGCTGGATAACCCTAAAGAGGTAAAAGCGCTCATCAATAAATACCATGATGGTAAAGGCCCATATTATATAGCCGAGTGGTACCCGGGTTGGTTTGATAGCTGGGGCACCCCGCATGCTACTACCAAAGCAGATGAGGATGCTAAAAAGCTGGATGAAGTTTTAGCGGCAGGGATCTCTATCAACATGTACATGTTTCATGGTGGTACTACAAGGGCTTTTATGAATGGGGCAAACATGAGCAAAAAGGATCCATACTCGCCGCAAACATCAAGTTATGATTATGACGCGCCACTGGATGAATCAGGTAACCCTACGGCCAAGTTCTACAAGTTTAGGGAGGTGATACAAAAGCATTTACCCGCAGGTGTAACATTGCCACCTGTGCCTGCGAGTAGTAAAACTATCGCTATCCCAAACATAGCCCTATGGGATAGAACGCCGTTATTCGCCAATTTAGGTAAGCCTGTGATAAACGAAAAGCCACTTTGTTTTGAGGATTTAAACCAAGGTTATGGTTTTGTTTTATACCGAACGACGCTTAAAAGTGCTGCCGAAGGTTTGCTAAAGGTTAAAGAAATGCGTGATTATGCAACTGTTTATTTAAACAACGAACGTATTGGGGTTTTAGACAGGCATCTTCGTTTAGATTCATTACAACTAAATGCTGCTAAGAAAGGTGATGTGCTTGATATACTGGTTGAAAACAATGGCCGCATCAATTACGGCCCTTACTTAACTGATAACCGCCAGGGAATAACAGAAAAGGTAACGCTGAACGGTGAGGAATTGTTAGGTTGGAAAATGTATAAGTTTCCGTTTGAGTCAACTGCCGGGTTTAAATACGCTACCAATAAAGATATTTATGAACTGGAACCTGCTTTATATAAGGGCAGGTTCATGCTAACCAAAACCGGCGATACTTATTTGGACCTAAGCAAATTTGGTAAAGGCTTCGTGTTTTTAAATGGGCGTAATATTGGTAAATACTGGAATGTTGGTCCGCAGCAAACCTTGTACATACCAGCCGGCTGGTTAAAAAAAGGATTGAATGAGATAGTGGTTTTTGATGAATTGAAAAACGGGCATACCCAAATTGCCGCACTTGATCATCCTATCTTAAACCAGGTTGTAAAAGATTGATTTTTGAAATAATAAAATACCATCAAAAGCGGTATTTTATTATTTTTGGATTACATATATAATCCTATATCTTTTTACAATATGAATATGCTTTTCGGCGGCGGCGGTTTGTATTATATCCCACTTATTTTGGAGGCTATTTGCACTATTCATTGCCTGCGCAGGGGTACACAGCAAAAGTGGCTGTGGATTATCATATTTTTACCTGTTATTGGCAGCCTTATTTATATTTATTCCGAAATATTAACCAATCGCTCTGCTTTGCGGGTACCAAAGCTTAATGTAGGCGCTGTACTCAATCCGGGAGCTAAACTCAAAAAGCTGGAAGACGACCTTCGCTTTACAGATACCTTTGCCAACAAAGTAAAACTGGCTGATGCCTATTTGGAGGCTGGTTTTACCGATAAAGCCGTCGACCTGTATGAAACGAGCCTTACAGGGGCATTTGCCGAGAATGAACACGTAATGGCCCAGCTTATTGTGGCTTACTCCAACCAGGGCAGATATGAAGAGGTTATTCCTATTGCCAAAAAACTGTATAAGCTGCCCCAGTTCGCCCGTTCAAAAGCGCATATAGGTTATGCTATAGCTTTGGAAAATACCGGGCAGGTTGAGTTGGCCGAGGCTGAGTTTAAAGCCATGAAGGGTCGCTATTCGTACTTTGGGCCACGTTATGAGTATGGTATGTTTTTGGTGAGGCAAGGCCGCGATGAAGATGCTCACCAGGTTTTTACCGATATCCTGAACGAAGTACCGCAGCTTAGCGCCATGGAACGTAAAGCAAGCAAGGTTTGGTTTGCCAAAACCAAAGATGAGGTAAAGAAATTATCGGTACAGAAAGCAGTTTAAGGAGATTTCTTTTATGCCCCATGTCATGCTGAGTGGTAAAATCTGGTGGCCTCTGAAGGGGAAAATGACAGAACAAAAATGCCTGTCATCCTGAGCCTGTCGAAGGATAGCGGGTAAAGGCCTCTCCGCGCGAGTCTTCGACAGGCTCAGACTGACAGGTCCACACGCCTCAAAATCCAATACGTCATGCTGAACTTGTTTCAGCACCCCACATGCTAAGTGTACTTCAAGCAGTCCACCCGTCCTGTGGGATCCTGAAACAAGTTCAGGACGACTTCAGTTTTATAACTTGTCATACGAGGCACTCGTTTTTATAGGGTGTCCGTCCGTCCGCAGATGCCCATTACCGGCGGACACCTAAAGAGTACTTTTACAGGCTTATAAAAAACGGCGCTTCAAACACATGGCCTGCATGTAACTTTTGAATCAATTCTTTTTTGCTGATATCTTTTTGTTCACCTTGTGTATCGGCACAGCCCAACCATGGTTCAATACACACAAAATCGGCGCCGGGTTTGGCCCAGATGCCCAGGTAAGCAAAATGGGGGAACTCAACCGATAGGGTTTGATCGTGTTTGTTGCTTTTAATGGTTACCATTCTTGACGATAGCTTTTTTAATACCAGCGCGTCGGCATCAAAAAGGTGACGGGTTAAATGCAGCTTATTGCCCGGAGTAGGCACCGGGTGACTTTCGCCGGTGAAAAAACCATCGCCCGATAAAAGCTCCGTTTCCAGGTGCTCGTCAGTTTCAAACTCTATATAGTAATCCTCATAATTTTCGCCCTTGTTAAAGGGGATATTAAAGGCCGGATGCGCGCCTACCGAAAAATAGATGGTTTTTTTATCCAGATTGATCACCTTGTAGGTAATCCTGAGGGAGTTATCAATAAGGGTGTATAGTACCTGGTAGTCAAACTTGTAGGGGTAAACCTGCAATGTTTTATCGCAGTAAGGCAACGAAAAACTGGCAGAAACATCATCTGCATTCAGTAAAACAAATTCCGACTGCCGCGCAAAGCCGTGCCTGCTCATGGGATATTTTTGCCCATCAACCACAAGCTCGTTATCAATTAAACCACCCACAACCGGGAATAAATTTGGCGCATGCCATGGCCAGATGGATTCATCGGCCTGCCACATATGTTCAGTTCCGGTTGCCTTGTCAATTAATGAGCTTAGCTGTGCGCCTTTAGCATCAATTTGGGCTATCAGGTATTCATTTTCAATGGTAGTCATAGAAATTATGGTTATGCTGAACCGAATTTATGGAATTATGTGAATTTCACGAATTTTTATCTCAAAAGCACATATTCCCTAAGTTAAAGCGGCTGTCTAAAAATGATTTATTAAATGTTTTTAGACCTCTAATGAAGCACATCCCCACGCGTCATTGCGAGGTACGAAGCAATCCCCGCCTTACAGAGTAGCTATGCAAATCGGATCTGCAGAGTTCGGGATTGCTTCGTACCTCGCAATTGTAAGGGTTTAGTAATTCGGTAACAGAATCAGGTATTTTTATTTGTTGTTTAGGGTGACCATATCGATAGGTTTTTTACCATTGATGCCCTGATGTGGCCGTTCCCAGTTATAATAAACAAGATATTTGAGGAGTTCATCTTCCAGCTCTTCAAAGCTGTCGAAATCGGTATCTTCAATAAGGTCTTCTTTAAGGGTCCTCCAAAAGCGTTCCACCTTGCCGTTCGTTTGCGGCCCGATAA
>NZ_JBFUCX010000028.1:0-26750 GCF_056405015.1 Mucilaginibacter sp. P2_A4 | reverse complement strand
CCTTCGCATCGTCCCGAACCTAATAAAAATATTTATGTAACTCAACAACTTGATGAAAAGGCTTTGGCCATGTTAAATAAAGGCGGTAAGGTTCTGCTTACCGTGAAAAGAGGTGTAATAAAGGCAGATATGGGTGGAGATGTTGTGGTGGGATTTTCCAGCATTTTCTGGAACACCTCATGGACTAACAACCAGCCTCCGCACACACTGGGGATTTTGTGTAATCCCGCACACCCGGCATTGGCAAAGTTTCCTACGGATTATTACAGCAACTGGGAATGGCAGGATGGCATAAGTCATAGCTCCGCAATCCGGTTGGATAGTCTTTCAAATGAGATCAAACCCATTGTAAGGATCATAGATGACTGGTTTACCGCAAGGCCTCTGGGGTTGATTTTTGAATGCAAAGCAGGAAACGGTAGCCTGGTGGTTTCAGGTATTGATTTGCTTACAGATCAAGAAAAACGTCCCGAAGCCAAACAGTTGCTATATAGCCTGGAAGATTATATGAATACGCCGGGGTTTAATCCATCAGTATCTGTGAAAACAGAAAAACTTGCGGGGCTTTTTAAATAATCGTCTTTCATTTAAGGGGCATTAAGTAACCGGTAAATAAGCCATTAGCAAATATGGACAGCATTAAACTGATTGTTTTATTTACCCTGCTTTTCTATTTCCGGATTGAATAAATCTTCATTTGTTCAATCCGGACTCAGACAATAGATTACTATTTTAAATCATAATATAATCCTACTTTAAAGTAAAAACGTCTATTTATTGATAGCCTGTTTTATATCACATTTGATAAGTTAAAACCAATTAAATAATTAAACCACCTTTTATGAAAGTAAATTTTACTCATGTGAAATTTCCCTTTTTCTTGCCTGTTTCCTTGAGGGAAACGCGCTTGATCAGAGGAAAATTGTTTGTGATTTTGTTGCTGTTAAATATGATAAGTATTATGGCATCGGCACAAACCAAATTATTAACCGGTTCAGTCAAAGATGACAAAGGAGAATCGCTGCCTGGCGTCAGTATTATGCTTAAAGGTACTTCAAACGGCGTGAGCTCTGACGCGAATGGAAACTTCTCCATTAATATTCCGAATGGCAGAGGTACATTAGTTTTTAGTTTTATCGGGTATTCCGATCAGGAAGTAGTTGTAAGCGGACAAGACAAACTACAGGTACAAATGAAACCTGCATCCAAAAATCTGGATGAGGTGGTTGTTGTGGGCTATGGAACGCAAAAAAAGACGTCTGTGACCGCTGCTGTATCGACAATAAAAGGGAAAGATATGGCTTCCCAACCGGTAGCAAATATTACTGATGCTCTTGGCGGACGTGTATCGGGTATTTTACTTACCCAGTCTAGCGGTGAACCAGGCAATGACGGAGCGAATATTCAAATTCGCGGGCTAAGTACAACTGGTAATACGCAACCCCTGGTAATCGTAGACGGTGTGCCAAGAAATTATACCCAGCTCGACCCGAACAGCATTGAATCAATATCTGTTTTAAAAGATGCCGCCGCTGTAGCGCCTTATGGTTTAGGCGGAGCAAATGGTGTATTGTTAATCACTACTAAAAAAGGAAAGCTCGGCAAACCAACACTTACATACAATGCATATTATGGCTGGCAGAACCCGACAGTGTTAACCAAATTTGTAAACGCCTACCAGTATGCATCGTTGTTTAATGCTGCAGATGATAATATTGGTGCGCCGCATGCCTACTCTGCCGATGATCTGCAAAAGTATAAGGATCATAGCGATCCAAATGGGCATCCTGATCACAATGTTTTAGGCGAATTGATTAGCCGCAATACGCCAATGATTAGCAATAACCTGCAATTGTCAGGAGGGGCCGAAAATGTAAGATATTATACAGGCATTGGTTTTCTTACGCAGGATGGGCTATGGGGGCCAACCAATTACAAAAGGTATAACCTTACTGCAAACATAGAAGCAGATGCGACAAAAACAACTAAAGTTAATGTTTCAATGAACGGTCGGGTAGAAAACGGTAATTACCCCGGCATTTCTTCAAGCAGTATATTTTACCAGGCTTTCCGCACACCACCAAATGCCCCCCTTACTTTTACTAATGGCCTTCCCGGTTCTTATATTGCCCGGTCAGCCTATGGTAACATACATGGCAGCGGATTTAATCAATCATTAGGTTACACTTTGCTAAATCAACTAAGCATTGAGCAGCAGCTGCCTTTTATTAAAGGCTTGAGTATTAAAGGTGCAGTCAGCTACGATTATAATCCTTTTAACCCTGGCGATCCGAGGAATCAAACTGCGCCTATAACCTCATTCAACAGAACATATCTTACCCCCATCAATTATTATGCTTACGATCCTGCTACCAAGGCAATTACTCAGGCTGGAAACGATGGGCCGTCAAAACCACAATATTATGAGTCTTTTTCGCAGTCGCAAGCCTTTACCTACCAGGGATATATTAACTACCATAATACGTTTGGGAAAAACGATATAACAGGACTGATCGTATTGGAAAGCAGGAATACCAAAGCTTCATTATTTAGTGCCAGCAGGCTCAATTATAATGTTCCGATACCTGAATTAAATAATGGAAGTTCAAATAGTACCGACATTAATAACAGTGGTTATTCATTGGAAGAAAAGCAAAAATCGGCTATTTACCGCGTGAGCTATGCTTTTGATAACAAATACCTTTTCGAAGCATCAGGACGTTATGACGGGAATTATTACTTTGCCCCCGGCCATCGTTTTGGTTTCTTCCCATCCTTTGCTGCTGGCTGGCGTTTGTCAGAAGAGCCTTTCATCAAAAATAATTTTACCTGGATAAATAATTTGAAACTGAGAGGTTCATGGGGTGAATCGGCGGCTCTGGCCGGTTCGGCGTTTCAATATTTAAGTTCTTTTGGGCTTTATGGCAACTCAGCTGTCTTTAACGGGGCAGCTACACAAGGTTTAACTGAAGGTAACCAGGCCAATCCCAATATTACCTGGGAGAGGGCGAAAAAAACTGATGTAGGTCTGGAGGGAACACTTTGGAAAGGCGGACTTACTTTTGAGGCTGATTATTTTTATGAAGTAAGGAATAACTTATTATTGGCTCCAACTGTTACCGTACCTGCAGAATACGGAATAGGATTGTCCCAGGTAAATGCCGGATCTATGAGTAATCATGGTGTTGAACTTACTTTAGGAACAACTCACCGGTTTAATAAGGATTTAAGTGTTAGCCTGACTGGAAACATCACTTATGCGAAGAATAAACTACTACAAGTGTATGAAACATCAGCAACTTACGAAAATCCTAACCGGCGGATTACCGGCCGTCCTTTCGGCACCTTATTTGGATTTCAGGCCACGGGTTATTTCAAACCGGCAGACTTTGATAGCTCCGGTAATTTGAAACCGGGTATTGCCGCACAACCATGGGGGCAAGTGCTTCCGGGCGACCTGCGCTATAAGGATGTGAATGATGATGGAAAGATAGATAATAACGATATAGTACCTATAGGGAAATCATATAACCCTGAGATCGTTTATGGAATAAGCCCAAGCATAACCTACAAAGGTTTTGACCTGAGCGTTTTGTTCCAGGGGGCAGCCAATCGTAATTTTTATGATAGCGTTTACCCTTTTGATAATTCATCGTCGGCTACAATAGATGCTCTGGATTACTGGACACCATCTAATCCCAATGCTACAAATCCGCGGATCACTACACAGCCAACCTCCAATAACACTCAGACTTCATCGTGGTGGATTAGAAACGGCTCATACCTAAGGTTAAAAACGGCTAACTTGGGTTATACGGTGCCCGCAGGCGTCATCCAGCATTTGCATTTGCAATCTGTTAGGTTTTATCTATCCGGACAAAACTTGTTAACCTGGAGCCCTATCAAGAACTTTGATCCGGAGGTAAGTGCAAGTAATGGACAGTACTATCCACAGATAAAAGTGGTTACCGTAGGTTTGAATGTAACCTTTTAATCGTTTTAAGTATCAAAAAAATGAAAACTACAACAAAATATATTTTCACTATCAGCCTGCTGCTCATGATGGTCAGCCTGCTGAATATATCGTGCAAAAAATCTTTGGATAGCTCCTTAAGCATTACTCCGCACGATCGTCTTACCGGCGACGCTGTTTTTGCAAATTCTTCAACTGCTGATCTTTTTTTGAACGACATTTACAACAATTTGCCTGACGGTAATAATTTCTATGATCCGTTTGATAACTGGTCTGATAATTCAATTTGCAGTTTCCCCTGGCCCAATTCAAGAACCGAGGGACAACAGGCAAACTACACCCCATCAACGGTGGGTTTTGACGCTATAAACCTGGATTGGGCTACCAATTACAGTTACATACGCAAATGCAACATTTTCATCACGAACGTAACTGCATCAACACTTTCTGCAGATTATAAAAAAGCAAGGATAGCAGAGGCCCGTTTTTTAAGAGCCTATTTTTATCAATTGCTTTGGATGGCTTATGGAGGCGTTCCTGTAATAACAACACCCTTAGATATAAATACACAGGGTGATCAGATATTTGTTGGGCGAAACAATGCTGATGATACCTATAAGTTTATCACTACGGAATTGGCTGCCGCCGCGACTGATCTTCCACAGGTACCGGCAGAAAGCGGCAGGGCAGGTGCGGGTGCGGCCTTAACCCTAAAGGGGTGGGTGGAACTTTATGATCATGATTATCGTGCCTCGGCAACTACCAATAAGCAAATTATTAATGATTTTGGCAATGGCAAGGTTTACGATCTTTTTCAGGATTACGGCGCCCTCTTTTTAGATAACACTGCTAACAAAGAAGCAATTTTTTATCGTCAGTATATTCCAAGGGTAAAGGGGAATTTTTATGCAGGTACTAATGGGCCTACCTTTACCAAAGGGGGAGTAGAGACCAGTTGGGGCGGAACAGATCCGACACAGGAATTGGTGGATGATTATGCTATGGACAACGGCTTGCCTATCAGCAATCCAGCTTCGGGTTTTAATCCTAAAACTCCTTACCTGCACAGAGAGAAAAGATTTTACCAGAGTATAGTTTATGATGGCTCATTTTTCTACAATGACATTATTTATACAAGGCAAGGTATTAACAGCCCTAATGAGATCGATCTTTCAGATAAAAATGACGCCGGGCAAACCGGTTATTACTTGCGCAAGGGTGTAAGTGAAAGTATTACTCTTGGACCTGATAACTGGAACAGCCCATCAAGTGGCGGCCAGAATTATTATTACTTCCGTTATGCAGAGGTATTATTAAATTATGCCGAAGCACAAAATGAAGTATCTGGTCCTGATGGCTCAGTATATGATGCTATTAACAAAATCCGTACACGTTCGGCTTTGCCAAATTTGACACCTGCTCTTGGTCAGGACCAGATGCGCACAGCAATCAGGCGTGAACGCAGGGTAGAGTTGGCGTTTGAAGATAAACGCTGGTGGGATCTAATGCGGTGGAAACTTGCTGAGGTTAATATAAATAAGCCGCTACACGGCATAGCTATTACAGCAGATGGTAGCGGGGGTTTTAACTATAAGCCCGTTACCACGCCTGGTGGAAATAGAACATTTAACGCAAGTAAAAACTACTTGTTCCCGATTCCACAAAATGCCATCGATCAGAATAAAAAATTGAAACAAAATCCTGGGTATTAACAGTAGTTTATTTAAAAGCAGAACCTTTATCTTCGGATATAGGTTCTGCTTTTTTTATTACAGGGCTAGATACTAATTGAACAAAAATGAAATTGATGAGGCCAAAAAATATTAAATTAATAACCGTTGTTCTGCTGGTTTTCATTATGAGTTGGATGGCCTGTCATAACAACCCGGAAGGCCCAAGGAATCATGAAAGTGACCATTTATTTTCTTTATTACCTGCATCAAAAACTCATATCAATTTTAGCAATACTTTAACTGAGGGTTTGAATACCAATGTGTTGATGTATGAATATTTTTACAATGGCGGAGGAGTAGCAATAGGTGATTTAAATGGTGACGGATTGCAGGATATTTATTTTACGGCTAATATGACTGATAATAAGTTGTATGTGAATAAAGGGCATATGCAGTTTGAAGATGTTACCACTGCTGCGGATGTAGCTGGGCGATCCGGTCCCTGGAAAACTGGAGTTACTATGGCCGATGTCAACGGTGATGGTAAGCTTGATATATATGTATGTTATTCTGGAAAAATTGGACCCGAAAAAAGAAAAAAACAGTTGTTTATTAACCAGGGGAATGATAAGAATGGCATACCTCATTTTGTAGACATGGCTGAGCAATACGGTATAGCCGGTCCGTCTTTTAGTACATCCGCTTATTTTTTTGATTATGACAGGGACGGTGATTTGGATATGCTGCTGGTTAATCACAATCCCCAACGAATAAGTAACCTGGATCAAGAAACAATAAATGTTTTAACAAGCAAAATCGATACAGAGCGCGGCGTATGTTTGCTGCGTAATGATAACGGCCATTTTCATGATATTACCAAACAGTCCGGTATTTATAACAGTGCCTTATCCTACGGTTTATCGGCTGGTATTGCTGATGTTAATGGCGACGGCTGGCCGGATATTTATATCTCCAATGATTATAATATGCCCGACAGGTTGTATATCAATAATGACAACGGAACATTTACCGACAAATTACGGCAGAGTGTAGGACATACCTCGTTTTATTCCATGGGTAACGACGTCGCTGACATCAATAATGACGGCAGACCCGATATCTTTACGTTAGACATGCTCCCGGAAGATAACCAGAGGCAAAAATTATTGTTCCCGGCAGATAATTATGAGTCCTTTAATCTGAATCTGAAGGTGGGGTATTATTATCAGTATATGCGTAATATGCTACATGTCAACAATGGTAACGGCACATTTAGTGAGATGGGGCAATTGGCAGGCATTTCAAATACTGACTGGAGCTGGGCACCTTTGTTTGCCGATTATGACAATGACGGTTGGAAAGATCTCTTTGTAAGCAATGGTTATACACGGGACTACACTAACATGGATTTTCTGAAATTTATGGGGGATAATTTAAGGGATAAAAAGGTCATGCGCCAGGATTTGTTGAATATTGTACAGAAAATGCCCTCGTCCAAGGTTAAAAGTTACTTTTTCAAAAATAACGGTGATCTCACATTTAGCAATACAAGTGCTTTATGGGGCATTGAACAGCCATCCAACAGTAATGGTGCAGCTTATGCCGATCTGGACAATGATGGTGATCTTGACCTGGTGGTTAATAACGTAAACCAGATTGCGTTTATTTATGAAAACAAAGCCAGCAAACATAATAATAATCATTATTTACAATTGAAACTTAACGGGAAAGGGATGAATACCGGAGGCATAGGTGCAAAAATCATCTTATATGCTAACGGAATAAAACAATATCAGGAACAAATGCCTTCCCGGGGATTTCAATCCAGTGTATCACCTGTAATCCATTTTGGTTTGGGTAAAGCCAGGCAGGTTGATTCATTATCTATTGTTTGGCCTCTGGGTTTAAAACAAACATTACGTCATGTAAAGGCAGATCAGCAACTTATTTTAAATGAAGTAGATGCTGCTGAAAAACAGCCAAAGGAAAATCAAAAGCTTTCAGTCTTTACCCAGGTAAAGTCACCGGTTGCCTATCGTCAGCAGTCAAATACAACAAATGATTTTAAACGGCAACCGCTAATGTTTAACCCAATCTCCTTTTCAGGACCGTGTATGGTTAAGGGGGATGTTAATGGAGATGGGCTGGAAGATATTTATATTGGCGGAGCAGATGGCAAGGCAGGTATGCTTTACCAGCAGCAAAACAATCACCAGTTTTTGCTAAAACCGCAATTAGTTTTTGAGACAGATAAAAAAAGCAATGATGTGGCTGCTCTTTTTTTTGATGCCAACGGCGACGGTAAAGTCGATTTGTACGTTTGTTCTGGCGGGTATGGCGATTTTTTATCCGATGATCCGCTTTTACAAGACCGGCTTTACATTAATGATGGGAAGGGCAATTTTACAAAATCTGTCAATTCCTTACCCCGGATGCTCAGTAGTAAAAGCTGCGTAAAAATGGCTGATATTAACGGGGATGCTTATCCGGATCTGTTTGTGGGCGGACGGGTGATACCAGGCAGGTATCCTGAAACACCCCAGAGTTATATCCTCATCAACGATGGCAAGGGGCACTTTACTGATAAAACCCAACAATATAACGCAAAGCTGCAACATGCCGGTATGGTTACAGATGCAGCATGGGTTGATATGAACGGTGATAAAAAGCCAGATCTGGTTATTGTAGGTGAGTGGATGCCGGTAACGATTCTGATTAACAATAATGGAAAGCTTGTTAATCAAACCAGTAAATACCTTGATAAAAATTACACCGGCTGGTGGAACTGTATAACAGCGGGCGACTTTAATCACGATGGTCATCCGGACCTGGTTATTGGTAACCTGGGACTTAATACCCAATGTAAAGCATCTGATAGTGAGCCTGCTGAAATGTACTATAAAGATTTTGATAACAATGGTTCGGTTGATCCCATTTTATGTTTTTATATACAGCATAAAACTTATCCTTTTGTAACCCGTGATGAATTGTTGGATCAAATAAGTATGATGCGCACGCGTTTTCCTGACTATAAAAGCTATGCAGATGCTACTATTAAAGATATTTTCACGACTGAAGAAATGAAGGGAAGTAATATTTTGAAAACCAATGATTTGCAGACGGCCCTTTTTGAAAGCGATGCTCAGGGTAGACTGCATAAAACTTCCCTGCCTTTAGAGGCACAATTTTCACCGGTGTATACCGCTACAACGTTGGATTATGATCACGATGGCAATGAAGATTTACTTTTATGTGGTAATATGAATCATGCCCGCATACGCTTTGGAAAATATGATGCCAACTACGGTGTGTTATTAAAAGGGGATGGGAAGGGACATTACACTTATATTACTCAGCTACAGTCCGGGTTCAAACTATGGGGAGATGTCAGGAGTGTGCTTACCATTAATGACCTATTGTTATTTGGGATTAACCAGGGAGAAATAAAAGCGTACAAAAACCGCAATTAAATGAAAATGTATTCTTTACCAATTCTTTAACAGGCATTTGTTAGTTGGTTTAAAAAGGATATCATCCGGCAGTAGAATTCTTAATTATGCAAGCAGGATTTTATTTAACCGGAGTTCGTGACTGCCGATAATCTTTGGGAGAGAAACCCATAGTTTTTCCGAAAAGCCTGGTGAAATAACACGCATCATTGATGCCTATTTTAAAAGCAATTTCTTTAATCCGAAGATCAGTAAATTGCAGGTATTGGCAAGCTTTCTGAATTTTTAATTGGTTGAAATATTCAATTGGTGAAAATCCAGTCTCGTTTTTAAATCTGAAGGCGTAATGACTGGGAGAATAATTAACTTGTTTGGCAAGATCTGAGTGCGCTAAATTTTTATCAATATGGTCTTGCATAAAACAAATTGATTTTTCCAAAAAATTATCTGTTTTATCCTGAAGACCCACACTAAACTTTTCGCTGAACAGGAAAGAGGATAAAAATTGTAAAAACAGGAGATTGACATAAGTAAGATTTTCGTAACTATATCCTTTCTCCAGGTTTAGGTACAACTGATCAAAAATAGCGACCCGTTCTTCTAAAAAATCTATGCTGTATTTGAAGGATGTGCTTTTATTAATTATCCGCTGTGCAATAGCATCCGCTTGTTCGCCCTTAAAATGACACCAATAAATTGTCCATGGATTTTTTTTATCCGTTTTATATTGGTGGGGCATATTGCTGGGGATGATAAAATAATCACCGGGGACAATAACGTAGTTGGATGTATCAACGGTCACCGTACCTTTGCCTTCCAGGCAGTATATCAGGATGTTTTGATCTGCACCAAGCGGTCTTTTACGATAGTGATACTGGGCTTTCGGATAATAACCAAGGTCGGTAATATACGCTTTATTGATGACCTCGTTAAATAGGCAGAACTTATGGATAATAGATTTCGGTAAAACAATGGCCCGTTGACCATTAAATCCATCTCTTTTATAATTCATACATCACAATTGGTAATCAATATTAAGAAAATCAATGAAATAATCATAGTGTAAACGCTAATATTTACAGGTTATAAGACTTGAGTGAAAATCATTATTGTCTTTGGAAGAAGAGTAGTGCTTGCCGGAATGGAATGGTTTGGCCATGCAGTTAACAACAACCCCATTCAGGGTCAATGCTATCAAAATCTTTAATTTCATCGATGTCAATTGGTTATTTTTTATCGGCCAAAAGGTCACTTAATTCTTTGATCAATTTTTCCCCTTCATAAACTTGCGACTTAAGTTTATCCTCATTAAAACCATGTTCAGTTGTCAGGGTCTTTAAATGTTCGTCAAGTTCATTCATTAAAACTTTTGCTTTTTTATCCTGCGATGCCGATGCTTTTTCTTTTAATATCCTGATCTTTTCATAATCAACGATGCCCTCTCTTAATTTTTCAAACCTGATACCGCTGTTTGCACCCGGATAAACCAAATAGCAGTCTCCGGCAGCCCATGTTCCATGACGTCCATCCCTTGTTGGGTCTTGTGTCCATGCATCATATGCCCAGCGTAAAAAACCATTATAACCATAGGCTGAGGCATACCAGCTTATCCACCGGCCTTCAATGGGTGGCGAAAATAGAAAGTTGTTTGGTTTGGGCGGATTACAGCAAACATAATAGGTTGTTGTAAAGCCTTTTGCTGAACGATTTTTTACAACATCCATCGGAGATTCCTTGCCCGAAAGGAAACAATAATCATTTAACATGTCATTTAATTCGGGATGCCAGTCTCCTGCATAGGTGATCTTCCAGTTTGCTGAATTATTCTTAATCACTTTAATAGCGGCGAGCGTCTCATCCATGGCGCTTTCATTAATTCCAATATAAGCTTTTTCTAACCAGCCTTTCTTTTTCAGATGCTCCCGAAGATCATAAAGGAAAGGGTCCCAGTAAGCTTTAAATTTTTCAGAAGTAGGTGGCCATGATTCGGTTATATAGTCGCCTGTTTTCTCGTCCATATAACGAAACCTGTATCCTCCCGGTAACGGTGTATATATAGTGATCGCCTTATCTATTCCAACACTCATAGCCAGCTCAACATATTCATCAAAAATTTTGTAGTCGAATTTCCACAATCCGTTTTTTTGCTTAATTGATTCAATCATGCCACCTTCGATAGTATAAGAGTTATCGCTCCAGGGAGAGTGTACGGCATACGTAGTGATATATTTTCCGCCGGCATCGGCATAAAGCTTCAGGTGCTTTTTCAATAACAATTTATGTTCCTCTGACCAGGGTTTTAAATGATTATCCCATGCAAGCACCCAGGGGTTTTGCCACAAATCGAGCCTGTACTTCCAGTCATGTGGCGGCGGCAGCAATTGATTTTGCACATCAACATTCAATTCAAGTGAATTTTCAAATCCTTTTGCTTTTACGCTGATGGTTCCCTTGTAATGCCCCGCCTGGGTACCAGCAGGAATATTTAAAGTTACCCAAACCGGACGCACTGTTTTCCCCGGTACATCAAAGCGATCAAACGTTTCAAAGCGATCGGGCATTAGGTATCCATTTTTATAAGGTGAGTCGCCACAGGTTACGTTATTTGCTCCATAAGGATAATTTGCCAGCACATACCGCACCATATTTAGATTGATATTGTTTTGGCTGATGACATTGCCGTCAGCACTTACCAGATTATTAAGCTTGAAACGAACTTGTTCCAGCGTATCTGATGACCATACTAGTATTTGTGCGTTCAAACGTTCCCCTTTCCATGCAGTACCCGACCACTTAGACGTTTCCTTCACGTCCGGCAGTTCGGTACGAAAATACAATGCATCTGTTGTGCCAAAGCCAACATGTAAACCCTTTTGTGGATTCCACCGCGTCGGGTTGGTAGATTTGTCAAAAGTAAATTCATCCTGGTAATGCGGTTTTAGCGCAGGCATCAGGGACGAGTCAATTTGTCCCTGATAAACCTGAGCTAAAGCAAAACCAACAAACAATTGCATTAATAAAATTGTCAATATTGCTTTTCTCATCTATTTAAATTTTTAATATTCTTATATATATTGGGAATTTACAAACCTGGATTTTGCGTAAGGGTTAACTTTGATAGTTGAATTTGTTGCAACGGAATAGGATCAAAAGAATGTTTAGGAAGGAATGCATGTCCGCTGCCCGGCTCGGCAATAATAAATCCATTTTCATCAACTTGTATATCAATACCTTCAACTTCCACGCTTTACCAGCGCCTTTTGAAGTCTCCAGCTTATTGAATTGGGTTGATTGTGTTTTTTTACTATTAGTTGCACAAACGGTATAGGTGAGTTTCTCATTTTTGGAAACAAATCACCGTTTACGATAGCGGTTAACATCTTCGGCTGATAGTTCACGACTTGGCATAAATTGGATTAGATAAATTAAAAGCTAAAGGTGAGTATGAATATATTTCCACACCACATTCCAAATGATACGTACCGATACTTTTATGACATGAAAAGTAAAGTCCGGTATAATTTCCAGGCTATTGCTTTTTCTATCTGCTCCCTAAGCTGATTTTTTCTGACCGGACCATCTGTCGTAACTTTTTCCTCCAACGGAAATGCTTTTAGGGAATCAATATACTTTTCCTAAACTTACTTAAGGGTAATTTTGTTTAAAATGGCATCACGAACTGCACCATAAAGATACCTTGATAAATTCCCCGATAATTGGATAACTTCATTTTTTAACCATAAATAAGTAAATACCTATTGGATTATATCTCTGGCTTCTTCAGGGTCCCGTGGTTTGTTTACAGCATGTGCATGAAGGATGAATTTGTAGCGATCGTAAATTTGAGCAAACGGATTCTGATCTCCTCTATTTAGAAGAATCACTAATTCATGGTCTGTTAATTGGTTGTAGCCTGTCATTTGCTCATCAACAAGGGAATGCAAGCGTACTTTTTGCAAAGCATCTATTTTTGCGAGGACTACTCAAAAAAAAATCACGCAAACGTTTGATAAGGATTTTATGAAAACCTCAATATAATTGAAAAGTAGTCTATAATACTCACTATAGAATACTTCCAAAAATAATGCGGAAATGTTTGATAACTGGTTTATGTAAACCGTTAATAGTATTAGAAAATACTTGGAAAGCTTTTTTGGGGCTAAAGATCAGGTCTACAAAGGCATTATAAAAACACGAAAATAGATATGATACACTCGATAGTTTTTGATAGGGAAATGTAACAAATAGGGCGCTAAAAGTACAAGTTTCGCAAATTTAGATTACTTTCCCGGTCGCCAATAAACTGCATCCCTGCACTCTTAGCAACAAGTACTTTCTCAAATTCTGGATGAAAGTTCCCGGGTGAGGAAAAGAATGAATAATTGAAATGTTTGAATACAAGAAATCGGCCGGAATTCATGCTGGATTTTACTTTTCATGTCATAAAAGTATTGGTATGTATCATTTGGAATGTGGTGTGGAAATATATTCATACCCACCTTTAGCTTTTGATTTATCTAACCTAATTTATACCAAGTTGTGAACCATCAGCCGATCAGGTTAATCTTTATCATGAACAGAGATTTGTTGCTTTAAAAAGTTTTGCAGCGAGCCAAAGGCTATTTATTATAATATAATTATCTCATACATTTATTACCCAATAAAATTTCATGCATGTCTATTTATAAACGATCATTTCTTTTTATATTAATACTTCTCGCCAATTGCGCGTTTGCCAACCCGGGTATTACAATTGCATCGCCCGATAAAAAGATAGTGTTTCGGCTCAGTACGGATCAATCTGGATTGCTATATATGGTTAGCTACAAGGGACAGCTATTGATTGATAATTCGCGGCTGAGTATTAGTGTTAAAGGGGGAGGCGCTTTTGGGCGGGATATCATATTGGGCAAGCCGGTATTTAAAAAACTTGACGAAACATACAACCTGATAGCAGGTAAAAGCGGCCGGATACATAGCGTAAGTAACGATCTGCTGATATCAGCTACAGAACGAAGCGGATTAAAACGACAACTCGATATCGAGATAAGGGTTTTTAATGATGGCACAGCTTTCCGTTATCGGATACCCAGTCAGCATGAATGGAAAAATGTTGAAGTTACAGATGAAGCCAATACGTTTAATCTAACTCAGAATCCTGTTGCGCTAGCGCTATTTAGGCAAAACTACACCACCTCCCATGAAGGTTTGTACAGTAAATTGCACCTTAGTGAAATAAAGGCAGATACCCTGATGGATATGCCCGCATTATTTATGTTTCCTAATGGAACTTACATGGCTATTACCGAAGCTAACCTGCTGGATTATGCAGGCATGTATTTGATAAAGCATAACGGTGTGCTGCAAAGCATTCTTTCGCCATTGCCGCATCAAAAGGAGATTAAAGTGAGGGCCAAATTGCCGCATAACAGCCCCTGGAGGGTGATGATGATCAGCGATCGGGTGGGGGCGTTAATAGAATCAAATATTTTGACCAATCTGAGTGATCCTTGCAAGCTAAAGGATGTTTCATGGATTAAGCCGGGTAAGGACACCTTTCCATGGTGGAATGGCAATGTTTCGCCAGATACTTCCTGGGCGCCGGGCAACAACTACGATTTCAATATGTACTATGTGAATTTTTGTGCAAAGAATAATATCGCATATCACACAGTGGTAGAATATGGACTGCACGAATGGTATGTAAATGATGGCGCTGGTTTTCAACCCGGCCCTCATGCTGATCCATCGAAAGCTGTTCCTGGCCTGGACATGCAGCAGTTATGTGACTCTGCCGCAAAGGTTGGTGTAGGTATCAGGGTTTGGGTGCATTTTGGTGCCCTATATCCTAAACTTGATGAAACTTTTGCCCAATACGAAAAATGGGGCATCAAGGGATTGATGTGTGATTTTATGGATCGCGATGATCAGGAGATGGTAAATATGCAAACGGAGATATTGGAAAAAGCAGCACAGCACCATTTGCATATCCAGTTTCATGGTGCTTATAAACCAACCGGCACAACCCGTACTTATCCTAATGAATTAACTCGCGAGGGGACACTTAACTATGAAAATGATAAGTGGAACCAGACTGTAACACCCGATGCGGATGTCAACATAGCCTTTACACGATTATTAGCGGGTTCAACCGATTATCATTTGGGTGGTTTTAGGGCGGCTAACGCAAAAATATTTAAACAGCATTACACAGCCCCGATGGTGTTGGGTACGCGCTGCCATATGCTGGGCATGTATATTGTGCTGGAAAATGAGTTGCCAATGGTTGCCGATTTTCCCGATGCCTACATGGGTCAGCCTGGCTTTGAGTTTTTGAAAAACGTGCCCAATACCTGGGATGAGACAAAGGTATTAAATGCCAAAGTGAGTGATTATGTTACTATAGCCCGCCGCAAGGGCGACGATTGGTATGTCGGTACGATATCTGGCAATACGGCCTATAGCCTTAAAACAACTTTATCGTTTTTACCGGCAGGAGATTATAATGCAGAGATATACAGCGATGCACCTGATGCGGATAACGATCCCAATCAATTGGTTAAAGTAGTGCGAAAAGTAAATAGCCAAAGCATTATTAATACTGATCTGGCCGCAGGGGGTGGCCAGGTAATGCATTTGTACAGGATACCGAAATGAAACCTTTATAAACTATAAACTAAAATGATGATTATGATTAAAAAATCAACTCTAAAAAATTTTTCTTTAAGCTTTGGCTTACTGCTGTTGCTGAGTGTTAACGTTGTTAATGCCCAGGATTCTATTCCCAAATTATCTGAAAAAGGCTGGCGTCAGCTTTTTAATGGTAAGGACCTCAATGGATGGAAAATGGTTGGCCCAGGCAGCAGATATGTTGAAAATGGAGTTACCGGAAGCCACGGTGGAATGGGTTTACTTTATTGGACCAAAGAGAAATTCAGTAATTGCACTATCCGGGTTGTTTATAAAATGCAAAAAGAGAACAGCAACTCGGGTGTATTTGTACGAATACCTATTGAGCCACGCGAACCAATGATGCCCGTATTTTATGGTTACGAAGTACAGATAGACAATCACCCGGAAACATCCGGCGAAGATGAATATCACGTAACCGGAACACTGTATTCATTAACGAAGCCATTAGCTAAACCCGGCAAGCCAGGCCCCGAATGGAATGTGATGGAAATTACGCTTGACGGACTGCGTACTATTGTTTATCTGAATGGAAAAAAGGTAACCGATTATAAAGAAGGCGACCCTACCCCGCAACGTAAATTTGATTTTGAGCCATTCCATGGGCCACGACCGCTTGCTGGTTACATCGGTCTACAAAATCATAGTAACGATGACGTGGTTTACTTTAAAGAAATTGCAGTAAAACCACTAAACAAAAAGAAATAATTAGCACCATGGCGAAGAAAGAACAAACACAGGATGACAATAGCATTAGCCGAAAAGATTTTATAAAAAAAGCGGCCATAGCAACAGCGGGATTTTATATTGTGCCCCGGTATGTTTTAGGGGGAAAAGGTTATACCGCCCCCAGTGATAAATTATACATTGCAGCGGTAGGTTGCAGTGGTGAGGCCGAGAATGATATTCACCATTTTGCTACTGCACCTAAAAAGAATGCGGAGATCGCGTTCCTGTGTGATGTGGACGACAGAGGAGCTGCACCACGCCGCAAGGAATTTCCCAAAGCCAAATTTTACCACGACTGGCGCGAAATGTTTGAGAAAGAAAGCAAGAATTTTGACGCGGTTACTGTGGCCATCCCCGATCATAACCATGCTATCGTTGGCCTTAGCGCCATGCAGTTACGCAAACATTTATATTTGCAAAAACCGCTTACGCATGATATTTATGAGGCCCGTATCATAACAGAAGCAGCAAAAAAATACAATGTAGTAACCCAAATGGGCGATCAGGGCTCATCATGTGAAGGTATGCGCATTATGCGCGAATGGTTTGAAGCCGACTTAATAGGTGATATCCAAAAAGTATATTGTTGGACAGATAGGCCGGTGTGGCCGCAGGGTATATCATGGCCAACCGCAAAACCACCCGTGCCTAAAGAACTGAAATGGGACCTTTGGCTGGGCACAGCGCAGGAAACCAACTATATTGAAAATCTTGTGCCTTTTAACTGGCGTGGATGGTGGCAATTTGGTACTGGTGCCTTAGGCGATATGGGCTGCCACATTATGGGCCCTCCGTTTAAATTATTAGGATTAGGCTATCCTACCGAGGTATCGGGCAGCGCCAGCACAATTTACAAGGGTATTTTTAAAGAAGGCATTTATCCTGAAAGCGGACCAGTTTCCAGCTCTATCAAGTTTAAATTTAAACAACAGAATGGTAAGGACCTTGATCTGTACTGGATGGACGGAGGTATTACGCCCGAACGCCTTACGGAACTTGATCCTGACGTAAATTTGAACGAGGCCTTAGGCGATATCCCGAGCGAGAATGATTTTGAGGGATGCACGCTGTTTATTGGCACCAAGGGAAAAGTATCCTGCGGATGGGGTGGCAGTCACCCAAGATTGTTACCATTGTCGCTAAATAAGGATGTTAATGTGCCAAAGAAATATCCCCGTATAGAGGGTGATATGGATGGGCATTGGTGGCAATGGGTAGATGCCAGCATTGCCGGGCCCGGTAAAATGGAGGTCGACTCGCCTTTTGTTGGCTATGCCGGACCGCTTACCGAAACCGTATTGATGGGTAACCTGCTATTACGTACGTTTGATATACAGGAAAAAATAAAACGCAACGATCCGGTTTATGGCCATATGGAAAGCCTGAAATTCAGCGGCAGATATAAAGCCTTACAATGGGATGGCCCTAATATGAGAGTAACCAATTACGAGCCTGCCAACCAATTTATCAAACGCGAATACCGCAAAGGTTGGGGTGAGTTAAAATTATAGATATTATAAAAAAGTAACTATTTCTACTTAAAAAACCGATGAGACAAGATTCAGGGTTAAATGTTATCCCTGTCTTTTAAATTTTGTTTAATTTAAACTTAATGAATATCAGTAAAAAATCAATCATTCTTCTTTGCCTTTTAAGTTTTAGCATTAATGCAGGTTATGCCCAGCGACAAAGTATCCCGCAAAAGGTACAAGCATTATTAAAAAAAATGACTTTGGCAGAGAAAATAGGTCAGCTTAACCAGTATAACGGCGATTGGGAAGCTACAGGGCCTGTAAGTACTGATATTGGCAATAAGCTTGATGCTATAAAGCGAGGCGAGGTGGGTTCCATATTAAATATTGTAGGAGTTAAACATACCAGAGTTTTTCAGGAGGCGGCCTTGCAATCCAGGCTAAAGATTCCTTTGCTGTTTGGACAGGATGTTATACATGGTTATAGCGTAACCTTCCCTATCCCCCTTGCCGAAGCTGCAAGCTGGGATATGGCAGCCATTGAAAAATCGGCACGTATTGCTGCTACCGAAGCTGCTGCGGGAGGTGTACACTGGACATTTGCCCCAATGGTTGATATTGCCCGCGACCCACGCTGGGGCAGGGTAATGGAAGGGGCTGGTGAAGATCCGTATTTAGGTTCCCTTATAGCTACAGCACGGGTACATGGTTTTCAGGGTAAAGGTTTAGGTAACCTTGATGCGGTTATGGCCTGCGCAAAACATTTTACAGCATATGGAGCAGCTATTGGCGGCCGCGACTATAACAGCGTGGATATGAGCCTGCGCACTTTATGGGAAATTTATTTGCCCCCGTTTAAGGCTGCACTTGATGCCGGAGTAGGTACATTTATGGACTCGTTTAATGATTTAAATGGTACCCCGGCTACAGCCAACCGTTATTTGCAACACGATATTTTAAAAGACAAATGGGGGTTTAAAGGTTTCGTGGTAAGTGATTGGGGTTCAATAGGCGAGATGATAAACCACGGTTATGTGAAAAATAATTATGAGGCCGCTGAGGCGGCTATAAATGCAGGCAACGATATGGATATGGAAAGCCGCAGCTATATCAATAACCTGGCTAAACTGGTTGCCGATAAAAAAGTTTCTGTTTTACTAATCGATGAAGCAGTAAGTCGCATTCTGACCAAAAAATTTGAATTGGGCTTGTTTGATGATCCTTATCGGTTTAGTGATGCTGAACGCGAAAAAAGGGTACTAAATACACCTGAACATGTGGAAGCAGCACGGGATGTAGCCCGTAAGAGCATCGTGTTGTTAAAAAATGAGCACCAGGTGTTGCCTTTGTCAACGGATATAAACTCAATTGCCCTGATAGGACCCCTCGTAAAATCAAAAAAAGAAATGAAAGGATTTTGGGCACAAAACGTAGGGGACGAAAATGAGATTGTTTCTTTATATGAAGGTATGCAACAGGCCGCAGGGAAAACCAAATTGCTTTATGCAAAAGGATCTGACATTTCTGATACCAGCCGCGCCGGCTTTAATGAAGCCTATAAAGCAGCGATGCAAGCCGATGTGGTAGTAATGGCAATGGGTGAAAGGTTTGATATGACCGGCGA
Organism: Mucilaginibacter sp. P2_A4; assembly: GCF_056405015.1. Classification (NCBI taxonomy): domain Bacteria; kingdom Pseudomonadati; phylum Bacteroidota; class Sphingobacteriia; order Sphingobacteriales; family Sphingobacteriaceae; genus Mucilaginibacter; species Mucilaginibacter sp. P2_A4. The sequence goes on along the minus strand of NZ_JBFUCX010000028.1, from coordinate 7,140 downwards.
AGCAAAAAGTCGTTCAAATATTCATTTGCCGGGTGTGCAGGAAGAGTTGATTAAGGCTGTTGTAGCATTAGGTAAACCGGTGGTAGTACTCCTAATGGCAGGCCGCCCGATGGTATTTGACTGGACTGCAGACCATGCTCCGGCTATTTTATACACATGGTGGCTGGGTAACCAGGCCGGTAACGCCATAGCCGATGTATTGTATGGCAAATATAACCCCGCTGCAAAATTGCCTATTACCTTTCCCCGTACCGAAGGACAGATACCCATTTATTACAATCATTTTAATACCGGAAGGCCCGCAAAGAACGATACTGATGTATTCTACACCTCGGCTTATACCGACTTGCAAAACAGCCCGAAATTTGCTTTCGGATATGGATTAAGTTATACCACTTTCAAATACACCAACCTTCGGTTTAGCAAGAGATCAATGCTGAAAAGTGAAAAAATAATTGTTTCGTTCAATCTTCAAAATACTGGTAATTATGCCGGTGAGGAGGTGGCCCAACTTTATTTACGCGATTTAGTGTCGCAGCCGTTAAGGCCAACAAAAGAGTTAAAGGGCTTTCAAAAAGTAATGCTGCAACCTGGTGAAACAAAAACTATAACTTTTACTATCGATAAAGAAAAACTGGCTTTCTATAATGATCAGCTGGAGCGAATTACACAACCCGGCATGTTCAGGTTAATGATAGGGAGTGCATCGGATGACATACGATTGCAGGATGATTTTGAGCTTATCAATTAATTTAAATTATAGTTACATGAAAGTATTAACTTATTCAGATTACAATAAAATGTGCAGGGCTGCTGCTGATATGATCGTAGCTCAAATTCAACTTAAATTTAACTCCCTGATATGTCTTCCTTCGGGAGATTCACCGGCCGGGGTATTTAAATATTTAATAGCTGATGCTAAAAATGGCCGGGTAGATTTTAGCGGGTGTTACTTTGTTGGGCTGGACGAATGGGTGGGCATGGACAAGGAGGATGACGGTAGCTGCACAAATTTTCTTTATGAAAGCTTCTTTACGCCCATGCAAATTGAACCGGAAAAGATGATGTTTTTTGATGCCAAATCAGCTGATTTAGATGTTGCATGCCAGGCAATGGATGATTTTATAAAAGAAAAAGGTCCTTTGGATATTATGATGGTAGGTATTGGTATGAATGGCCACATAGGCCTCAATGAGCCCGGTACAGATTTTGATTTATATGCTCATTATTCGCCGCTGGCGCCGGTTACCGCCAGTGTGGGACAAAAATACTTTAAAAAGCAAACCCATTTGCACCAGGGTATAACGCTTGGTTTGAAGTATTTGCAGGAAACAAAAATACCTTTGCTTATAGCTGCCGGAGCTAAAAAGGCGGAGATTATTGCGGAAGCATTGGCAGGTGAGGTAACTAATCAATTACCGGCGTCCATTTTTCAAACGCTGCCATCAGCTTATGTTTTATTGGATGAAGATGCAGCGCAAAAGTTGAGATGACAGCATTTGTAACTATGTTATAGCATTTGGCAACCTAACTTCGAAATAAATAACTTTAACATTACTGGCTATAAATAAATGCTATTACATTCATCAATTAACCATACTTACGATGCTATTGTTATTGGCTCGGGTATCAGCGGCGGTTGGGCGGCTAAAGAATTATGTGAAAAAGGTTTAAAAACCCTGGTACTGGAACGCGGTAGAGATGTGGAACATATAAAGGATTATCCAACGGCTACCACGCCACCCTGGGAATTTAAGCACAGGAAACGCATGACTACTGCCTTTCTGAAAGAGAATCCATTGATCAGTAAGGCTGCTGGTTATGGTGAGGATAATGCACACTTTTTCATAAAGGATAAAGATCACCCTTACATACAGGAAAAACCTTTTGACTGGATAAGAGGATACCAGGTAGGAGGCAAGTCATTGACATGGGGACGGGCCTGCCAGCGTTGGAGTAAATATGAGTTTATTAACCCTGAACGCTTTGGCTATGGTATTGCATGGCCTATTGGCTATGATGATGTGGCGCCCTGGTATTCACACGTGGAGGAATTTATCGGGGTATGTGGTAACAGGGATGGTATTGAGTCTATGCCTGACGGTGAATTTTTGCCCCCTTTCGAGATGAATTGCGTGGAGGAAATAATCAGCAAAAAAATAAACGAAACTTATAAAGACCGCCATTTGGTGCATGCCAGGTGGGCGCATATAACCCAGCCAAAGCAGGTGCACATTGACCAGGGTAGAGTAAAATGCCAGGCCCGTAACATGTGTATGCGTGGCTGCCCGTTTGGAGGATATTTTAGTTCGAATAGCTCTACTTTACCTTGGGCCAAAAAGACAGGGAACCTTACCATAAGGCCTTTTTCGGTTGTACATTCCATTATCTATGATGAAAAGCTTGGTAAGGCGACCGGCGTTCGGGTGATAGATGCTAATACAAAAGAAGTAATAGAATATAAGGCAAGGATTATCTTCCTCAATGCCTCGGCACTGAATAGCAACCTGATATTGTTAAATTCCACTTCCAACCGATTCCCCAATGGCTTAGGCAACGATAATGGGCTTTTGGGTAAATATGTCGCCTTCCAGAACTACCGGGCGTCAGTTGGTGCCGAAATGGCGGGGGTTCTGGATAGGTACTATTTCGGACGTAATCCTACCGAGTTGATTCTGGCTAATTATAAAAACCTGCACAAGCAGGAAACTGACTATTTTGGTGGTTACACTACATTTATGGGAGCCAATCGCGGTCCGGGGCCAGGTGAAACGGAGCAGGGACAGATAGGTGCCGACTACAAGGATTCACTTACCGAACCGGGTGGATGGAAAGTGTATATGTATATGCAGGGCGAAACGGTACCGAAAGAAACTAATCATGTTCGTTTAAGTGAAGATCAAAAAGATCAGTGGGGTATTCCCCTGCTCATCACGTCAGTAGAATATGACGAAAATGATCAGCGCATGGTTAAAGATTTTTTAAAGGAAAGCAAGGAAATGCTGGAGAAGGCGGGCTGTATAAATGTGCAGACATATGAGAACAAACAGGCCCCGGGATTGGATATCCACGAAATGGGCGGATGCCGTATGGGCAAAGACTCTAAAACATCACTGCTAAACAAATGGAACCAGCTGCATTTGTGTAAAAATGTTTTTGTGACTGATGGGTCTTGCATGACGAGCACCGGTAATCAAAGCCCATCAATCCTATATATGGCTTTGACCGCGAGGGCTGCAAATTATGCTGTTAATGAAATGCAAAAAGGGAATCTTTAGCCAAAGTTTATGATTCAACGATAACTACATGACATCTTTATCCATTGCATAGGAGGAATGGTCAGCGAGGTATTTTAAATATTCTGGCTTTGATACAATTTTCTAAATGTTAAAGGATTATTGTTATACATTGTTCTAAACTGCCTGTTAAAATTCGATAAATTATTAAAACCTGATTCCAGGCATACTTCTGTAACACTTTTAGAAGTTTCTATCAATAATTTAGAAGCTTGGTTAAGTCTTACTTCATTCACAAAAGCCGTAAATGATTTACGTGTACGGTAACTGAAGTATCTTGAAAATGAATTTTGGGTCATGCTTACCATACCCGATATTTCAGGGATTGTTATTTCACGGGTAAAATTTTTGATGACAAAATCGATAATTATATTCATTCTTGTTGTTTCTGTATCATTTTTCGCTGTAATTATCCCATTGCAGATATATTGTAAATCTTCGCTTAGTGAAAGAATATTAAGTATTTCTAAAAGTATAAGCCAGCGGGAAAATTCCTTTGCCTCTAACAAGTCGTATAGCTTTGAACTAATTATCTTATTTGTATTTCCGGTAATAGATAGCCCCTTAAAAGAACGGTTCAGTAACGCATAGATCCGCCGGGTTTCCGGTAGCATAAAAAAATTATCTCCAAAGGAATCTTCTCTGAAATGCACTACAATTGACCTTGCCTTTAGCTCGGTACATTTTTTAAGATATTGCGGGTCATTTTGATAGGTATGCGGCAGGTATGGCCCTAATAATACCAGGTCGCCGGGTTTAAAATCGCTTACCTGGTCACCAATAAACCGTTTTCCTGTACTTTCAGTTACCAATACTATCTCATATTCGGGATGAAAATGCCAGGGTGTGGGAAAATATGGGTAATCAAAGTATTTGATCACAAAAGATTCGCCGGAGTTCCTGGGCAAGTATTCCAATGCTGGTTTCATATTCAAATATACAGGTATATAAAAGGGATTTTTAGTATTGTGTTATAAAAGTATCAGTTTGTAACAGTTACAATGTGGCTTGGGACCTTAATCATACTCATCTTAGTATAAAATTAAACCAATCTGATCTATGTCAAGTTTTAAACTATCGGCCGAACAGGTTAAGCAATACCATGAGCAGGGATTTATTGTTGTAAAATCGTTTTGTAGCAAGCATGAAATTGGGAGAATATATACTTCAGCTGTTGGTGATAATGCTATGTTGAATAATGCTTTGGATTTAAATGACCAAAGCGGAAAAAAGACAAAATTATCACTGTGGTTCACTGCTGGAAACGATGTATTTGGCTACCTCGCCCGGAGCAAAAAGATGATCAGTTCAGTTCAGAAGCTCCTCGGCGATACCTCGCCGGTATGCCACTTTCACACTAAACTAATGCAAAAAGAGCCAAAGGTTGGCGGGGCATGGGAATGGCATCAGGATTATGGGTATTGGTATAAAAACCAGTTTATGTTTCCCGATCAGTTAATGAGTGTAATGATCGCCATTACAGCGGCAAACAAAGAGAACGGGTGTTTGCAAGTCATCAGCAATTCACATAAAATGGGCAGGGTAAATCATGGTTTTGCAGGAGAGCAGGTTGGTGCGGATATGACAATGGTTAATAATGCCCTAAAAACGATGGAATTGGTATATGTTGAACTTGAGCCAGGCGATGCACTTTTCTTTCACAGCAATTTACTCCATCGTTCGGAAGCGAATTTATCTGATCACCCCCGGTGGTCCATCATTTCATGTTTTAGCCTGCAATCCAATATTGCTTATAACGAAAAATCCACATCATGGAAAATCCCTGTTAATGTGGTTCCTGACAAAGCTATTTTAGAATGGGAACTACAGCCCGTTATTCATATAGATTTTTTGAATAAGGAGGACGATCCCGCGTTAAAGGATACCGGCTGGGAACAGAATCTCTGATACCAAATATCATATATATAATATTCCTCTACAATCCGAATTAAATCGTATCATGAAAAAGAAGCTTGGCTACGCCATCATTTGTTTATTAATAACATCAGCTGTATTTGCTCAAAAGAAAAAAAGTTTTAAACAGGTATCTTCAGCGCATTATTCCATTGCACCTGTTGGTATTATTAAAAATGTCAGCGATTCGGTATTGCTTGATATTGTTCAGCGCCAAACGTTCAGGTATTTCTGGCATTTTGCCCACCCGATTAGTGGTTTAGCAAGGGAACGTGATAATACTGTAAAAGCTGAGTATTACTGGGATTATATTAACGAAGCGGATGATGAGCCAAATTTGAGTAAATCAACTTTTGGCCCTGAGGCTTGCGCCATTGGAGGTACAGGCATGGGCATTTTGTCTACCGTAGTAGCAGTGAACCGGGGGTGGATCGACAGGGACACAGCTCTAAATCGGCTAATAAAAATTGTCGATTTCTTAACTAAAGCCGATTGTTATCATGGTATTTATCCACATTTTATGAATGGGGCGACAGGAAAAACTATTCCGTTTGGCAGGGTGGACGATGGCGCCGATATCGTGGAGACATCTTACCTGATGATGGGGCTGTTAAGTGCTAAAGCATATTTTAACGGTACTACACTGCCTGAGAGATATTTCCAGAAGCGCGTACAGCAAATGTGGAATGCGGCCGACTGGAACTGGCACAGCAATGGCAGTAATAAAGTATTTTACTGGCACTGGAGTCCAGGAAACGATTTTGACATGAACTTTCCAGTATCCGGTTATGACGAAGCTTTAATAACGTATATTATTGCTGCCGCATCACCTTCTCATCCCATCACTAAAGAATTATATGACAACTGTTGGGTAAAAGGAGGTGGCTGGAAAAATGGGCAATCTTATTACAATTATGTACTTCCCCTAGGTAATTATGATAAAGGCGGCCCTCTTTTTTTTGAGCAATATACCTACATGGGCATTGATCCTAATGGGTTGAAAGATGACCATGATATCGATTATTCCCTGCAAACAAAAAATCACACACTTATTAACAGAGCCTATTGTATTGAAAATCCAAAACATTTTAAGGGCTATGGTGAGAACTGCTGGGGCCTTACCGCTGGTGACAGTTGGAAAGGCTATGTGGCCCATTGTCCGGAGGATGATAGAGGTGTGATACAACCTACTGCAGCGTTATCGTCATTTCCATATACCCCTGCATACTCGATGACTGCGTTGAAGCATTTTTATTATGACCTGGGTGATAAAATATGGGGCCCTTATGGTTTTGCTGATGGTTTCAGCGAATCGCATAATTGGTATGCTAAAACGCATTTGGCTATTGACCAAGGGCCTATTGTGGTTATGATAGAAAATTATCGCAGCGGATTGATATGGAAACTTTTTATGAATAACCCAGACATCCAAAATGGTTTGAAAAAATTAGGGTTTAGGAGTAAATGGATAAAAGAATAAATAATCTAATTTAAATTTTTATTTCTGAACAATTGATTGATATGCTTAATCAACTCCAAAATTGGATAAGAGAGATGTAGTTGGTTTAATTATAAACAGATCATTTTCTAAAATTAAATTAACAAATATCAATTTTATAAAAAATCAAGTAATAACAATGCATAGATATTCAGACTCATTTTTCTCATCACTAAAAGTAGTTTCATGAAACGTAACTACTACATCGTAGCATTAATCATGCTCAGCTTTTTTGTTATCTCTTTTCTCACCAACGTTATTGGTGCCCTAAATCCCGATTTCATAAAGGGTTTTCACCTGAGCCTAACGCTGGCAGCTTTCTTACCATTTGCCTTTTTTATAGCCTACGGTTTGGTTTCTATCCCCACGGGGATGTTGCTGGAGAAGTACAAGGAAAAGAAGATAATGATTGCCGGGTTTATCGTATCCTTT
>NZ_JBFUCX010000027.1:0-29766 GCF_056405015.1 Mucilaginibacter sp. P2_A4 | reverse complement strand
GTTTATTATAACTGGGAACGGCCACATCAGGGCATCAATGGTAAAAAACCTATCGATATGGTCACCCTAAACAACAAATAAAAATACCTGATTCTGTTACCGAATTACTAAACCCTTACAGCAATGACGATCGTATTTATATTTTTAAACTGCGTCCAATAAATTTCAACTCCAATATCCAATTATTTTAATAAGTTAAACAGCTAAAAAAATTATTTTAATTAGTCGGCCTTTTTATATCTTTAGTTCAAACAAAAATCCTATAACCAATGGCTTCCAAAGCAACAACCAGCACAGGCAATACCGCGCCTGATGATATTAATGCCGCTCCCACCCGTTTATTTTCGTTAGATGCCCTTCGCGGCTTTGATATGTTTTGGATTATGGGGGGCGAAGAGATCTTCCATACAATGGCTAAAGCCACCAAATCACCGTTTTGGGGAGCTATCGCAAATCAGTTTACACACCCCGACTGGAATGGTTTTCATCTTTACGATTTGATATTCCCGCTGTTCCTGTTCATGGCAGGCGTATCTACCCCTTTTTCTGTTGGCCGCGAATTAGAGAAGGGCAAAAGCAAAAAGCAGTTGGTGCTGCGTGTTATAAAAAGAGCATTCATATTGGTGTTACTGGGCTTGGTGGTTAACAACGGATTAAACATTATGCCGATATCCGAGATTCGTTTTGCCAGCGTGCTGGGCCGCATTGGGATAGCATATATGTTTGCCAACATTATTTACCTGTACAGCAGCGAGCGGATGCAGATGGTTTGGTTTTGGGTGTTCATCATAGGTTACTGGCTGCTGCTTAAATTTACTTCGGCACCGGGCTTTCCTCATGGCGATTTAACCATGCAGGGCAATTTTGCATCCTACATGGATAGGATTATCCTGCCGGGCAAATTATATTTAGGCATTCATGATCCCGAAGGTTTATTTTCCACTATCCCCGCTATCAGCACCGGTTTGTTAGGAATAATTACCGGCACCATCTTAAAGAAAACCGGTTTAAGGCAAATGAAAAAAGTGGCTATACTGGGTATTGCCGGTGTCATATTCCTGGTTATTGCTCAAATCTGGAATCTTGATTTTCCTATCAACAAAAATCTGTGGAGCAGCTCATTTGTAATGCAGGTAGGTGGCTTAAGCCTGCTGTTGATGGCATTTTTTTATTATATTATAGATGTGCTGGGTTATCAAAAATGGTCGTTTTATTTCAGGGTGATCGGCATGAACTCCATCCTGATCTATGTATCCGGTCATTTTATAAAATGGGGTTACACCAATAATGGTTTCTTTGGCTGGATAGGTCAGCTCATCGGCGATCCTTTTAATGCAGTAGCCATGGCCATTACCTTTGTAATGGTTAAATGGCTGTTCCTGTACTATTTATATCAAAAGAAAACCTTTTTAAGGGTTTAATCCATAAAGGAGTATACGCAGATATTCGCGGATTGGGAAAATTTAGGTTAATACCGTCTTTTTCGCCGGGTCAGCGTTGCTGGCGTTTTGCTTTTCCAGTTCCTCAAAATACTTCTTCTTTACAACGGTGGTCATTTTATGATCACCGTTATGGTTCCATCCGGGAGGCATTACAATATAGAGGAGCTTGTTTTTAATGCCGGGCGCCTTATATACATCTTTTACTAAGGCTACTATCTCACCAAAGTAGGCGTCCAGGAAACTATTTTTAATCAGTGGGCGACTGATGCCGTACTCGATAGAAATTTCCATTTCTTCGTTTTGGTAAGTGCCAAATACTTTATCCCAGATGGGCAACAGGTTACAAAAATTGGTATCCATGTATTTTATATTGCGGGCATGGTGTACCCGGTGATGCGATGGCGTAAGCAAAATATTGTTTAAAAAGCCTAATCGGGCATCCTTCATCACGTTTTCGCCAATATGGATAAATGTTCCCCAAAATCCATCAATAAACATAATTACAAACAACATAGGAGGGGTAACGCCCAACATGATGCAAACCGTGGTGCGTATAAAATCGGCATAAGGTCCCTCTAAAAAGAAATGCGCGTTACTGATGGCCAGGTTCATGGTTTCGGGCGCGTGATGGGTGGAGTGAAGGCACCAGAACAACCTTACTTTATGACCGAAGTAATGATACAGGAAATGGCCAAATTCCCAAACTATATAACCATAAATAAACCAGTACCAGGTAAATGTAGTTTTAAAAAAAGCATGTTTTTCAAATAAACCTATGCACAGGAAAACCATGCCTATGGATATGTACCGCCCGATAACAGAATTTAATACAAATGAAAAAAAAGGTATTTTATAATGGATAACCTTAAAGCGTTTATAAAAGGCTGCCCGGATAATTTCAAGCGAAAGCAGGAACGGCAGGATTGGGAATAGCATCGCCCGGAAACCGTCGTAAGTAAGCAATTTGCCATAATCGCCAGATTTGATGATGTTCATCAAACTGTTCCAACTGCCCCAGCCAAAAAAGCCTTTAAAAAAATCAAGTATGGTATTCAAAAAATCCATTGTACAAAAATTTATAATTGGTATGAGTTAATAACGTATAATGTGTTAATGTATGTACATTATTAATTCATAAAATTAGAAAATTAAGATTAATAAACAAATAGGTCTGTATAGGTTATCAATGTAACAATATTATATAAAAGCTGAAAGCAGGTTGTACAAAGCCTTTGTTCTTGATGAAAGCAACCTGGTTGTTTGTAACTATTGTTGAATGGGGGGCAGGGGCGAGAACTAAATGTTTGTTAATGACGTTACATTGAGGACAGGTGTGAAAGCTGCGAATTGTATTATATATTATTAGATAATCTAACAGAAAGTTTAGCTTTAAGCAACTCATACAACCATTTTCATGAATTTCGATATAGATAGGCAAACACTAAATGATTTGGCAATATTTCAAAGTAACAATTCCCGCCAATCTATATATAGCCTTTTCAACCAAACAAATACAATTGGTGGCAATGAAGCGTTGCACGATATGTTCAACAAGCCGCTTACCGATCCTGTTCACATAAAGGAAAGGGTAGAAGTGTTTTTATATATTGAGGAACATGATATTAAAATTAGCTTAAATAGAAATGATTATGATTTTGTAGAGTTTTATTTAAAAAAGCATTACCATGCTAAACCATTTTCGGTTATAACCCGGTTCTTAGAAAAAATCATACATGCGTTCATTAATAATAATGATCATTATGTAATTCAAACCGGGATAGAAAATACGCTATCGATACTGGAAAGCTTAATAGATTACGCTGAAGCACTAAAGGGCGATCTGCCTAAAAAAATACAGGAATTCCGTTCAATTATTTTAAACACTTTCCAGCCCGAAGAATTTGTATGGCTAAAACAATTGATAAAGAAGCCTAATCGCAGTGCTACGGATATGGCGAAAGCCGACCACTTTTTCAGGTACCTTGCCTATGAAAGAATGAAGATTTTGTTGAATGTTGCTTACCAGTTAGATGTTTATCAATCCGTAAGTTTAAGTGGTAAAGCCCTTGGTTTCACATTTCCCGTAGTTAATGATACTAACACAACGGGATTAACTATTGAGGGCTTATTTCACCCGTTTATTGCTGATCCTAAAAGTAACGACATTGAATTTAGTCCCGACAAAAATGTTTGTTTTATTACCGGTACTAATATGGCGGGAAAATCATCTCTGCTTAAATCAATTGGAATTGCTATCTATTTATCTCAAATAGGCTTTCCGGTGCCCGCGAAACACATGGTGACTTCCGCATTTAAAGGTCTGATTACAACCATAAACTTAGCGGATGATGTTGAACAGGGACATAGCCACTTTTATAAAGAAGTATTGCGGGTTAAGCAAGTGGCCGAAAAATTAAATCAGTCAAAAGATGTTTTCGTCATTTTTGACGAACTGTTCAGGGGGACAAATGTTAAAGATGCCTATGATGCCTCGCTTGCCATAATCGCGGCCTTTGCAGAGGTGAAAACCTGTTTTTTTGTAGTTTCTACACATATTGTTGAGGTTGCCCATGAATTATCACCCATTGAAAATATCAATTTCCGATATATGGAAACTGTTTTTGAAGATACGAACCCGGTAAACACCTATAAACTTAAAGAGGGTATTACAGAAGAGCGGTTAGGAATGTGGATTGTTAAAAATGAACGGATCCTGGAAATAATAAAAAGCTCTTTAAAACCATAACATTAGGTTAATAATTAAAACCAATCGTCCGTTCATCCCTTTATTATTAAAAAACGATTATGAACCTTTATCAAAAGAAATGGCTGGATGTATTGCACAATACCCGGCTGCCGGGATGGAAAATTGAAGCACAGGGCGAAGATATTTTTATCGAAATGCCTCATGTAACCGATCTGAAAGTTATTCGGGATAATCTGCCCGAAACTTTGGGATTAATATCATTGGATATTGATGTGCCAAAGGAGCGGCTAAAATTCATCATACACAACGGGCATGAGCAGTTTGATTACCTGTTAAACCCGGGCGACACCGATCTTAATAAAGCTTAGGATTCAATTTTAGCTTTGGTAGATACTATAGTAACCAATAGCCCCATTAATGCTATCAGCACAAATGATGCCCTTAATGTGGCAACACCTGCTATAAAGCCAATAACCGGCGGACCAACAAAAAAGCCAAGGAAACCAATAGTAGATACTGCTGCCAAAGCAACGCCCGGTAACATGGTTTTTGACTTACCTGCCGCGCTATAAACCATTGGCACTACAGATGATACACCGGCACCAACCAGTAAAAAACCAATTATTGCTGTATAAATGTAAGGGAAAACTACTGCTATCGTGAGGCCTGTAGCCGTTAACAGACCGCTTACCTGTAAGGTGCGTTTTAAGCCAAATTTATGGGCAAAGGCATCTGCCACAAAACGACCTATAGCCATGGTGAACATAAACGCTGTAAAGCCTATCCCTACCATGGCTGCAGGGGCAAGCACTATTTTTTTAAAGTAGATAACGCTCCAGTCAAACATGGCCCCCTCACAAATCATGGAGCAAAAAGCAATCACTCCCAATTTAATCAGCGATTTATCGGGCATAACAAATACTGGCCCGGCGCTGGCAACTTTATCATCCTCTAAATAGCGGGCCGCTATGGCTACGCCGGCTGCAATAACAACCAGCATGAGCAAAAAATGATATAAGGGTGAAATATTATGAGCTATCATTAAAGAGCCTATCCCGCCGCCTGTAAACCCTGCCAGGCTCCACAAACCATGAAATGATGCCAGTATAGGGCGTTTATAAATCTTTTCGGTAGCTACGGCCTGGGTATTTACAGCTATGTTAACCGCGTTACTGCTAAAGCCGAAACAAATAAGGCAAATAATAAGCTGAAATGTATTTTGTGCCAAACCTAAAGTTACCAGTGCTAATGCATATACCAGCAATGCACTGATTAACAACCTCCGGCTGCCAATTTTAGTGATGATCCACCCGGAAAACGGCAGAGAACACATTAAGCCAACGGGTAATGAAAATAGTACAGCACCTAAAGCCGCATCAGAGAGGCCCATGGTTTGCTGTACCGTAGCTATACGTGATGCCCAGCTTGAAAAGCTTAAACCAGCCATAAAAAACATGGCTCCCACAGCTATGCGGAGCGTTGTTTTGGAGTTTAAAACCGGGAGGGCGGGAGCGTCTATCATCTGTATTTTTATTAGGCTAAGTGTAAAAAATACACTTAGTTGTATTAATGCAAATATAGTGCTTTAATTTATACTTTAAGTAAGCTAAATCGTTTTTGACTTTTGAATGGATTTTAAATCAAAAATACGTAATTGTACTGAAGATCAATAGTGTTAATTGCAATCTCCATCCGGCGAACATGATTCACCTTCAATAATGGTTAGTGCTTGTTTGCTGCTTTCCAGTTGCCATTCGGCAAATGATTTCTCAATTGTTTCCTGGAAAACCGGCACAGCCTGCGCACCCGATACACCATACTTGTTATTCATCACAAAAAACGGAACCCCTCTTATGCCTAATTGTTGAGCCTCGGCAATATCATACTTTACGTCGTCAGCATAAGTATCACTTTCAAGCACTTGTTTTATTTCTTCGGCATTAAGGCCAATATTGGTTCCCAATTGTATAAGGGTGTCGTTATCATCAATATTTAGGCCTTCTGTAAAGTAAGCTTTAAACAAGGTTTCTTCGGCCTTATCACCAAGGTTATGTTTTTTGGCAAGGTGGCTAAAACGGTGAGCTTTGAAACTGTTAGCCACAACAGCCCTGTCGAAATCATAGGTAAGCCCTACTTCGGCAGCCATTTGGGTAACATGGTTATTCATTTGTTGGGCGTAGTCAAGCGTCCAGCCTTTGGCATCAGCCAGGTATTGACTAATGTTAATGTTGGGGTCGGTTTTCATATCCGGGTTAAGCTGAAAGCTTTTCCACTCAATTTCTACCTGGTCTTTATGATCAAATTGCTCCAAAGCCTCTTCAAACCTGCGCTTGCCTATATAACAAAACGGGCACATTACGTCGCTCCAAATTTCTACTTTCATCGTATTCCTGTTTTAGGGATACACAAATCTAAAATAAGCAACCTGTTTCCCCGTAAGGGTAACGTAAAATTTGAAAAGGACATGTTTTTAATTATCCACAAACATTTGGATAGCTTGCTGTAAAACACTTGCTTTGCAAAGCTTAAATCCAATTCCTTTATGATGTCGAAAAAAATCCTTTTTATCTTGTTAGCTATTACCTGTGTCAACTACAAATCCATAGCACAACAAAAAGCCAATCCTTTAAAAAACGACAATAATTTATTCAGCGCGGGGTTTGCCTCGGGTTTTATTGGTGGCTTATATGATAATTGGTACCCTTATAAAGAATTGGAAAAGCACGGCAATTTTGGCCTGGGTGCGCCCGGTCATCTTGATGGCGAACTGCTGTTGTTGAACGGAAAAATTTACCAAACGCAATCAACTGGTAAAACCACTTTGGTTGCCGATACCGGCAAATTGCCCTATGCGGTGGTGTGCTTTTTTAAGGCAAAAAAAGTGTACAAGCATGCCGGCGCGTTAAGCAAAACAGCGCTTTATAGTTACCTGGACAGTTTGCTGCGCAACCAGAATGGTATATACGCAATCCATATTACTGGTAAATTCAAATCGATTAAAACCAGGGCTTTCCCACCGGTTGAAAAGCCATACCTGCCTCTTGCCGCTATGCTGAACAGGCAGCATTTTTTTGAGCATAGCGATATCCGGGGCGATCTGGTGGGTTTTCGTATCCCTACCTTTATGGAAGGCGCGCACATCAGTGGGTATCATTTTCATTTTTTATCGGAGGATAAGACAGCCGGCGGTCACCTCATCGATTTGAATATGGAGAACATCACCATTGAAATAGATACCCTCACAAATTACACCATGGATCTGCCACAGACAACAGATTTTAACAACTTCGATTTTAAAAAGGACCGCAAGGAAGAGATTAAAAGTGTAGAAAACGGAAAAAAGCAATAGTTTTTAAATGTGCGATTCTAATTATAAGGGATACAATTAGTTATAGGCTAAAAGTATGACTATACTTGTGTGCCTGAATTATATCCATTCCTGATAATGAAAAAGAATATTTTCCTGTTTGCCTTATTTATGGTCACCGCGGCTTTTAGCCAGGGAAAGACGTCGATGCCCCTGGCTGTAGATACTAACGTGCCGCATAAAGAGGCTTATAATAAAAAGGACTATGGTTCTTTTGGCGGCCTAAAGTGGAAATTTGCCACGAAGGGGAAAATATTCTCATCTCCGGTTATAGCTAATGGTATGGCATATATAGGTAGCGAAGACCATAATTTGTACGCCGTTGATGTAAAAACAGGGAAACAGGTTTGGAAATTCACTACTGGTGGTGCCGTAAATTCATCGGCAGCAATAAATGGCGATAAGCTGTGTTTTGGCAGTTTTGATGGTTATTATTATAGCTTAAATGCTAAAACCGGCAAACTTATCTGGAAGTTTAAAACTGGCGGTGAGAAGAAGGTTGGCGCAAAGGGATTATGGACCATGAAGCCGCTGAACGAATATATGGATGATCTATATGATTTTTTTCTGTCTTCGCCGGTATTTAGTGAAGCAAAAAATAATCCCACCGTATATTTTGGAAGCAGCGATGGTAAGCTTTATGCGTTGGATGGTAATACTGGTAAGTTGAAATGGACTTATCAAACAAAAGGAATTATCCATACCAGTCCGTATTTATACCAGGGCAAGGTTTATTTTGGCAGTTGGGATACCTACCTGTACGCTTTGGATGCCGCAAGCGGTCAACTTATCTGGAAGTTTAAAACGGCCGATCAGCCGAATTATCACCAGTTGGAGGGGATTCAGGCCTCGCCAATCTGCAATAATGGTTTTGTTTATTTTGGTTGCCGGGATAGCTATTTTTATGCGCTTAATGCCAATACAGGAAAGCTGGCCTGGAAATATAATGCCAATGGCTCCTGGATACTTACCACCGCTGCTATAAAAAATGGCAAGGTTTATTTTACCACCTCAGATACCTATTTGTTTGTGGCCGTTGATGCTTTAACCGGCAAGCAGCAATTTAGCTATAAAGCCAATGGCTATTTATATTCCTCCCCGGCATTATGGGCAAATACGGCTTTCTTTGGTGATTTTACGGGAAAACTTTTTGCTGTAAATATTAAAACTGGCAAGCTCTCCGGCGAATTTAAAACAACAGGCCGTAATGCCCATGCCACAAAAGTATTGAAGCAGGATACACTTAACTTTGAATACGCGGCAAACGGTGCCGATAACTCGCTGTATAAGACAGCGGTTGATGTAATGGATAAATTACATACCCTTGGCCCCATAGTGTCATCGCCGGTTATTCTTAATGGCGTAATTTACGTTGGCAGTGCCGATGGCGGCCTGTATGCTATAAACTTAAAATAAATAGAGTGGGAGATCTGCCTAAAAAAATAATTATGCCCGATGTTGCGGATTATTTAATTTTTTAGATAAATTAGGGTCGATTATAAAGCCTTTATTAAATTTATTGATCGGTTGAGAAGCCGAGCCCCATTGTACTATTGATATGCCATACATACCATTAGATGATAACCTGCCCGGTATTACCGGTTTACTGAATTATAGACAAGATACGGCTTTGCCCATAAGGCAGCTTACCCAGATACTATTACGCGGTGAATCAACCCTTACCGAAGGTGAGCGCGAGCTGATTGCTACTGTTGTGAGCCATGGCAACCAATGCCGTTTTTGTACCAATGCCCATACCGCGGCGGCGGATGTGCTGTTGGGAGATACCGAAACTGCCGAAAAAGTAAAGAATGATCCCGATAACGCGCCCGTAAGCGAAAAAATGAAACACCTGCTGGAGATTGCACACCAAACACAGTTGAGCGGTAAAAATGTTACTGCCAACCTGGTTGAAAAGGCAAAGCAGGCAGGTGCAACCGATTTGGAACTGCATGATACCGTTTTAATTGCTGCCCTGTTTAGCCTTTATAATCGTTATGTTGACGGGCTGGCCAGCGTAACCCCAACTGAACCTGCTTTTTATAATCGCCTGGCAGGCATCCTAAAAACAAATGGTTACCTGCCATCGGCCAACAGGTATGCCGCTTTAAATGCAGATTAAATGAAGAAATATATACATAGACCAGGAATATTTTGGATAGGGATAATTTTATTGGTAGTACCGGGTCTGGTGCATGCCTACCTGCTGATGCCTTTTCCGGGCAGCCAGGATCTGAATGCCATTACGGTATGCTATTACCTGGAAAAAATCGTTAATCCGCTGCGCTTCATCGGGGCTATTTTCATTGCTTGGTACCTGTTTAAATTTTATTCAAAAAATACAAAAAGAGGTCAGCTTGTTAAGGCCATTGTACTGGTGCTTTGCCTGGGTAGTTTTTATATTACCGACTATTTGTACAAAGCCGAAACCATGTTTAAGGAAACTGAGGTAGCTAAATTTGCCAACGGGCTAACCAATAAGGTGCCGCTCAATTATTTGGTAGTGGGTGTGGTAAACAACGGAGTGGCCAAAGCCTACCCGGTTATATATTTAGGCTATCACCATAAAGTACAGGATAATGTTGGAGCCGAACCAGTCCTGGTAACCTACTGCACCATGTGCCGTACAGGGCGGGTTTACAGCCCGGTAATAAATGGCAAAAGGCAAAACTTCAGGCTGGTAGGGGCAAGGCATTATAATGCTATTATTGAAGACGAAAGCACCAAAACATGGTGGTACCAGGCAACAGGTAATGCGGCAGTTGGCCAACTTAAAGGGCAGCATTTACAGGAGTTGCCTTATGAGCAGTTAACCCTGGGCGCCTGGCTGCAAAAACATCCGGCATCCATGATCATGCAACCGGATAAATTGTATGCTGCTGATTATACCGACCTTAAAAACTATGATCGTGTGCAATACATTGATAAAGACAGCACGTTAAAAAATAAAGATTCGCTGATCAGGAAAAGCTGGGTTATAGGGGTGATAATAAACGGGCAGGCTAAAGCTTATGACTGGCGTCATTTATTTCATAAACGTGTACTTAATGATGAGCTCAATAAAACATCGTTACTTGTAGGCATAGAAAAAGACAGCCTGAGTTACCATGTTTGGAATGCCAATTTGAAAGGTAAAACCCTTCATTTTGATTTGAATAAAGATGGACAACTTACCGATAAAGAAACTGCATCAGTTTGGGATTGGGATGGCTTATGTACATCTGGTGCGCAAAAGGGTCAAAAACTAAGCAAGGTACAAGCCTACCAGGAATACTGGCACTCCTGGAAACATTTTCACCCGGCTACCACGTTTTGGAAAGAAGGCGAGGTTAAAGAAACCATTGCCGCTATTTATTGGACTTTTCCTTAAATAACAGCCACAATTTTGTCTACATCGCTATCATTCAGCAACTCACCATTATTGATGTTTGGGTAGTATTTGTTAAGGATCTTCTGGATAAGCATATAGCTTTCCATGGATTGAATTGGCGGATTGGCCAGCTCGTTGATGATTGAGCCAATCATCTTCAATTTTTTAGCTTCGTATTGATTCAGCACAAAATCTGATGTCTTTTTTTTACGGCTTTGCGTAATCAATTCATCCAGTTTTTTGATCTCCTCGATCAGATCTATCAGCTTTAATACTTCCACTTTTTTCATCGGACCAAAATTAAACAAATAAACGAATGTGCATATGTGCAGATTTTAGATGTGCAGATTATTTTAATGTTACAATTTAAGTCAATTTAGTAATTCGTTCATCCTTAAGCTCGCTAACTAAAATGTAACAATTTATTTCTTTAGCCGTCTATAAAGCAATATGCTGCAGCTTCAAAAAGGTAAATACTTCGGGATCCAAAACAAGGCTATTCAACTGGATAATCTCATTATTACCGATACCGAATACACGCATGACCGTGTTGACTGGCATACACACCAAAACCCATACTTTACTTTTTTGCTTACCGGCAACATGCTGGAGACCAATAAAAAAGAGAGTTATGAATGCAGCGAAGGCACACTGCTGTTTCACAACTGGCAGGATGCGCACTGCAATATCAAGCGCCCCGGCTATACCCGTGGTTTTCATATCGAGCTGGAAAAGGATTTCTTTGAAAGATATCAATTGCCGCTAAACCAAATGGAAGGCAGTGTAAAGCTGAATAACCCGGTTTTAAAGTTGTTGTTCCGCAGCATGTATTTGGAAACAAAGTATACCGGGGCGATAGAAATACTGGCTATCCGTGAATCGCTTTTTAAAGTTTTTGGTTTACTTGCCAATGTAAGGCAACAGGAAACAGCGCGGCAACCCGCCTGGGTAAAAAAGATAAAGGAAGTACTGAACGATGCCGATACCAATTCATTATCATGGGATGCTTTAGCCGCTCTTGCGCAAGTGCACCCGGTTCATTTATCGCGCCAGTTTCCTAAATATTTCCACACCACGGTTGGCGATTACCTTAAAAAGTTAAGAATAGAGCAAGCTGCAGGTTTGCTGAGTAAAAAGGCAGTGCCTCTAATACAGATTGGCTATGAGTGTGGCTTCGCCGATCAGAGCCATTTTATCCGCAGCTTTAAACAGGCTGTTGGGGTAACGCCCTTACAATACCGAAAAATAATTATGGCACGTTAACAATGTGCTATTTTGCCTGTCGCAAAGTGCTTACTATTGTGCCATAAATATACACCATGTTATTATTCAACTATTTTAAAAACAGGTTACCGGTAATAGTATTGATGCTGCTGATCAACAGTACTTGTTTTGGGCAGATTGGCATGAAACCCTATGAAGGCCATTGGGAAGGTTTATTAACCCAGCCCCAAAACTTCGGAATTGGCGTAGCGGTAAAAAAAACTGCTGTAGGCAGCTATACGCTGCAGTTAACTTCGTCCGGCAAATCGATCCACAGAAACTTTAAACTATCGGCCAGTAATAATTTCGAGGTTAAGCTTGATAGCAACCTGGCAGTTAAAGGCACCATAGGTGATAAACAGGTGCGGCTGTTCATCCGCTCGGTGCAATGGAGTTACCACATGGTTTTACAAGCAAAGGCAGCCGGCACATACACTGGTAAATGGAACATTTTGTTTGTCCCCGATCTGAGACCTGAATTTTATATTGATGTTGAAAATACCGATTCAACTAAATACGAAGCTTATATTTTCCTGGGCGATACCCGTTTTTCGGGCTTTGCAAGTGGCGGGTTGACCCTTAATGCTGATAGTGTTCATTTCAGAGATTACCGCAGCGGTTTAAAGTTTAACGGTAAACTGTTTAAGGATGCCATTATTTTACAGGCCGAAATTGCCGGTTTACCCATATCCACGGTTTCCTTACACCGCTCTGTTAAGGAGTGGGATTTGGCAAGTAAAGCCCCTAAGCTACCTTTTAACAGCAATATGCCTGTTGATATGAAAGATGACTTGCCGGTTAACAGCCTGAACGCAGCCGGTTTTGATGAAGGCTATTTAAAACTGATGGTGGATAGTATCAACGCCAATAAGATCACCAATACACATAGTGTGCTTATCAGCAGGAACGGGAAGTTTGTTTATGAGCAGTATTTTAATGGGTTTGATGAGGGGGCTGTACATGACCTGCGGTCAGCATCAAAAAGTATCTCATCGGCCATTGTGGGGATAGCTATGGATAAAGGCTTACTAAAGGATACTGCCCAAAAGCTGTTTCAGTTTTTACCTGATCAATATAAGCATGCTGCCGATGGTAATAAACGGAAACAGGCCATCAGCATAGGTAGCTTGCTCACGATGAGCTCGGGTCTGGATGCCATAGACTTTGGGATAGACAGGAAGTCGGCAGCATCAGAAGATGAATATCAAAACTCGGCAAACTGGCTGAAAACAGTAGTTGAGGCACCAATGATCAACTCCCCGGGTACACATGCCAACTATAGTTCGGCCAATCCTTACCTGCTTGGGGTAATTGCAGATACCGTAGTGAAACAGCCGCTCGACTTGTTTATTGATCAAAATTTGTTTGAGCCATTAGGTATTAGCAACTATATTGTTTTTGATGATCCGCTTAACCGGCCATATTTTGGTGGCGGTATGCACCTGCGGCCACGGGATATGTTAAAGTTTGGTTTACTTTATGCTAATGGTGGTAAATGGAAAAATCAGCAGCTCATCAGCAAAAACTGGGTTGATGCCTCCTTCAAGAAGTACCTGGTGCTTGAAAATCATAATGAGAAAAATGAATATGGCTTTTTGTGGTGGCATTATCATTACAACGTTAATGGTAAAATTATTAACACTGTAGAGGCGCGTGGCGCGGGTGGGCAATATATATTTATAGTGCCTGAATACCAGTTGGTGGTGGTTATTACATCGGGCAATTTCAGGAACCGCAGGGTGTGGCAGCCCGAGAAGATTATGGAGAATTACATCCTGAAAGCAGTGGCGGCCCGGTAGGCTAAATGCTTTGATTATAACTTTTTAATAATTTTATGGTAACATATTATAATGAAAAACATCTTATCTTAGATATGAACAAATTTAAGTTATGAAAAGAAAATTATTTACAACTGCTTTATTACTAAGCTGCTTTATGGTATGCCTTGCAGCCATTGCTGATTTAAATGGAAAATGGTCTGGAAAGGCTGATATTGGCGGTACAGAGTATCCATTGCTTTACAATTTTAAGATTGATGGCGACAAATTAACGGGTACTGCCCTTACACCAGATGGCGATGTGCCTTTAAACAATGGTAAGATAACCGGCGCTGATTTTTCATTCACTATAAGCACCAGCGGAATGGATATTCCACATACTGGTAAGTTTTATGGCGATTCAACAACTGTAGACCTGGAGGTTAGCGGTTCAAAAGTTCACTCGGTATTAAAACGTGTTGAAGATAAAAAGTAAGTAGCTTACTTATCAAGATATGAAGTCGTGTTGAAACCAATTCAACATGACTTTTCTTTTTTATAGTACTACCAGTCTGCATCAAATTTCACCCAATAAATATCGTCCCAGCCGTTACCCGCGCTGTTCAGTAAAGTTTTTAATTGCGGGTAAGTTTTTGTTTTACCATCGGTCAAATCCTTATTTAACCTGCTGCTGGTGAACATTAAATATTTTTTATTCCAGGTAACAAAAGGGCAATAATCAATGGCGGTTGAGTTAATGGGTACCGGCAAATGTTTCACCGGCAGCCAGTTTCCTGCTTTATCCTTGTGGCTAATGTAAAGGTCGCCCCGGCCTATATCATCAGGGCGGCCCTCAGAAGTAAGCAAAATAAATTGCTCATCGGGGTCAACAAAGGCATTAAACTCATCGTATTTGGTATTGATATCTTCGGGTAGGCTCTCGGGTTTAGTATAGCCGCCAGGCATTGGTTTGCACACAACAATATCTTCACTCCCTTTGCCATAATCAGCTTCAACTGTGAAATAAAGGTTGCCGCTGCGCGTGATGCTGGGATAAAACTCATTCTTATCAGTGTTAACGTTGGGGCCTAAATTCTCGGGCGCGGCCCAGGTTCCATTTGGATTGCGCTTAACCCGCCATATATCAAAGTCCTTTTTAGCGACGCCATCTTTTAGTGGCCTGTCCGAAGAAAAATAGATATACATTCTGTCTGGGGAGAAAGCAGCCTCCAGGTCCCTAAAGCGACCCGAAAATGGGGCTACCCTGGGTTTACTCCATTTGCCATTCTTTTTTGTAAGATACAGAATGGTACTGCTAACAAAACGTGGTTGTTGCAGGGTGTAAAAAATCTCGTCGCCTTTGGGCGAGATGGTAAAATCGCGGTTGCTAAGGCCATCGGTTAGGATGCCTTTGGCAAAAAGTATCGGGAAATTTGCAGGTAAAGTTGCATCCGGGTAAGTTACCTGGGCAAAGGTTTTACAACAGCAGGTTATCAAAGCAATTATAAGGGTAAGTTTACGCATGGTGCTTACAATTTACATTATTTGAGGGTATATTTTGTAACATAGGCTACAAATAAACATCGAAGCTTGTAATCCTTATGATATTTTAAAACCCCATTATGAAGATACTCTTATTTTGTGCCGGCTTTTTTATGCTGTCCTTTTTTGATGCCCGCGCTCAGCAAAAATTTGATGCTTTTTCAGCCCGGTTCGTAAGCGAATATACCGCACTTAACCTGCCGCAGCCAGAGTTAAGCTATGTGAGCGGATTGGAACATATCGGCACAGAAGCAGTGATACAGAAGCAAGAGGAGTTTTTTAAGTGGGCTGATACAGGTTTATCAAACTACAAAGTGGAAGCCCTAAGCCCATCGCAAAAGATAGATTACGAATTGATTAAATACGAAAGTAAACTCAACCTGGAGAGGCTGGTACTGGAACAGGACTGGATAAAACATCGACCTGTAAAAATTTCGAATGGTGGTATTATTACCGTTCCAGACGGTAAAGCCTGGTATGCTTATTTACTAAAACGATGGGTGAGCGCCGATGTAACGCCCGACGAGATCTATAAATTTGGACTGGGGGAGTTGAGCCGGGTGCAGCAGCATATTGAGTCGGTGCGGCAGCAGACCGGCTTAAGCGAGGATGCCTTTTACAAACACCTTAACGATCCTGAGTTTTTTGAGCGTGATCCCAAATTGGTTCAGCAAAGTTTTGAGCGCACCAGGGCCATCATCTACAGTAATTTACCCAAACTTTTTAACGATTTTGAGATACCTGATTTGAAAATTAAAGCAGGCGAGAGTAAGCAACTGGCACAAACGCCCGGTTACTATGATAATAACACTTTTTACTATAACCTTTTTGATAAGCCTTACAATAAACGCCAGTATGATTGGCTTTTTATCCATGAGGCGGTACCGGGCCATCATTATCAATCAAGCATCGAAAGTAAAACCAAAACATCGGCTGTGCAACAGCTTTTTTACTATATGGGCTTTGCCGAGGGCTGGGGCGCTTATGCCGAAGAACTGGGCAAGCAGTTAGGCGTTTACCAAACCCCTTATGATGAATTAGGTAAATGGGAATGGGATATTGTGCGCTCGGTACGGGTGCCGCTTGATGTTGGCCTAAACTATTACGGCTGGACTGATGAGCAGGCCCTTGCCTTTTGGAAAAAGAACATCCGCAACCAGGATGATATTGCCCTGCGCGAAATTGCCCGCATACGCCGCTGGCCTGCGCAGGTAGTTACCTACAAATACGGCGCACTGCAAATATTGCAGTGGAAAGAGGAGTTGCAACAAAAACAAGGCAAGGATTTTAATATCAGGGATTTTCACTCCCGCGTACAGGATCATAGTTCATTGCCTTTGTTTATGGTAAAGGAAAATGTGTTTAGGTAAGTTCCGGGCATCCCTCCCCTTCAAAAAAAATATGCTACATTGGAAGTATGATCATGGATTTTATTAAAAAGCTATTTTCTTTTGTAACTAAAACCAACCTACAGCCCGAAGATTTTTATGTAGTTACCATTACTGATGAATTGGTACTGGTTGAACATCCAAAATGGGGCAATGAATCAGTTTTATGGAAAGAAGTGCATACAATACTATTGATCAATACCAATGAAGGCCCCTGGTTACCAGATGTGTGGTTAACATTAGTGAGTAGTAATAGCTGCTGCAGGATTCCGTTAGGAGCAAAGGGTTATGAGGAGGTTTATAATATCGTTTCTAAGTATGAGGGTTTCAACTTCGAGAATGCGGGAAAGTCAATGACATGTACCGATAATGTCGAGTTTTTGTTGTGGACAAATAATAACCCCAATTAAAAGCTGAAATTTGTGTTTTTTATAGTTGTGGGTGCTTAATGTGCTGGTAATTAATATTTTATTTTCATTTGATTGGAAAAAATGTTATTTTGGGATACCCAATCTGTCACGCTATGGAAAAAATAGGCATTCCTGGAATAAAAATTCATAACTCCATTAGTTATCCTTAATAAGCCTTTCTTAAATAACAATTTTGTTTTGGATAAAAATAACCAAAGCCAAAAGCTATTGCTATATATAACTGAACTGTCAACATCATATCCTAAACTTTAATTATGAAGTATTCAGCTATTACCCTCTTTATCTTTGTTTTTTTTACTGCTAACTTAAAAGCGCAACAAAAAGATACCGTAATTACTCAGGCTACTGCCAGGGTATTTGGCGGTATTGGTCAGTACAACACCTTTAGTATCGGCGTTAACGTTGGTATTACAGACGGACTTGTTCCATTTACTATTAACACTACAAACAAATTYAAAGTTGATTTGGGTTATGGTGTTACTTTAAGGCAACAACTATCWCACACYTTTAGCTTACARTTAGAYTACTTAGGTGGTAAAGTKCAYGGTWTYGAYAAAGMAGGAACWSARAAATTYGGTATCACCGAGTATAAAACYTCTTTCAATTCAGGAGCWATCAGTGGTGTRTTCAACATTGCAAGTGTTAGCTTTTTACACCGCAAAAACAGYGTTAACTTTTATACATCTGCCGGTTTAGGTTTAGATATGTATAAAATTAAGAGCAATACATCTGCTGGAGGCACTGTAAATACYTTGCCATTCGGTGATAAAAACGTGAAAGAATTATTTGCTCCTGTAGGTGCAGGTGTTAAATTCAGATTATCTGAYGCGTTAGCTTTAAACTTAGGTTACACTGTTAGCTTTGTACAGGGTTATAACTTCTCTGGTGCTCACACTTATCCTACTTTTAGCCACTACTCTTATACTTACGGTGGTTTAGAGTACACTTTTGGTCCTAAATCAAAACAAAACTTAGAGTGGGTAAACCCCGTTGCTCAAATGTATGATGAATTGTACGATGCAGCTTTACGTCAGGAAGTTGAAGCTTTAAAAGGCCGTGTTACCAACGTAGAAACTGCGGTTAACGACCTGAAAAAAGATTCAGACGGTGACGGTGTTGCTGATCAGTTTGACAAATGCCCAGGYACTGCTGCTGGTAGCGTTGTTGATGGTTCTGGTTGCGTTATCGTATTCCCTAAACCAGCTGCTGATTCAGTTGCTGTTAAAGGTACTGCTTACTCAAACATCCAGTTTGAATTTGATAGCTCAGTATTACGTACTTCATCTTACCCWGTGTTAGATGCAACTTCAGCTGACCTTAGGGCTTCTGGTAAAGGTGTAGAAATAGACGGTTWCGCTTCATCTGAAGGTACTGCTGCTCACAACATYGCTTTATCAAAAGACCGTGCTAACTCTGTAAAAACTTACTTAGTTAACTCTGGTGTTGATGCTAAGAAAGTKAAAGTAAAAGGCTTTGGTGAAACCAACCCAATTGCTGATAACTCAACTGAAGAAGGACGTGTATTAAACCGTCGTGTTCAATTCAAACAAAAATAATCTTTAATAAAATATTATTTGAAAAGGCTCCGGATAACCCGGAGCTTTTTTTGTTTTATGCAGTCACCCGGATCAAGCTGTGCTATCTTTCTATCAACCAAATGCGTGTTCACGGGATTCAACTCCGGAATTATCTTTGCGGTCAAATCATTTAAAAAGAAGAAACCAACCGCATTGGGCAAATGAATCAGTTGCCAATTACCACAAAACAGTCGTTGCTACAAATCATCTCATGACTTTTCCCTTTGTACATGCCACAGTTTTTCCATAAAACAGTCAGAATAATACAGCTAAAACATTAATGATTTGATATAGGCGGCTCAAAGGCACCATGTCAACATAATAAAGGATGGGTGTCGACAAGCCTCACCGTAAAACAGGATCAGTTTAAAGGAATCGGTATGTATGCCAATACCGCCTCTATTCCTGTGGCATAAACTCCAACCGTTTTTTAAAATACAAGTCCCAGCTGTATTGCTGCTGGCGGTTGGTCATGTGTTGAGTATCTTCGTCGTAATCCGCGTTAAGTCTTTTGTACCTGCCATCAATGCGGTTAAAAATCTCCATAGCTTCATATCTATAATTACGACTAAAGCGGGTTTTCCCTATTTGCCTTAGTAGTTCCTGCTGCTCCAGGTAGGCGATCAAATAATGGCCTTGCTCATGCTTTAAAATTTCGGCCATCATTTCCTGTGATGCAACCCTGCCCCTATCAAGCCATGAACGGTTATTATTAAGTACAAGATTAACTATGGCGTTTATAATATAATTTCCGCCACGGTTACTTACCTCATATTTAAAATCAATTGTGCAGTTGGTATAAGCAACTACGCCGCCGGCATTTGCCCGCGGCGTACCCAAAAAATCATTAACAGTTAGCTGGTGATATTGCTGGTATTGCTGTGCTTTTACTTTATTAGTACCTAAAACCATGGCTATCAGGCCAATCCACATCACCGATCCTTTTTTCATTCAAAATACAGGTTAAAACTTTTACTTTTTGACGCTGTCAGGATGTAAAAGGTTTAAAGCCATCATTTCTTTTAATGTATGCTGCATAGCATCGGTTGAACCATCCAGGAATATTACGTTCCCTTTTGAGTTTTCTGAGAAGTGCTTAATAGATTCTGTCCACATGGTGAATAAGATTACAGAGGTATCCATATTTGCACCAGCCATTTCTTTAGCGGCAACAGTCATACCGCGCGCAACTTCCTCGCGGAACAGCGCAATACCCTGACCCCGCAGCTGGGCCGCTTCGCGTTCGGCTTGCGCCGAAATCTTGATGGCGTTACCTTCAGCCTCGGCAGCTTTTGTTTTGGTGATCAACAGGGCCTGGCCCTCATTTTCGGCGGCGGCCTTAAGGTTATTTGATGCAACCACCTGGCTCATTGATTTCATGATAACGTCGTCAAACGTAATATCGTTCAGTTGTAAATCTTGCAGGTGGTAACCCCAGCCTTCCAATATCACATCCAGTTGCTCCTTTACATGCTCTACAATATCGCGCCTCAATATCAATACCTCGCTTTGGCGTTTGGTGGCCACAAAGGCACGGATAGACCCCTCCACCGTACGGATAAGCGCCTGCATCAGGTTACGCTCATCAACAAACTTAAAAGCCACGTTCTTGATAGTTTCTTCCTGCTGATCAAGTACCGAATACAAAAGCATTGCTTTAAAATAAACATTAGCCTGATCAAAAGTTACTGCCTGGAACTCCAGCTCGACAGAACGGTTCTGGATTGATATCTTGGAATAGATATTCTCAATAAAAGGCAGCTTAAAATTTAGCCCCGGTGTAAGTATGCGCCGGTATTTACCAAATACAGTAATTACCACTATAGTGCCCTGTTTTACAGACACAAACGATGATAGGATTATTACCAATAAAATAAATACAATAGTAATTGTGAGGATCTGGCCGGTCATAAGTGATATTATTAGATAAAATAAATATAGGATAAATTATTGGTGTGCTATTTGTTTTTATATAAAATGCTTACTAAAACAGCATACATATATTATGAATTTAAAACGCACTTTCGGAGCCATACTTACCGTGCTCGGTATCATCGGCTTAATTTATACAGGCATTGGAGTTATAAATCACAGCGGCCAGGCCACCACCTTGGTGGTTGTGGGCATTATAGCTGTCGTATTTTTCTTTACAGGTATCAGCCTGGTGCGCACCACCAAAGATGAAGTGTAATTAAGCCATTACAGATACCATATTAAGCACTTGCCCGGCCAGATCACTATTACCGGTTATTTCAACCCTGCCCCTGATCTCATCCGGGCGAATGCTTTTGGAGAATAGTTTCCAGGAAATTTCTGGCGGAATTCTTATGGTGGCGGCAAAGGTTTCCGCGTCTATATCTTTTAATAACCCCCAGCTGTCTTTAAACTTCTGCAGGTACCAATTACCACCAATATTTGTGGTAATGGTAATTTTAATTTTGGTGCCCGTTGGTGCACCCATATTTTTAAAAGTATGTGGTAATGCTTTAAAGAATGTATCTATAAAAGGATAGAAAAACTCCCTGGTCAGGATACCTTCCCGCCCGGTTGCTTCCCTGATCTGTTGCTGGTGGTGCCATTTTTCGGTGTAGTCGCGCGCAAGGTGCATCCAGTTGAGGCTTTCGGATTCACCCGCCCAATTAACAGCAAATACAGCCGGGCTATTCAGATCCAGTGATTCGTAATATCGGGTAGTAAGGTCCCCCGTCGCTTTATGAAGCAGGATTAAAACATCAGGACTGATTCTTTTAGAGGCTTTTATCCAATCGGCATTTAGCAAATTGAGCCAGTTTACCAGGTCGGTATATGAATTGATAGCTGGAGCTTCCTCGCCATAATATTTATCCCGCTGCATAGATAACGTACGAATGTTCCCCTCAAGCAAATGCGATACAACATCCTTAACCTTCCATGCTTTCGCCACGGTTTGTTTATTCCAGTCATCAGGATTTAATGATTCCAGGAGGGTTATCAGTTTATCATCTAAAGGCTTAAAAAGGTGTTTTACGGCTATAGGTTCATTCGTCATCATGGCATAAATTATTTGCTTACAATAACAATAAGTATACTACGAAGTTATCACATCCTCCAATTTTTCAACCGATAAATCAATTCCATCAACATGATGACGTGCCTGCAGGTAAAAGCTTTCGCGTTCGGCCAGTTTACCGGTTATAAACTCAACCAGCTCATCCCCTTTTCTGCCTTGAAGCACCGGGCGTATAGTTTTACTGCTCTCTAACCTGTCGGCCAGTGTTTTGGGCGATAGTTTTACGTACAGTGTTACGCCATTGGTATTCATCCAATCCATATTATCAAAAAAACAAGGCAGGCCACCTCCTGTTGATACAATCACATTTTCGGGATATTCTGTGTGTTTTAACAAATCTGATTCCATTTGGCGGAACGCGCTCTCACCAAAACTGGAAAAATATTCAGCTATACTCATGCCAACATGCTCTTCCAGTACATGGTCAAGATCAATAAATTCGTAGCCCAATTTTGCAGCCAGTTTACGGCTCCAGGTGGTTTTGCCACAGCCCATAAACCCGACTAAAAAGTATTTCATAATAATATCAGCTTAATTTTACCCGCGGATCAATCCAAACATAAATAATATCTACCAAAATACTAATCACCACAAAAATAAACGCGATAAAAAGTATAGAGCCCATCACAACGGGAAAATCCGACATTTCGAGGGCATCAACCGTGGCTTTGCCTAAACCGTTATAACCAAAAACATATTCCACAAAAAAAGAACCTGCCAGCAGTGATGCAAACCAGTTGGCTATAGCGGTGATAACCGGGTTCAGCGCGTTCTTGAGCGCATGCCTGTATATGATGGCGCGGTTACTTAATCCTTTTGCCTTGGCTGTGCGGATATAATCCTGCCCCAGAACATCAAGCATGGCGTTGCGTGTTAGCTGCACAATAATTGCCAGCGGCCGCAAGCCCAAAGTGATCATGGGTAATATTAAATTTTTAAGGGTGATCACCTCGCCCTTAAAGGGATCATAACTGTATAAACTGCCAGACATGTTCAGTCCGGTGTATTTACTTAGCTCAAAGCCAAAGATCCAGGCTATGATGATACCCGCAAAAAATGAAGGTGCAGATATCCCCAGGGTAGAAAAACCAATGGCCAGCTTATCTATCCAGGTATCCTTATGTACCGCGCTCAGCACGCCTAAAAATACACCTATAACAATGGCAAATATCATGGCGGTGGTTGCCAGCACCAGGGTGTTGGGAATAACTTCTAAAAGTAATGTGGTAACATCCTTACGTGTTTGGTATGACCGGCGCAGGTAAGGCCATTTTAAAGCAAGTACCGTTGCTCTACTTACCGCAAAAATCTTTACGTAGCGATATCGCTGCTGTTCTTCGGCTGTATTCAGGTGAATACCTACCGGCGAAAGATCATTCAGGTAGTAAGCAAACTGTACAGGCTTAGGCTTATCAAGGCCAAACTCTTTACGTACAGCTTGTAATGATTGTACATCGGCACGCTGCCCCTGGGTCATTCGGGCAGGATCAACCGGCAGGATGTTAAACAAAAAGAAAACTACCAGCACCACCCCCAGCATAACCGCCAGTCCGTAAAATAATTTGCGGATAAGGTAGCTGATCATGATCTACTGCTTTTGAAAATAGTTTTTAACAAAATAGTCATACGTAGGTACCGAATGATAGTGCCATTTATTAACTATCACTCCCCCTTTTAGCAAAATAATGCCCGGATTTGAGCGCATCATGGTTTTAAGGGGTACGCCATCGGCATAAAAAATTTCACTTACCAGCTTATGTGCTTTGGCAAAGGCCTGGGCACTTTGCGCCGAATTGGAGGTTAGCAATATGGTACGAATATTAAAATTTTCTGTAGCGTTGATAGCCAGCGCGTTTAAGCGGTTTATTGCCGCGTCATTCGTCTTATCCAAATCATAGGCTACTATAATAATGGTGTAAAAGGGACTTGCAAATAACTCTTTGGTAAAATCGTTACGCTGCGCATCCTGTAAAGACAAATCGCGTATTTTAGGTTCATACCCTTTTTTAACCAGGCGATTTTCCGGATCCCCTATCACCTCCCAATTGGCATCCTTCCAGATATTGGTACTCAGGTATTCCTTATCGGTCATTACCTTTGTTTCTTTGGTTTTTTTATTTTTTAGGTGATAGGTCAGTACAAATACATCCTTGGGCGCATTGGGTGGCGTATCCATTTCTGCGGGGATGTTAGCACCTATCTTATAAGGCAAAAAATCTACTATTGGTAAAAAATTATAGGTATACAAGCCAAAACCTATCGAAACAACGGTAGCGCCTATGAGCCATTTATCGCCGGCCTTAGCGCTAAACAACGGTTTTATTTTGGTGCGGTTTACAAAAAGTACGGCCACCAAAACCAGCAAAATCATGTCCTTACCGAATGATTGCCATGGCGTAAGCGGAATGGCATCCCCAAAGCAGCCACAGGTTTGCACTACCTTAAAAAAGGCGGAGTAAAAAGTTAAAAAGCCAAAAAAGATGATGAGCAGCAGCAAGCCCCAGGCAACCTTTGCAGCACGTGCGCCAATAAGCAGGGCAAAACCCAGCAACATTTCCAGTGCGCAAAGCAAAATGGCACTTGTAAGCGCGAAGTTGTTAAGGAAAGTGATATGGAAAACCTCAAAGTATTCTTCCAGTTTATAGGAAAAACCCAATGGGTCATTCGCTTTTATAAGGCCCGAAAATATAAACAGTAAGCCTACCGCTATCCTGCAAAACCAAATAAGGCCATTCTTCATATTATAATCCCAATTTTATAAGCGCAAATACCGAGTAGTTCAGCATGTCCTGGTAGTTGGCCTTTACCCCCTCTGATGCTTCGGTAAGGCCTTTGTTATCTTCAATTTGTTTTACGCGCAGTAGTTTCATGAGTATCAGGTCGGTTAATGAGCTGATCCGCATATCACGCCAGGCTTCGCCATAATCATGATTTTTGGCAAACATCAGTTCTTTAGTCTCCAATACTTTTTCGTCAAACAAGCGCTCAACGTGGTCAACCGCCAGCTCAACCGGGGTATCAGCTGTGCTATCAAGCTGCATCATAGCAATTACACAGTAGTTAACAATGCCTATGTATTCGCCTGTAATATCTTCGCCCACTTTCGAAATCTTTTTTTCTTCGAGTGTGCGGATACGCTGTGCCTTTATAAAAATTTGATCGGTAATGGATTGCGGACGGAGGATGCGCCATGCGGTACCATAGTCGCGGGTTTTTTTCATAAAAAGCCCTTTACAATTATTAATTACCGCGTCGTACTCTGCTGATGTATTAGCCAAATGCTGAAATGTTTGAATGTTGAAACCTTTGAATGCTGGGCTGTCGCCAATGTTGCAAAGTTAAATTAACTTTACAACATTTAAACTTTGCAACATTAAACTAACGTGGCTAAAGATACATTTTTTCGTAAAAAGGTTACCCTAAATGCGGGTGGTAAACTAATTGATTTGTCTACCCCAAAAGTGATGGGAATCATCAACATCACACCCGATTCTTTTTACAGCAACAGTCGCAAACCCGCTGTTGATGACGCGCTGGCGCAAGCAGGAAAAATGCTGACAGATGGCGCCGCTTTTTTAGATTTTGGTGCTTACTCTTCCCGCCCCGGCGCCGAAGACATTTCTGCTGACGAAGAATGTGACCGCTTACTTCCTGTTGTTGAAGCAATTGTAAAATCTTTTCCAGATGCTGTATTATCTATAGATACTTTTCGCTCGCGGGTTGCAGAGGCCGCTGTTAAGGCAGGCGCACATATAATTAATGATATATCGGGCGGGATGTTGGATACAGATATGTTTAATACCGTAGCCCGTTTGCAGGTGCCTTATATTTTGATGCACATGAAGGGAACCCCGCAAAATATGACACAAATGGCGCAGTACGATGATGTTTTTGCTGAGGTGCTTGATTATTTTGTTTCTAAATATCAGCAATTAAAACAGCTGGGGGTTCACGATGTGATCATTGATCCTGGTTTTGGCTTTGCTAAAAAACAGGAGCACAACTATATGCTGATGCGCAGGATGCAGGAATTTAACATTTTGGGCCTACCCCTATTAACCGGCATATCACGTAAGAAAATGATCTACGGCTTGTTGGGCGGCACCGCTATCGATGCCCTAAACGGGACCACCGTATTAAATACAATTGCCTTAAGCAAAGGCGCTAATATTTTAAGAGTACATGATGTGAAAGAGGCAGTTGAGGCGGTGAAGATTTGGGAGGCTTGTCAGTAATAAAAAGTTTAATAAGCTATACCGATCTTCGTTTACGGCCTATTAATAGCAAAATGTATAAAAACACAAATATTAATATCCCTATAGATGACGTTGTAATACGGAGTGTGTTATGAGTTTCGATACCCTTGATAAATCCCCTAACGCCCAAAAAAAGCATAAATATAAAAATTGGCGAAACTGCGATTAATACCTTTTTTTCGTTTTTTATTGGCATGTTTTTCATACTGCAAAATATGAAATTAACCTAACTTCTTATTTATCCTTGCCTATTTGTTACAATCAATTTGGCTCATTAAACCCTTCAGTTAATAATAAAAAGCGTAAAAAATTTTCAATTGCAGCAAATTCTCATTACGTTTGAATTTTTTGTTGATGTAGCTTCTCTAAATTTTTTATCAAAAGTTAATGCTACGAGTCGACAGTACCAAACCATGCCAGATCATTTATGCCATTGCCAGGCATGATTACCTTGGCTATGTTATTGAACCGCACATCGTTCAGCTTAACCCCAACGGCGAATTTTCTTTAACCCACCAGCGGTTATTTTCCAATACAGCCAAAGAATTTATCCATTGTATTGATGAGGTTGATTTGAAACTCATTAAGATATTGGAAGAGATGGAGCAGGGTAACGTGATCAAAAAGTTTTATAAAAAGCCGATCCGTCCGTTCGAGTTCTTTTCAAAAATATTCACAGAGCAACTATTTGATACCATTCGCCCCAAACTGGAGAAGCGTATGGCCGAGGCACTGAGCTTGCTATGCAGCAAACAGGTGTACCAAATGAGCAAGGAAGGGTATCCCGGCGAGCGCAAGCTGCAATTGGCTACAGAGGCCGCCTCGGTACTGTTTCATTTCAGGCGCAACGAGGAGGAGATACGCTACTTCCCTACCATCAAATACCAGGGAATGCGTATTGAATTTATGTTTAAAAATGCCGAGATCATTTGCAACCACCCGGCCTGGATGCTGCTGGATGATACACTGTATTATTTTGACAAGGAGATAGAAGGCAAAAAATTAGTTCCCTTTCTTAATAAGCGTTTCATTGCAATTCCCCGGTCGTCGGAGCAATCGTATTTTGAAAAATTTGTTGCCCCGCTCATAGAAAAACATAATGTTTACGCCGAAGGATTTACCATCAATACCGAAAAGTATGATGCCCGGCCGGTACTAAAACCTATTTATGTTGAGGGCGGCACATCGCAGCTACAACTTTATTTTAAATACGCCGGTTATACCTTTCCATATGGCGATGGCCGTACAGTGTCCGTAAGGATGGAAAAAAATGACGATGATTACCTGTTTCATCGCATTAAACGTTCAACTACCTGGGAAAAAGGGAAAATGTGCCAGCTGGAACAGCTTGGCCTTAAAACGGTATCAACCCTTTTCCAAAACCTGGAGGTGGATAATAAGCATGATGAAGATGCCGACCACTCCTTTTCAGTATTTGAATGGCTTAACCAGCATCATGATCAATTGATTGAACAGGGGTTTGAAATTGAACAGCCCGAAGGCCAAAAGCGTTACGTTTTTGGTAACAGCAAGATTGATCTTGAGGTAAAAGAAAATAACGACTGGTTTGATATTAACGCCATTGTATGCTTCGGCCCGTATCGTATCCCTTTTATACAGCTTAAAAATCATATCCTTAACCATAAAAAGGAGTTTACGCTACCATCCGGCGAAATTGCGGTGATACCTGAAAAATGGTTTTCGCAATATGGCAATCTTTTGCATTTTACAGAGGGCGGCAAGGAATTAAGATTACGCCGCCACCATATAGGCCTGGTAACAGAGCTTGCCGAGGGAGAAATGGCCAACGTTACCATGACCCGCAAGCTGCAAAAACTCAGCAATTTTGAAGAACTGGAAGAGGTGGATATGCCCCTGAACTTTGAAGGCCATTTACGGCCTTATCAAAAAGCCGGTTATAATTGGTTTCATTTTTTAAAGCAATACCATTTTGGCGGTTGCCTTGCCGATGATATGGGTTTAGGTAAAACCATACAAACCCTTGCATTACTGCAAAAGCACAAAGAATTTACCGAGACTGAAGGCGGCAAAAGCACATCGCTGGTGATTATGCCTACCTCATTGATATACAACTGGCTTAACGAGGCTAAAAAGTTTACACCGCAGCTTAGGCTTATGGTACATACCGGCACGCTACGATACCGATCGGCAGAGGTGTTTGCCAATTATGATGTTGTGATAACCACCTATGGCATCAGCCGGATAGATATAGAGATGTTTAAGGATTACTTTTTTGATTATGTGATCCTGGATGAAAGCCAGAATATCAAGAACCCATCATCTAAATCATTCCAGGCGGTTAAGCAACTCAAATCGCGCTTTAAACTGATATTGAGCGGTACCCCGGTAGAAAACTCGGTGAATGATCTTTGGACCCAGATGTCGTTCATTAACCCCGGCTTGCTGGGCAGTCAGCAATTTTTTCAAAATGAGTTTGTTTCGCCTATCGAGAAGAAAAAGGACGAAGACAAGGCGCGCAAACTGCAGGCCCTGATAAAGCCTTTTGTTTTACGCCGAACCAAAGAACAGGTAGCTACAGAACTCCCTCCAAAAACCGAGAACCTTTTCTACTCGCAGATGAGCGAAGAACAGTCATCGGTATATGAAAAAGTAAAATCAGAGTATCGTAACGAATTGCTTAAAAGCCTGGAAGATGGCACCTTTGCCAAAAGCCAGATACAGGTATTACAGGGATTAACCAAGCTAAGGCAGATAGCTAATCACCCCATCATGATTGAAAAGGATTATGAGGGCGATAGCGGCAAGTTTGAAGACGTGGTGCATACCCTGGCCAACGTACTGGATGGCGGGCATAAAGTGCTCATATTCTCTCAATTTGTAAAACAACTTACAATTTACCGCGAGCATTTTGATAAAGAAGGTGTGCCATACGTTTATTTAGATGGCAGCACCCAAAACCGCGGTGATGTGGTAAAGCAATTCCAGGAAGATAAAAAGACAAGGGTGTTCCTGATTTCGATAAAAGCCGGAGGAGTGGGTCTTAACCTTACCGAGGCCGACTATGTTTTCATACTTGACCCATGGTGGAACCCAGCTGTAGAACAACAAGCCATTGACCGTACTCACCGTATTGGCCAAACCAAAAACGTATTTATCTATAAATTTATCACTAAAGATTCTGTTGAGGAGAAGATACTTGCCCTGCAGCAGCGCAAACTAAGCCTCAGCCGAGCTTTAATCACTACGGAGGAGAGCTTTATCAAGTCACTTTCTGCGGATGATATTAAGGAGATATTGGGGTAGGACGCCATCATGTCATTGCGAGGAACGAAGCAATCGCGAATTATACAGGGCGGGCTTGTAAAGTTCGCGATTGCCACGCTGCGCTCGCAATTGTAAAGGTCAGATAATTCGGTAACAGAATTAGCTTTAACTAATAAAGCTAAAAGTTATGCGGAACATAAACAACGATCTTACCTTAAAGCGAAATTACCTGAGCAAGTACCGTTTTTTAATCGGTGAATATGAACAGGTAAAGCGTGGTGAACATACTATTTTTAGGTTTGCCAAAGATTTCTATTCAGCTCATGATACCGATCCGAGAAGTTTTTTAAAGTATTATAACCGTTTTAAGC
>NZ_JBFUCX010000026.1:0-40140 GCF_056405015.1 Mucilaginibacter sp. P2_A4 | reverse complement strand
GTTATCAGCAATGATCTCCTCGAACTGGATGCCGAACTCCCGTTTGAGCGCCTGCATGCAATGCATGGCAGTGAACATGGTGGTCAGCGCGGTGATGTCTTCCATCACCTGTGCCCAGGCCAGGCGGGAATAATCATCCAGCACGCAAAGCAGATATAACCTCCTATTTTGCCCTCTGATCACACTTTTACTTAGGTGATGACAGTCGATATGTCCTAACTGGCCCATGCGTTCTTTAATGATCTTTCGCTTTACTTCCCGGTCTGCCGACTTTAAACGGTTCCGGTTATGCCGCTTCAGGATATTATAGACACCTGAAGGAGACGGTGTAAAGTTATTAGCTTTTTGTTTAAGCTGATTAGTGATCTCAAACTTATTGCAACCCCGGTCCCGCAATTCCAATACCTGCTGTTCATCGTCGGGTAATGGCCGGCGACTACCATATTTGGGACCGCGCTTGCCCGGAAGCAGGTCAAGCTCATTACCCGATTGTTTAAATAAATTGTAATACTTTAAAAAACTTCGGGGATCAGTATCATGTGCTGAATAGAAATCCTTGGCAAACCTAAAAATGGAGTGCTCTCCGCGTTTTACCTGCTCATATTCTGTAATTAGAAAACGATACTTATTCAGGTAGTTCCGCTTTAATGTAAGGTCATTGTTAATGTTTCGCATAGCATTTAGCTTTATTCCTTAAAGCTAATTCTGTTACCGAATTAGTTGACCTTTACAGCAATGACGGGGTTGTTTGTTGTTGTGGGTATTTAAAGTCAGTAATCTTCTAATTATACAGACACTTCTTCTGCGTTTTTTCTTTTTGCCGTATTTACAGGTTGCGGAACTTTTACATAATAGCCGGTACCATCATAAACCCTTTTGCGGGGATGACTTTGGCAGGCATCGCTGCAGCAGCCTTCCATTTGGGAGCCGCACTCATCGCACTGTGTAAAATGCTCGTTGCACTCGGGGTTGGCGCAATTGATCATTTTAGGTGTGGTTTTGCCGCAATTACGGCAGGTGGAGATCACCACCGGATTTACGCTATTTACATCTACAGAAAGGCGGTTATCAAACACATAGCATTTACCTTCAAAATCTTCGCCGCCTGCTTCTTTACCATATTTAATGATACCGCCGTGCAGCTGGTATACTTCGGGAAAACCTTCGTGCAGCAGCAGGGCCGATGCTTTTTCGCACTTAATGCCGCCGGTGCAGTAGGTTAATATTTTTTTATCCTTGTATTTAGCCAACTCGTTGATCATCGCCGGGAAATCCCTGAAATTTTCAATGTCGAGCGTTATCGCGTTTTTAAACTTGCCTAAGGAGTGCTCATAGTTTGAGCGTACGTCCAAAACAACTACATCGTCGCGGTCTTTCATGGCCATAAATTCTTTTGGTTCCAGGTGCTTGCCGGTTTGTTGCTGCGGATTTATCACACCTGGGTCGCGCAGACCTGAGTACACGATCTCGGCTTTGTAACGCACATGCATTTTTACAAATGAAGGTTCTGCAACTTCATCAATTTTAAAGTCGATACCTGCAAAACGTTCGTCGGCATGTATGGTATCCATATAGGCTTTACAAGCTTCAGCAGTACCGGATACGGTACCGTTAAGACCCTCGGTAGCTACAATAATGCGACCGGTTAGACCTAAATCTTTACAAGATTTTAAATGATCGGCAGCAAATTGCTCCGCATCGGCTATTGTTGAATAACAATAGTACAGTAGTGTATTATATATTGCCATAAACCATTGATACTGCTGTAAACAGTGTTAAATGAGGTGCAAAGATAAGGATTTTGGTGAATAGTTGATTAAGTAAGTGGTTGATTAAGTTGGATAGTGAAAAGCATTTTGGTGAATAGTTGATTAAGTTGAGTGGTTGATTAAGTTGGATAGTGACGAGCAACTACTCACCCAATCAACTCAATCAACCACTCACCACCTTACCTTATCCCGTAAAAGATCCTGAATCCCTGCAGGTATTTTTTATTGCCCGCGTAAGATACACCATAATCAACCCTGAAAATAAGGCGTTGTACGCCTACATAAAATTCGCGGTAATTGGGATTGTTTTTGGTGGTGAGGTAATTAGCCCCGATCACTTCTTCCAGCTTGGCCTTCCTAAGGAGGGGAATCTTGTTAAATATTGATCCGGCAAAATTGTGCTGAAAATGGGCTTCGAGAAATGCACCGTTTGTACTGTATGTGTAAAATGGTAAAAAGTGAAAACTGCCCACATAGGTAGGGTCAAAGGTGGTACCCTGGTTACCTAAAAAGTGATTATAATCCATATAATACAGGGTTTTATCATTAAAGAAATCCCCCGCGGTTAATTTGAATGATGAAAAACCGGTTAGCCCCACCCTGATGTTATATTGAGAAACATCAACAGATGTAAAATCATAATTCACATCTGAACCCAATACTCCTTTAATTCCTTTTCGATAATTTAAGGTTAGGGTTGGGTATTTTGATGGCAGGTTTACCTTACCGGTTGGCCGTGTAACATATTGCTGATCGAACGTAAATGCTGCCGCGGTGGTAAAGGTTAATGCCTGGTTCTCGGGGAATAAAAAGGAATGGTCATCTGCTGGTGCTCCCGGCGGGGCCAGCGGATTGTTTGAGGTATAATCCCTGTTTTTAACATCTTTTATGTGCGCGTAAGAGGTATTGTAAAGCTGGCTTCGGCTGGCATAGGTAAAATTTCCGCTCAGTAATACGCCGTTGGTCACCTCTCGCTGGTACCCAAATTGACCGTAGCGGGTGCGGTAATATTTAACATAGTTATTTTC
Organism: Mucilaginibacter sp. P2_A4; assembly: GCF_056405015.1. Classification (NCBI taxonomy): domain Bacteria; kingdom Pseudomonadati; phylum Bacteroidota; class Sphingobacteriia; order Sphingobacteriales; family Sphingobacteriaceae; genus Mucilaginibacter; species Mucilaginibacter sp. P2_A4. Next base: position 37,343 of record NZ_JBFUCX010000026.1, on the reverse strand, counting down.
GCTTAAAAGAGTACTTAGGGTGTTGAAATATAGCGATCTGGTACCTACGTTATTTAAATCAAGTATATCGCTGCCAAAGCCCATAAAAAACTTAGCATTATGGAAGGGATCATTTTTATATTCGGAGTAAATATTGGCGCTTAGCATTTTATTTACAAATCCGTAACGTAAGTTGGGCGTTATACTTAGCGAGTGGAAATCATCGAGCTTCCGGGTGTATCTTACCTTGGCGTTGATGCCAAAACCCTCAACAGTGTTGTAATAAAAGGTTTGTAAAAAAGGGTAAACGTAAAGCGAATCCTTTTCACTACGGTCACTGGCGTAGTAACCAAATATTAAATATCCCGGATAGTTGATGTGGTTTTTGGTATGCTGAATAGAATCCAGGTAACGGTCTGTTAATTTATAAGCTGTAATGCTATCTTTCTTTTGGTAATCGCGGGTTTCCCTTGCGGTTAAGGGAACGGGGCGAACGGGTGCCCAGTAATCTTCTTTTTTTGAATTTGCGGCAGTATCAATCTTTAAAACCTCGCCGGTAAAAAAGTGCTCCGGGAAGGGGGGATTGATTTTGTAGTTGTTATAAATAATATCATAATACCCGCCAAATTTAAAACCAAGCACAGCGCCCTTAAAGTTATATTGTACTGCCGATGGCATCCACACGCTATCGGTTATAGCCACATATTGCTGGGTGATGTGTAAAGTATCAATCAGGTTGAGGCTGTTTATGCCATTAGCCAGGTACAAGTCGGCACTGTATAGTCGCCAGTCGCCATCTACAATATAAATATCTCCCTGAAAATACTGTCCGTGACTGCGGCGGGGTATCACCTGTATCTTATCTATAACGCGACCATTTTCATTTGATACCCCCAATAATTTGTACCTGTAAAATGTTAAAGCATTTGATGCCAGGGGCGATACAAAGCCACGGGTGCTTAAACCATTTATGGTAAATACGTTGTTATAAAAATTCACCTGCAGATCAGATGCCTTGTTATAGCTGAATGCCGTATTTATACCTGCTGTTCTGTTAGCAATAGTGACTTCTTTTGTTTTATGGGGCCGTTGAAAATTATAATCAGATAATGATTCCTGCTGATAAAGAATCCCGCGGCCCATTGAATCAAGGTCAAGCGTACGAATAACCTCTTTTGATAACAGCGATTTTGGGGCACTTAGTAGTTTTTGCACCCCTTTAACGTAAACAGCGCAGGAATAGGAGGTGGCTTCATCCAGGTAATATTTCCGTTTTTTGATCACCTGTTTCATGATGGTATCGGCAGCATCGCGGTTTTTACGATAAATGGCAGCTACTCTTTCCGTCCCAAATATCTCGTCATCCATCTGCACATTCAGCGTTTCATCATGATCTGTTATGGTTACTTTAACCTCTCTTTCGTTAAAGCCAACAAAACGATAGGTAAGGTTATAATTACCCGGCGAAAGCTTGAACTGGTACAATCCATTTTCGTTGGCTGTGGTGCCGTATGTTGAGTTGCGGATATATACCGAAGTAAAGGGAATTACATTGTTTTTTTGATCGGTTATCCGGCCGGATAGCAGGTATTGCTGCCCAAAGGCATTGAGTGTGCATAAAATAGTGACAATCAGGAGTAAGTTTCTTTTCATAGTCTTTAATAAGAATACTTTTTCCCGGTAAAATGTTTTATTTAAACATCTATTAAATATTTAGGACCTAATTAAGCATTCCAAATGCCCGTGAATGTTTAATTTTGCCACCTTTAAATACCATATACTATGTATAATACACTAAAGCCGGTTTTACAGCAAGAACTTGAAGCCATTGAAAATGCGGGATTATATAAAAAAGAACGCATTATTATATCACCACAGGGTGCGGATATTACTGTACAGGGAGGCAATGAGGTTATTAACTTTTGCGCTAATAATTACCTTGGCTTATCTGCCAACCCTAAAGTGATACAGGCAGCTAAGGATGCAATGGATACACACGGCTATGGTTTATCATCTGTACGTTTCATCTGCGGAACACAGGATATACATAAGGAACTTGAAAAAAAGATTGCCGAATTTTTAGGCACTGAAGATACTATACTTTACGCCGCGGCTTTTGATGCCAATGGCGGTGTGTTTGAGCCACTGTTTAATGAGCAGGATGCCATTATATCTGATGAGTTGAACCATGCTTCTATTATAGATGGCGTTCGCCTTTGCAAGGCTCAGCGCCAGCGCTACAAGCACGATGATATGGCCGACCTGGAAGAAAAATTGAAAGCGACCGAAAGCTGCCGTCACCGTATCATTGTTACCGATGGCGCATTCAGCATGGATGGCACCATAGCACAGCTTGATAAAATTTGCGCTTTGGCAGAGCAATACAATGCTTTGGTAATGATTGACGAAAGTCATTGCAGCGGTTTTATGGGCAAAACCGGGAGAGGTACGCATGAGCATCATAACGTGATGGGTAAAATTGATATTATTACCGGCACATTAGGTAAAGCTTTGGGTGGTGCATCGGGCGGGTTTACATCTGGCCGCAAAGAAATTATTGATATGCTGCGCCAGCGTTCGCGCCCGTACCTGTTCTCTAATACGCTCGCGCCATCAATCACCGGTGCTTCTATAGCTGTGTTGGATATGCTGAGCGAGACTACCAAACTGCGCGATAAACTGGAATCCAACACCCAATACTTTCGCCAAAAAATGACCGAAGCAGGGTTCGATATAAAACCGGGCGTACATCCTATTGTTCCTGTTATGCTTTATGAGGCAAAATTAGCCCAGGAGTTTGCAGCTAAAATGTTGGAGGAAGGCATTTATGTAATCGGCTTTTACTACCCGGTAGTTCCGCAGGGTAAGGCGCGTATCCGTGTGCAGATCTCTGCCGCGCATGATATGCATCATTTAGATAAAGCCATTGCCGCGTTTACCAAAGTGGGTAAGGAATTAGGAGTGATTAAATAATTTTATATTTGTATCTTATTGTAAGCATGATTTATTCATGCTTACCTGTTTTAATAATAGTTAAGGGAAATAATGCAAGCTCAAATAGACCAATATACTGCCGAGATCAATGCCTTTTCGCCGGCTAATGCTGATGAACTGGAAGCGTTCCGTATAAAATTTTTAGGTACCAAAGGAATTATCAAAGACCTGTTTGAGCAATTCAAAAGCGTAGGTGCCGAAGAAAAAAGGATTTTTGGTAAGGTACTTAACCAGTTTAAACAAACGGCAGAAGCTAAGTATGCTGAGTTGAAGGATGGGCTTGATGCTGGTCCGCAGGCTAAGGATCTGGATATTGATTTAACTTTACCAGGCGATGGCTTTACTGTTGGTTCGCGCCACCCGCTATCTTTGGTACGTACCGAGATCATAGATATATTTAAACGCCTGGGGTTTGTGGTTGCAGAAGGACCGGAGATTGAAGACGACTGGCACAACTTTTCGGCGTTGAACTTTCCTGAAGAACACCCGGCCCGCGATATGCAGGATACCTTTTTCATTAAAAAGAACCATGGTAAGGATGATATTGCTTTACGTACCCACACATCATCGGTACAGGTAAGGATGATGGAGCAGGGTAAACCGCCGTTCAGGGCTATTATGCCTGGTCGCGTTTACCGTAATGAAGCTATCTCTGCACGTGCGCATTGCTTTTTTCACCAGGTTGAGGGTTTATATGTTGATGAAAATGTATCCTTTGCCGATTTGAAACAAACGCTTTATCACTTTGTGCAGGAACTTTATGGTGAAGGCACCCGGGTACGTTTCCGCCCTTCGTACTTCCCGTTCACCGAGCCATCTGCCGAGATGGACATATCCTGCACCATTTGTGGTGGCTCTGGCTGTAACATGTGTAAATACAGCGGCTGGGTTGAAATATTGGGCTGCGGTATGGTTGATCCCAATGTTTTGGAAAACTGCGGTATTGATAGTAAGAAATTTACTGGTTTTGCGTTTGGTATGGGTATGGAACGCATAGCCAATTTAAAATATGTTATTCGTGATCTTCGCTTGTTCTCAGAGAACGATGTGCGTTTCCTGAAGCAGTTTACTACAGAGATGCTATGAGGAAAGCTATAATTTTAATTGTAGTTTGCATTAGTTTATTTTCTTGTGGAAAAGGAGGGAGTCCTGTTCCAAGTGTTCCTGTCAATTATAGTGGGGAAATATTTTCGCCTCCATTAAATAAGCTTAGTAATGGTGGCCCCCCCGTTTTTATTAATGGCTACGGTGTTGCCGGTATCATCATTTATAAAACGTTCCAGGGAAATTATGTAGCTTATGACAGGTGCAGCAGCTATCAACCCGAAAAAAAATGCGCCGTAAACCTTGATGATTCAGGTGTTACACTTGTCGATCCATGCAGTGGTTCGAAATTTTCCTTAGAGGATGGCACCCCGGTTAAAGCACCTGCGGTTAAAGCGCTTAGGGTTTACCAGGTAATAATAAGCCAATACACACTTCAAGTAGTTAATTGATACATGGAAGCCGATAAAATAAAAGACAGTATAAAGCGGGCGGCGCAGGACCTATTCCGCAAATTCGGTTACCATAAAACCAGTGTTAACGAGATTGCCAAAAAAGCAAAAATAGCAAAGGCCACTATCTATAAATACTTTGATAGTAAAGAGGCTGTACTGCACATTTTGCTAATGGATTATATTAAAGCCAGTGTTGATGATTTGGTTCAAAGCAATACACCCGATATGGATGAAGAGGCTCACCTTAACAACCTGATCATGAAAACCTGCAGGCTGTCATACACCGTGTGTAATGAGTTTATCGGGTGGGATTTCATTCGCGAATCAACCAACTCACAGGATTTTTTAAAGAACCTATCCAACGAGCTGGAAGAAATGCTGATGGCTTCATTCATTCAGCTGCCCGGTATCCGTAAGCACGAAACCTATCACCAGCGTTTGCGGTTTTTAATTAAATGCAGCAAAAGTATTGTGTTTAGCTTCGCGTTTACTTCGGTAAGTGATTCAGATGTGCGTAAGAACTTTGTTTCTTTTCAAAAAGAGATTTTGCCGTACTTGGTGAAGGCGGCTATCGCGGTTTAAGGCTTTTCATTCTATTTTAAAACTTATTGTGCCGCTTTCCTCTACATCCCAAATGGTTGAGGCTTCTATATTAATTGAATTTAAATTCAAAAAGGTATCCGCCTGCTCCAGGTAATCGCCTTCGATGTCACCAAGCCGGGGAACGCCAATTATTGTGTTATCAATATTGACTCTCCTTATTCTGTCTGTAAGCAAGGCTAAGGTTTTTTGTGAATAGCTGGTGACTACATCGCTGGCTATCTCGCCATTTTTGTCAAATAAAAAGTAATCAGTCATTAAAATCGAAAAAAACTGATTGTCGCGTCTATCATAGTAAAACACCTCCGAAAATCTCGTCGGTGATTGTTGGAGGCCCGCTATTAACCAATTATATATTTGTTCCTGTGTGGTCATTTATAAAGATAGAGAACATTACGGGTGATATTTGAATCATTAATTTTATTTCTTTAGTAACTTTTAAATTCAAAGTTCTTTTATTTAATTTGTATCTCAGAAAGCGGGCCATCAATGGCCATTATTTTTATGTCTTTACTTTGAAACGCAAAGTACTTTACACTGAATGAAATGATAGAAGAACAACCACGCACAATAATGGATTGGCTCAAGGAGTCGGTAACCGTTAAATTACTTTTTATTGGGGTATTAATAATTGTATTGCTTATTCCATCATCGCTGATCAATGACCTGATCAACGAACGGGCAGGGCGCCAGAATGAAATGATCAAAGATGTATCAGATAAATGGTCGGGTGAGCAATTAGTGATGGGGCCGGTGCTGGTTATTCCCTATAAAAAACATGTGCAAAAAATTGACACCGCAAATAAGGTAACTACCCGCGATGTCATCGAAAACCTGTACGTGCTGCCCAATAATTTGAATATTAAAGCAAGTCTTAATACGCAAATATTGCACCGCGGAATTTTTGATGTCGCAGTTTATAATTCGTTAGTTAAAGTATCGGGTAATTTTTCTAAGGCTGATCTGGGTAGCCTTTCTTTAACTGCCGACCAGCTTTTGTTGGATAAGGCGCACCTTGTGTTCAGTATTTCCGATTTAAAGGGTTTGAAAAATAATCCGGTTGTTAAAGCAGGTGGACAAACTTTAACTGCCGAACCCGTATTTGGCAATACTTTATTAATGGGCGATGGTTTGCAGGCTGCCATAAACCTATCTGGATTAAAGGACGGTGAATTTACTTTTGATTATAACCTGGATATGAAAGGCAGCCAGGAACTAAGTTTTTTACATTTGGGTAAAACTACCGATGTACAGGCAAGCGGCACGTGGACGAGCCCCAGTTTCGATGGTCGTTCGCTGCCCGATGAACGCAAGGTCGACGCAAATGGTTTTAGTGCAAGCTGGAAAATGCTGTATTATAACAGGCCGTTTCCACAACAATGGGTAGATGATAATAGATTGCTAAGCAACGCTAAGAAGTTAACTGATGCCAGCTTTGGAATTAAACTTCGCTTACCCATAGATCAGTACCAGAAAACTACCCGTACAAGTAAATACGCCATACTAATTATACTGCTCACCTTTATATCCCTGTTTTTAACTGAAGTGATCAGGAAGCAAAGTGTTCATATATTCAATTATGTACTTATTGCTGCTGCTATGATCATTTATTATTTGCTGCTATTGTCGTTCTCCGAGCAGATAGGTTATAACTGGGCCTACTTGGTGGCGTCGGTTTCAACCATCATATTGACGGCAACATTCATTGCTTCAATTTTAAAAAATAAGATGGCGGCAATACTGTTTGCATTTATCCTTGCTGTACTTTACACATTCATCTTCGTGATTATTCAGCTTGAGGATTTAGCGCTTATGGTGGGTAGTATCGCCTTATTTATTATTGTGGGCATACTAATGTTTTTTTCGCGGAAGATTAATTGGGATAGGCATTAATGTTTAAGATAGGCATACCTCTAAGTATATATGTTACGGGCTATTGGAAAAAAAATTATCTAATAAAATACCATATACCGTTTTGGTATATGGTATTTTATTTACTATGTTTGCATAGTAAACTCAAAAGCTATGAGCCCGGAACTAACAGATTTTTCTAACCAGATAGACGAGCAGTTCGAGATTGAGGATGTATCAACAATTGGTATCATAAGCTTCCTGTTGAGCTTGTTGGCTTAACAGTATTAGCATGCCGCCTTTTGTATGTTATCACCCTGATTCTTGTATCGTACTTCATGATTATGCTTTTTTGCATAACTTTGCAGCCTGATGAATAAAGTTGCGAAACAGAAGTTTTTTGAAGACGTTCGGATAATTGATATTGCCGAAGAAGGTAAAGGGGTAGGTAAGGCAGACGAGTTTGTGCTTTTTGTGGATAAAGCCATCCCCGGCGATATAGTAGATGTACAGGTTTACAAAAGCAAAAAGAATTTTGGTGAGGCAAAGATCACCGAACTAAAACAAGCTTCAGAATATCGTACCGATCCTTTCTGTGAACATTTTGGAACGTGTGGGGGCTGTAAATGGCAGCATATGACCTATGAGGCACAGTTAAAGTTCAAACAAAAATCTGTTGCCGATGCGCTTGGCCGCATTGCTAAAATTGATGTTGATGGCATCATGGATATTATCCCTTCACCAGCCGATCGTTATTACCGCAACAAGCTGGAGTACACCTTTAGCAACAAACGCTGGTTGTATGATGGCGAGAACAAGGAGGATGAAACGCTAAACATGAACGCGTTGGGCTTCCATATTCCCGGTCGCTTTGATAAAATATTGGATGTAAATCACTGCTATCTGCAGGCGGAACCATCAAACAGCTTGCGTAACAGCATTCGCGATTTTGTGATTGAGCAAGGTTATTCTTTTTATAACCTGCGCGGCCACGAAGGTTCGTTACGTAACCTCATCATCCGCACCTCTTCTACCGGCGAGATCATGGTGATTGTTGTTTTTGCTTACGTAAGCGAAGAGGAAGTGAATAAGCTCATGGGCTTTATTGATGCCGGTTTCCCTGAGATCACCTCATTATTATATATCATCAACCATAAAAAAAACGATACCATTTTTGATCAGGATGTAGTGGCTTTTAAAGGCCCCGAATATATTCATGAGGAAATGAACGGAATAAAATTCCGTATTGGTCCAAAATCATTTTACCAAACCAACAGCATACAGGCCCTGCGCCTATATGAAATAACCCGCGATTTTGCAGGCTTTACCGGCAACGAATTGGTTTATGATTTATATACCGGCGCCGGTACCATTGCTAATTTTATTGCAGGCAGTGTAAAAGAAGTGATAGGGGTAGAGTATGTACCAACAGCCATTGAAGATGCCAAAGTGAACTCGGCCATTAATAACATCACCAATACAAAATTTTATGCCGGTGATATGAAAGATGTACTGGTTGCAGATTTTGTGGCCGAACATGGCAAGCCGGATGTGATCATTACAGATCCGCCGCGTGCCGGTATGCACCCGGATGTAGTTGCCCGCCTGATGGAAATTGAAGCTCCTAAAATTGTTTATGTAAGCTGCAATGCCGCCACCCAGGCCCGCGATTTGCTGGTACTTAAAGAAAAATACGATACTGTAAAAATACAACCTGTTGATATGTTTCCGCATACACAACATGTGGAGAATGTGGTATTGTTGGTATTAAGATAAAGAGAACAAAGACGGAAAGACAAAAGAGCAAAAAAAAACTTGATATTTTGTTTTACTGTAGAGACGCATAATTGCGTCTCCAGCTATACAGGGCGGATTTGCATGCCGGAGACGCAATTATGCGTCTCTACAGTATTTAAATAGCCACTTAGAATTTATTTTTTAGAATTTTAACCTATGCAACCCGAAGACTTATTAAACGAAGGTAATAAAGAAAGCCGGGAGGCGGCCAAGAATAGTCCGCTGTTGAGTTTGGAGCGCGATCTTAAATTTTTTAAAGATTCTATCCACGAGGTGGCGGTCGAGATCATGATGGAAGGCCTTTCATCTTATCCCATCTTTATCGCTCATCAGCATGAACTTAAATTAGGTGAGTTGATATTGGACAGGCATGATTTAAATTCTGACTGGAGTATCCATGCTTCAACACTTGAAGAATTTACCGAACGCGGTATAATTAAGGCCGAGCTAAAAGACCGCTTCATTAACAGCTACAAAAACCCTAACGAATATATGTGCGTGTTTGTGGTAGTACCCGAAGGGGCAAACTTTGTTTACGTTCCGTATAAGAAGTAAACATTGAAGCCATTGCAGGAAAGTAAAATTTATATATTTACCACAGTATTTCTATAGTTAGTAACCATGTCTGAAAAAAAACTCCTGATATTAGACCAGCAGCAGATACAGCAAAAGCTGGACCGTATAGCATACCAGATCCTGGAAGATAATTTCGACGAAGAAGAGATACTGATAGCCGGCATTTTGCCCCGTGGTGACAACATTGCCAACAGGCTTAAAACAATCCTTGATGAAATAGCCCCTTTTAGCACCCGGTTGCTAACCATTGAACTGGATAAACAAAGCAGCAGCCTACAGGCTAAAATTAATTTTAATGTGGCCGATTGCAGCGGTAAGGTAGTGATCCTGGTAGATGATGTGCTGAACAGTGGCAAAACCCTTGCGTATGGCTTTGGCGTTTTTATTGACGTACCACTTAAAAAATTGCGTACCGCAGTATTGATTGATCGTAACCACAAAAGTTTCCCCATAACTACTGATTTTGCAGGCGTAGCCCTATCCACCGTAATTAAAGAACACGTTGATGTGGTGTTGAATGAAGAAGGCGAAGAGGATGCGGTTTATTTGAGATAATAAAAGCTAAAGGCCAAAAGCAGAATGTTTAAAGCTAATATATTACGCAGGTTAACGTTCTTTTGCTAATGATTCCTGTGCTAAGGCGTTCCCGGTTACAGTTGCTGCAATTTCGCCCTCATCAGAAATAGTTAAACCGCTCCCCGGAAAATCTGAATCAGTAAGCGTCCTGATCTTTATCGCTGCCCGGTTCAGTGTATCCCTTACTAATCCCTTATCATGTGCTTGCCTGAAAGATAGAATACGTCCGCTTAAAAACTCGCCTTTCTTATTTACATACACTTTTAACATGGGGGCCAAACCACAAATGCCGGCCACACTTACACAGCGATAGGTGCAAAAATTACCCAGACTGTAGGCAATCAGCCGGTTGTTGTATAATTCCATGGCGCGGTTAACATGTGGGCCATTGCCAAAAATAAGGTCGGCGCCGGCGTCAATGGCATTATGGGCAAAGGCATGCACATCACCTCGCTTTTCATTAATATAAGTTTCCATTTCACAAGGCACATGCTCATAATCAACGCCCTCGCCGCCACCGTGAAAAGATACAATAACCACGTCGCAACGTTGTTTCAGCTCGCTGATAATACGCGCGGCACCTTTCAGGTCAAGTATCGATACGGTATTGGCGTTTGGGGCAAATGAACAAAAGCCGTATTTAATACCGTTCAATTCAAAAACGGTTGAGGGTTTTACCAGTAGTCCCGCATAGTTAATGCCCAGGCTATCCAGTGTTTTGGTTGTGCTTTTACGGCCCTTTATATCAAAGTCGCCAATATGGTTGTTGGCCAGGCTAAGTACATTAAAACCCGCTTCTTTTAAAATAGAAGCATATTTAACAGGCATCCTAAACAGGAAGGCTTTACTTTTTTGATGTAGTTTATAATGAGCCGGATCGCCGGTATCAAGCAGTGATCCTTCCAGGTTACCAAATATTACATCTGCATCTTTCAATTCGGGCTTTACGGCTTTAAAGCTATGGATGGCACTATCTGGGGGCAGGGTTGTACTATCCGGGTATGATGTGCCCAGCATAATATCACCTACCGCGGCAATACATGAGGAATTACGAAGAACGGGAGCGGCCTTTACCGGCTGGATAGCTGCAGGCGGGTTATGTTTCGCCAGGCGATGCTTAATAAGCACAGGGTTTTCACAGGCTTGTAAAAGCAAAATAAAGCAAAAGGCTATAGGCAATAAAAAAAAACGTACAGCAAAAAAAAGTCCCTTCATATTCATGAAAGGACTAATTTAGGTATTTAATTGAATTTCTTTTAATTATTATCCTCTTCCTCGTTGGTTGTAGGGGTGCTGCTGCTTAGCTCATCTTTAAATGAAGCCATCAGGCGGCCGCCTCTGTAAAAATAACGACTGTAGTAATTATCATCAAGGCTGCTGATAGCTACACCTCTTGATGATGCATGAGCAAATCTGCCACCGCCAAGGTAAATACCTACGTGTGATATCCTGCGACTATGTATCTTAAAGAAAACCAGGTCGCCTTCCTTCAGCTCATCTTTGGCAACAGGGTTAACCATGCTGAAAATATCGCGCGAATTTCTTTTAATATCAAGGTTAAATACTTCGCTGTATAATTCTTTGGTAAATGCAGAGCAATCAATACCTTTTCTTGAGCTGCCGCCAAAGTGGTAAGGGGTACCAATCCAGTCGTAAACAAAGTGAAAAAGTTTCATGTTGGAAGTTGCAGATAATGCAACACCCATAATTTGAGATAAATATGTTTTTGCTAAGCCGTCTTGTTCGTCAGTTTTATCTTCGGTAATACTTGCAACACTTTTTGTTTGAGCCTGTGAAGCTAAAACAGTGAAAATTAGGGCAATAGCCAGGGCAAATTTCTTCATTTAATCAGTTGAAATTGTTGATAGGGTCAACAAGTTGTTCGTTAAATTAGACACTTTGTCTATCGTTGAATACAAAACTATCCATATTTTTTAAATTTGCAAATAAAAGGGGCTTTTTTTTCAAAAAATATAAATAAATCGGGCAAACAATAAATCTTATTAATTTATTGCTGTTCCTATTACGAGCAGTCATTATTGAATGTTTTGGAATCTCCTGTCTGATTTAATATTTATTCCAAATTAGCGAAAAAAAAAGTCTCAAATTCAGGACAATTGGACTTTTTTAGGGGTTCAAACACAGAATGTTAACAAAAAAACTTTTGCGAAACCTTTAAATGGCCTTATAAAGTTTGGTTAAACCAACAAAACAGGGCTATAATGCTTACCAAATGTCATCTACATAAAATAAAAAATAAATCTGCATAACAAATTGGTTGCAGTTTCGATAATTTAAAGGATATAATTAGATTTGCGCTTTACTCCAAGAAATAGATTGTTTAATTACATGAGTTCAATCGAAATAACAAAGGACACTTACCTGATGTGGTACGAACAAATGCTGTTGATGCGTAAGTTCGAGGAAAAGGCAGGACAACTATACGGACAACAGAAGATCAGGGGCTTTTGCCACCTGTATATTGGGCAAGAGGCTGTACTGGCCGGAGCTATGTCTGTAATGAAACAGGAAGACAGTATGATCACCGCTTATCGCGATCACGCTCATGCTTTAGCAAAAGGTGTAACACCAAATGCTATCATGGCTGAATTGTATGGTAAAGCAACCGGATGCTCAAAAGGCAAGGGTGGATCAATGCACATGTTTGATAAAGAAAAGCACTTTTATGGTGGCCACGGTATCGTAGGCGGACAAGTACCTATGGGTGCAGGTATCGCTTTTGCCGAGCAATATAAAGGGACCGAATTTGTGAACATAGCCTACATGGGCGATGGTGCTGTGCGCCAGGGTGCACTTACCGAAACCTTTAATATGGCTGCGCTTTGGAAATTACCGGTAATTTTTGTTTGCGAAAACAATGGTTACGCCATGGGTACTTCTGTAGCACGTACTACCATTCAAACTGATATTTATAAATTAGGCTTGCCATATGGTATCCCGTCATCTGCTGTAGATGGTATGGATCCTGCTGCGGTACACGTAGCAATGGATGAGGCTATTTCACGTGCACGTGCCGGTGAAGGACCAACCTTCCTGGAAATGCGCACTTACCGTTATAAAGGTCACTCTATGTCCGATCCTCAAAAGTATCGTACTAAAGAAGAGTTGGAAAGCTACAAAGCAAAAGATCCTATTGAAATCACCCGTCAAACTATTGTTGAAAAGGCTTATGCTGATGATAAATGGTTTGAAGAGATTGATGCCAAGATAAAAGTTTTGGTTGATGAATCGGTTAAGTTTGCCGAAGAGTCACCATGGCCGGAGGCTTCTGAATTATATACCGACGTTTACGTTCAAAGCGATTACCCTTATATTAGGGACTAAGCGCTATATTTATACCAAATTTTTTATAACACATATAAATAGTATATGGCCGAAGTAGTTAGAATGCCTAAAATGAGCGATACCATGACCGAAGGGGTATTGGCGAAATGGCATAAGAAAGTTGGCGATAAAGTAAAATCCGGCGATGTATTGGCCGAGATTGAAACTGATAAAGCTACCATGGATTTTGAATCGTACCAGGATGGCACCTTGTTATTTATAGGTGTTGAAGAAGGTAGCGCTGTTCCGGTTGATGCCGTTATAGCCGTTTTAGGTAAAGATGGCGAAGATTATAAAGCCGTCCTTGCCGATGGTGGTGGCCAGGCTGCTGCACCTGCAAAGGAAGCTGCGCCCGTTGCTGATAAAAAAACTGCCGCAACTGCTGCACCAAAGGTTGATCTGTCAAGCATACCCGCTACTGTAATACGGATGCCTGCCCTTAGCGATACCATGACCGAGGGAGTTATCAATAAATGGAACTTTAAAGTTGGTGATAAAGTAAAATCTGACGATTCATTAGCTGATGTAGAAACCGATAAGGCTACTATGGAAGTTGTGGGTTATGAAGCAGGTACACTTTTATACATCGGCCCTAAAGAAGGCGAAGCTGCTCCTGTAAATGGTATCATAGCCATTGTAGGTAAAGAAGGTACAGATATTACGCCACTATTGCAAGATACAGGCGATGCACCTGCTGCCGCACCTGCGCAAGAAGTCGCACCGGAAGCTACTGCAGCCACCGCTGATGCCGAGCCTGCTGGTTCATCATCTGCAGATGACAGCCGTGTTAAAGCATCACCGCTTGCCCGTAAAATTGCTAAAGATAAAGGCATTAACCTTAATGATGTAAAAGGTAGCGCAGAAGGCGGCCGTATCATCAAAAAGGATATTGAAGAATATACACCAAGTGCTAAACCAGCTCCAGAAGCTGCTCCTGCGCCTGCTGCAGCCGCTTCTGCACCAGCACCTGCTGCAAAAGCTCCTGTAGTATTGCCAACTTATACCGGCGAAGAGAAATTTAGCGAAAGAGCGGTTACCCAGATGCGTAAAGCGATCAGTCGTCGTTTAAGCGAAAGCTTATTTACCGCGCCGCATTTTTACGTAACCATGAGCATTGATATGGACCAGGCTATTGCAGCCCGTACCCGCATCAATGATGTTGCCCCTGTTAAAATATCGTTTAATGATTTTGTATTAAAAGCGTGTGCTGTTGCCTTAAAACAACACCCAGCTATTAATTCGGCATTCATGGGCGATAAGATCCGTACCAACGAGCATATCCACATTGGTGTTGCCGTTGCGGTTGACGAAGGTTTACTGGTACCTGTTATTAAATTTGCCGATGGTAAATCATTAAGCCATATCTCGGTTGAAGTAAAAGAGTTTGCCGGCAAAGCAAAAGCTAAAAAATTACAGCCAGCAGAAATGGAAGGTTCTACCTTCACCATATCAAACTTAGGTATGTTTGGTGTTGATGAGTTTACTGCTATTATTAATACACCTAATGCCTGTATCCTTGCAGTAAGCGGTATACAAGCTGTACCGGTTGTTAAAAATGGCGCTGTAGTACCAGGCAATGTAATGAAGGTTACTTTAAGTGCAGATCACCGTGTAGTTGATGGCGCAACAGCTGCAGCCTTCCTGCAAACACTAAAATCTTTATTAGAAGAACCTGTAAGGTTGTTAATATAAGTTTTGGATTTTCGGACAAAGGACGGAAAGACAAAGGATACAACCAAAAAGAGCGATGAGTTTATACTCATCGCTCTTTTTGGTTGTATCAAACAATCTTCTTGTCGTGCTGCTCCTCCCTGTACAAGCTAATAAGGAGGCAGTCTGCACCGTCAGGTGCTACCTGTTTGTAGAAAAAACGTAAGGGATTTACACCTTTGCCTCGTAGAGGCTACCCTTCAATAGCAAAGTTATTTACCTTGTTAATTGGGGTTGCACCTACGGCGCAAAACTCGTTTTTTGTTTGTAATGGCTACAAACAGGTAGCTCCTAACGGAGCATCTCTAATTGAGTAAACGTGGTTGGTGTCCTCACAGGCGGTTACGCCATCAAAGATACTTCTTGATTCCATTTAACTGGTGCGCATGTCTTTGTGTATGGTAAATGGCTACGGTTAGGCACTCCAGCCGAGTAAGGTGGCCACCTACAACAATACTGGCATTCCTAATTGATCGGAAAAACCTGTATAAACAATTGTACCAACTGATAAAGAGGACAGCCTACACCGTCAGGTGCTACCTGTTTGTAGAAAAAACGTAAGGGATTTACACCTTTGCCTCGTAGAGGCTACCCTTCAATAGCAAAGTTATTTACCTTGTTAATTGGGGTTGCACCTACGGCGCAAAACTTGTTTTTTGTTTGCAATGGCTACAAACAGGTAGCTCCTAACGGAGCATCTCTACTTGAGTAAACACAGTTGGTGTCCTAGCCAGTAACTACGCCATCAAAGATACTTCTTGATCCCATTTAACTGGTGCGCATGTCTTTGTGTATGGTAAATGGCTACGGTTATCCACTCCAGCCGGGTAAGGTAGCCAATGCCTGTAAATTCAGCGGCAGCGCAAGTATCGGTCAAATCCTTGGTTTGGATATTTTCTTGCAGATCTTTAAAAACAGCATTCAGCTCAGCGGTTAAAAAATCCTTGTTGTAGTCTTTATCCTCAGGGACCAACGTTGGTGCGGTAGGATATTTGGCATCAAAATCTAAAAACAAATCCTTTATTGCCTGAGCAAACTTGTCCGGGCTTCTTTCTGTTATTTTAACTGGGGCATTTATTACAGCTATTGTACTTAAAACCGAAAGCCGCACATGTTCTATCACCTGTCCGGCCGACCAGCTTCCTTCAAACGGGATAAGGTTAATCTCATCCTGTTTAACCGGTTTAATGGTCTGCATAAATTCATTAGCTGTAGATTCAAACAGAACAGCTAAGGGTTGTGGCAATGTGCTTGTTTGTGATTGATCTTTCATATCGTTGGTTTTACTGATACTCAAATATCGGCACAAGTACTTATTTAGCGCGGTGGCAATAAAGACATTTTTGGGGCTATTTACGACAATCGGATTTTTGACTACAACTCCTTCCGCATCACAAAATCATTCATCCAGTATGGCCCAATAGGAATATCCTCCTCATAAGCAATTGCAAATCCCATCTTTTCATAAAAACTCAGGGCTTTATTAAATCTGTTTACATTAAGCTCCAAAATTTGTTTGCCTGCATCTTTGGTTTTTTGAGCTACTGCATTGATTAATATTTTACCGTAGCCTTTGCCCTGGGTTTGTGGCAGGCAGTAAAGCTTATGAAGCTTAAATATATCTGCATTTTCCTCGCGCGGCGAATAGGATGCAAAGGCAACAGGCGTACCTTGCTCTTCTAACAGCAGGTAAGTCTGCAGATTTTCCGCCACCTGTTTGCCAATTTTATCTGCCGAATAAATTTCATTCAGCATAAAGGTTATTTGCTCTTTCTCCAATATGGGCGAATAGGCTACCCACCAGGTTGTATCAGCAATGCTCAATATGGTATCCACATCGTTTACGGTGGCTGTTCTTATCGTATACATTTTTAAACTTTTTATAAACTGATGAGTTTTAAGCTTTTTCTTCCCAGATCATGCAAAGATGCAGTATGGTTTCCACAGCCTTTTGCATATCCTGTACCGATACCCATTCCTGCTTACTATGAAAGGCGTGTTCACCTGCAAATATGTTTGGGCATGGTAAACCCATGAATGATAACCTTGAACCATCTGTACCCCCGCGAATGCTGCATAGTTTGGCAGTTAGGCCCGTTCTGTTAATGGCTTCCATCGCGTTTTCAACTATGCCGGGATGTTGTTCCAGCACGTTTTTCATGTTACGGTACTGCAGGCTGGTGGTTAAAGTATAGGTAGAGTTTGGATAGCGCTTCAATACTTCATTCGCTGTTTTACGAATAACATCTGCATGAGCTTTCAAATTATCCTCCTCAAAATCGCGGATGATAAAATCAATGCTTGCTGTTTCTACATGTCCCGCTATACCTACAGGGTGCACAAAGCCCTGCATTTCTTCGGTATGTTCCGGCGATAGGCTATCCGGCAAAGCCGCGATGATCTCTCCCGCAATTTTTATGGCGCTTTCCATTTTGCCCTTTGCAAAACCCGGGTGCGCGCTCACCCCTTGTATATTCAGTTTTGCACCATCGGCAGAGAATGTTTCATTTTCCATATTGCCGGCACTTTCACCATCAATGGTGTAACCGGCATAGGCCCCCAGTTTGGCAATATCCACATGATCAACCCCACGGCCTACTTCTTCATCGGGGGTAAACAGTATCCTGATGTCGCCATGTTTTATTTCGGGATGATTGATGAGCTGGTAGCAGGCATCCATAATTTCGGCTACGCCGGCTTTGTTGTCGGCCCCTAATAAAGTAAGGCCACTGGCGGTGACTACATCATGCCCTATTTGATTTTTAAGGTCGGGATGATCTGCCAGTTTAATCACCTGGGTATTATCATCCGGCAAAACAATATCCTGCCCCTGGTAATTTTGATGAACAATAGGTTTTACATTTGCTCCGCTGCTATCGGGGGCTGTATCTACATGCGAGCAAAAACAAATTACGGGTACCTGCTTATCAGTATTGGAGGGAATGGTAGCATACACATATCCAAATTCATCTAAACGAGCGTCGGTAACACCCATAGCCTGTAATTCATCAACTAACAGCCTGCTCAGGTTTTTTTGCTTTTCTGTTGAGGGAAATGAAACAGAATCGGGGTCTGATTGCGTATCAATGGTAACATAGCGCAAAAAGCGTTCTGTCACGGTGAAATTTAGTGATGAATTAAAACTCATAAGCTATATTAGTAAAATTTTTGTGACCGGGTTTAAACCGGCTGGTTGCCATTTGTAAATATTGATTAAAATTTAACATTGAAAAAATATATTCTGTTTTTTGTCCTTTTTTTTGCGCTTGTAACGGTTAAAGCGCAAAGCGGGTTTAACTATTATGAATATGGTGTTGGCGTAGGTGGAAGCTACGGTAAAGCAGAGGCCGATTTAAAGAAACAGGATTATCACCCGGCTTTTAATTTAAACCTGGTTTACAATTACAGCCCATATTTGCCAATTACCGCCGAACTGCAAAAAGGAACTTTTTCTGGTGGGGGAGCTTTAAAAAGTCAGGATGCATACGGCAGGTACTTTAGCAATTCCTACTTTTCCTTAAATATACATGCAGATTTACAAGCCGGCGAAATAATGGATTACGCGGATAGCTGGTTTTTGGACAGGATTAAAAATCTTTACGTTGGTACGGGTATTGGATTCATATACAATAAAATGACCAGCATTCAACGCTATAACCGTTTTCCTGAAAATGGTGCCGTTTTTCCGGATCCTTTATCTGCGGAGGGTTTCCGGGGAGCCGACAAGGGGATTAACCTGTTTTTCCCGTTAAGACTTGGCTATGAGTTTAAAATTTATGATGATTATGACCAGCCCAGGTATGGTATAGATATAGGCATACAGCATTATTATACGTTTGGCGAAGGGCTTGACGGCTATAACGACCCGCCTGCCAAATATAAGAACAACGCCCCCGATCAATATACCTTTGTATCGCTTGGTTTTAAGTATAACTTTGGTAATACAACATCATACAATAAACTTATCAAGAAGTTTCAATATTGAACATAGAAGAGTTACGTGATTATTGCCTGCTAAAGCCAGGAGTTACAGAGGGTTTTCCCTTTGGAGAGGATACCCTGGTTTTTAAAATAGCCGAAAAGATATTCCTGCTGATTGGGCTTACAGAAGGTAACCGCTTCAATGTAAAGTGTGACCCTGAACTTGCCATTGACTTACGCGAGCGTTATACCGAAGTAATACCAGGCTACCATATGAATAAAAAGCTATGGAACACCGTTTACATGGATGGCTCGCTCACCCGCAAGCAGCTTTGTGAAATGATAGATCATTCTTATGAGCAGGTTGTGGCAAGTTTGCCCAAAAAGATTCAGGCCGAAATTGCGGCTTTAGAATAGAGCAGCAGGTAATTTGATCTTTGCTGTTTACAAAGTCCATTTTTAGTAAAAATACACTTACACTCGCACCGCTTTTATACTTAACCCTATATTTGGGCAAACGCAAACTAATGAAATCCGTTCTATCTGCTATTCTTATATGTTTCATTTGTATATCGGCAAAGGCCCAGCTTACACCATTTGAGTTAAGTAAGGATAAAAACTATACGGCTACTTATGCCGAGGTAATTAGTTATTACCAAAAGTTAAACAAGCTGTATCCGCAGCAAATGAAAATGGTCAACTACGGTACTACAGATGTAGGTAAACCGCTTACGTTGATCATACTTTCCAGGGATGGTGTTTTTGATCCGGCATTGGTAAAGAAACAGGATAAGCGGGTATTGCTCATCAACAACGGGATACACCCCGGCGAACCGGAGGGGATTGATGCCAGTATGATGCTGGTGCGCGATCTGCTTAAAAAGAATGAGCTACCCAAAAACGTAGTGCTTTGCTTTATAGCACTATATAATATTGATGGCAACCTTAACCGTGGCCAGAGCCGTGTGAGCCAGAACGGGCCGGTGGCCTATGGTTTCAGGGGTAATTACCGCAACCTGGACCTAAACCGCGATTTTATAAAAGCAGATAGCCGTAACGCGCTTGCTTTTACACAAATACTGAACACCTGGAAACCCGAGATCTTCCTGGATAACCATACCAGCGATGGTGCCGATTATCAGTATGTAATGACGCTGATTGAAACCCAAAAGGATAAACAGAACCCCATCCTGGCAGATTATACCTCCAAAACACTTACGCCTTATCTGTATAGCCACATGAAAAAAAGCGGCTACGAGATGATTCCCTACGGCGCGGGCGAAGAAGGTTTGCCAGACTCTGGTATTGTCAGTTTTTTAGAAACTCCGAGATTTGCTACCGGCTTTACCGCCCAGCATAATATCATCAGCTATATTACCGAAACGCATATGCTAAAGGCATTTGATAAAAGGGTTTATGCCACTTATGATTTTATGCAGCACCTGATTGATATCAACCAGCGCGATGCCACGCTGATAGGCGAGTTAAAGCAAAAGGCCGATGCAGCGGTGATCAACCAAAAAACATTCGCCCTTAAATGGGAGGTAGATAAACAAAAGGTAGATACCATCATCTTTAAGGGATACGAAGCCGGGAACAAAACCAGCGAGGTAAGCGGCCTGAAGCGTTTATACTATGACAGGGATAAACCCTACACCAGGACCATCAAATTTTATAATACCTATAAAGCCACAGCAACTGCCGATAAGCCGGTAGCCTACGTGATTCCGCAGGCCTGGGGTAAAGTAATTGATTTGTTTAAGCTAAACGGTGTAAAAATGCAGCAGTTGGTTCATGATACTACGCTTAACCTTCAAATGTATTACTTTGGGGATATTAAAACACCAGCCCGGCCGTTTGAAGGCCACTACCTGCACAGTAACGTACAGTTAAACCCGGTTGATATGACTGTGAAATTTTATGCCGGCGATTACGTTGTATATACCAATCAAGCTGTAAACAGATATATTGTGGAAACACTGGAGCCGCAGGGCGTAGATTCATTTTTTGCCTGGAACTTTTTTGATTCGATGCTGGGCGAAAAGGAGTACTTTTCTGACTACGTTTTTGAGGATAAAGCTTCGGATCTGCTAAAAAAAGACCCCGCGCTTAAACAAAAACTGGATGATGCCAAAGCCAAAGATCCGCAGCTGGCCAGCAGTGCCCAGGCTCAGCTTTTCTTTGTCTACCGTAACTCGCCATACTTCGAAAAAACATATATGCGCTACCCTGTAGGCCGCCTTTTAACTAATACCAAACTCGATCTTAAATAAATGGAATATCTAATGCTGGCCCCTGTGGCCTCAATCATATTTGTAATCACTGTTATCATCTCGTTAATCGCTTTCTCGAACGAGAACCTGTATGGCAAGCTGATGCTGCATCCTTACAACGTTTCGCGGGGGCGTTATATATACACCATCATCACCAGTGGGTTTATTCATAAAGACTGGATGCACTTGTTTTTTAACATGATGTCGTACTACTTTTTCGCATTCCAGCTGGAGCCTGTTCTGGGGCATTGGCAGTTTGGGGTATTATATGTTTTAAGCCTGATATTAAGCGATATGCCATCGGTAGTAAAACACAAAGAAAATTACAGTTATTACAGCCTTGGTGCATCGGGCGCGGTAAGCGCCATTATTTTTAGCGCAATATTGTATAATCCGGTAGCTACTATGATGATATTACCTTTGCCAATACCAATTTACGCGGTTGTGTTTGGTGTATTGTACCTGGTATACTGTAGTTATGCAACAAAATATTCCCGCGATAACATCAACCACGATGCCCACTTTTATGGTGCGCTTAGTGGGTTGATGATCACTATTCTATTTCATCCGGGTATATTGCCGGGCTTTTTTAGCCAGATTACCGAGAAAGTTCAATCGTTGATTCATTAGTAAAACCACCATCGGCATTAAATAAGAAACTCATGGGTTTCTCGGGGTTTTTGATGATCTCTAACAACAGGAAGCCCCAGTTTTTCCAGAAATTTTCCAATACCTGGCCGTATATTTTATTTACCCAATCATCAAAAAGAGGTTTGCTGCTTGTGCCACGCAGGGGCATGGCTTCGATGTAAATGGTATCGCCAACCGGCATAATATTATATTCGGGAAGGCGGTTAAACAGGTAGGCCGAGTAAAAAAAACGACCGTTTACTTCCTCAAACTGGATAGGGTGCAGGGTATGGCCCCTTACTTTTTCCAGCATTTCTTTATGGTAGCTGCTGTTGGCCCCGTTATCCTGCAGGCAAATGATCAATCCAAAATCCTTTATTCTTAAAGAAAATGTAAGGGTGTTGATCTCATCGCGGTAGCCAAAAACATCATCTGCATTATCCACCTTAAATAAATTGAGGCTGAAAGGCTTAAAACCATCCAGCTCGATAGGCAGGTTGAGGGTTTGCAGCATCAAATGCAGGTTGCTGAATTTATGGATAATGGACTGCGAGATATTAAACTCATCGCCCTGGGCATGCTGCTGCCGTATACCGGCCTGGATCTCGTTAAAAATGATACCATAAAGCAGTTTACCCGCCCACTGGAACAGTTGCAGCTCATCAAGTTCTTTCACGGCCTCATAGCCTGTATCAAAGGCGGTGGCTATTACTGCTTCAAGCGGTTCAAGGTATTGCTCATTAATGGCGGCGCTGCAAGGCAGTTTAAGGTCCTTATAGGTAGCCATACTTTCATCAAGCAGTTTAAAGGGCTGGTCTTCCAGTTTGTAGCGGCTCATGAGCCATTGCGGAAAAACCTGGATCTTTTCTTCTTCAGTATTTAAAGCCTCTCCCGTAAGGAAGCATTTGCTGTTGCTGAAATTAAAACTCTCGAACGGTGAATAAATTTGTGCCGACATGGGCGCAAAGATAAGCACGAAATTCGTTCTAAACTTTTAGCTTTGGTTTTTAACATGGAACTGACATATCAACCCTTCGAACTGCAATTAAAGCATGCTTTTACCATAGCTAAGTTTTCGCGCACCACAACGCCAGTTATGCTGGTGCAAATAAAGCATGAAGGCTACACCGGTTACGGCGAGGCATCTATGGTGCCTTACATGGGCGAAAGCCACCAAAGTGCTACGGAATTTTTGAGTAAGGTTGATATAGGTCAGTTAAGTTACCCATTTGATTTTGGCGCGATAATCAATTACCTTGATAGCCTTGCACCCGGTAACCCGGCTATAAAAGCGGCCATTGATATTGCCCTGCATGATCTGGACGGCAAAATAAAGCAACAGCCCTGCTGGGAACTGATGGGCAGCAACCCTTCCCTTATGCCGGTTACCAGCTTTACCATTGGCATTGATACGCCCGAAATGATCATCAAAAAAGTTAAGGAGGCCGAAGGTTTTAAGGTGATAAAAGTAAAGCTTGGGCGCGATTCTGATAAAGAGCTCATTAATACCATTCGATCGGTTACCGATGTGCCACTATACGTTGATGCCAACCAGGGCTGGACAAATTTGCAGCAAAGCCTGGATATGACTTACTGGCTGCAGGAGCAAGGGGTGCAGCTTATAGAGCAACCCATGCTTAAAACCGACCCTGATAGCAATGCCTGGCTCACCGAACGCAGCCCAATTCCTATTATTGGCGATGAGGCCGTGCAGCGCTTTGATGACGTGGAAAAGGCAAACGGCGTATACACCGGTATAAATATCAAGCTCATGAAATCGGCAGGTATGTATGAGGCCAAAAGAATGATTACCAAAGCGCGTGAACTTGGGCTGCAGATTATGATTGGTTGTATGACCGAAACCAGCTGCGCCGCCTTAGCCGGCTTGGCTTTGGCCCCGCAATGCGACTGGGTTGACCTGGATGGTCCGTTTTTGGTGAGCAATAACCCTTACCACATGCCGGATTTTAAGGATGGCAGATATGTTTTAAATAACGATAATGGGCTGGGTATAAGATAATAAACACGAATTTCACAAACGGGCTGGGTTTTCACAAACCATGGTTTGCTGACAATAAAAAATCGTGAAATTTCCCCTATTTGTGTCCATAATCAATTCGTCAAATTCGACTTTATTAGTGAAATTCGTGTTTAGTTCTTATACGTGAAAGCTGTACCCAAATCTTTGATTATTGGTGCCGGTATCGCCGGCATTGCTACTGCCATCAGGCTGGCGGTGCAGGGGCATCATGTTGAAGTTTTTGAGGCGAACGCTTATCCTGGTGGTAAATTATCTGAGTTTGAGCAGGATGGCTTTAGGTTTGATGCCGGGCCCAGCCTGTTCACCATGCCGGCCTATGTTGATGAACTATTTACCCTTGCCGGTAAAAAAACTGCCGACTTTTTTAAGTACCAGAAACTGGATAAAGTATGCCAATACTTTTACGAAGATGGGACCCAGATAATGGCCTTTGCAAATACCAAACTGTTTGCCGAGGACGTGTATCTGAACACAGATGAATCTACAGAATCCATAAAAAAATACCTGGCCCACAGCGCCGAAATTTACCGCATCACCAATCATGTTTTCCTGGAGAAATCGCTGCATAGGCTTAAAACTTATTTGAACTGGGATACCATAAAGTCGGTCTTCAACTTTTCAAAGATCGATGCATTCCGCACCATGCATAAGGCCAATGAGACTTTTTTTAAGGATGATAGGCTTGTTCAGTTTTATGACCGCTATGCCACTTACAATGGTTCAAACCCGTATTCGGCACCGGCAACGCTTAATGTGATTCCGCATTTAGAGCAGCACTTTGGTGCCTACTTCCCCGAGGGGGGCATGTACAGCATTGTAACCAGTTTGGTAATGCTGGCAAAATCACTGGGGGTAAAATTTCATTACAACTCACCTGTTTCGCAGATAATTGTAAATAATAAAAAGCTGATTGGCCTAAACGTTAATGGCGGCATAGTAAGTGGCGACCTGGTGGTATCTAACATGGATGTTTGGTTTACCTACCATAAGCTATTAGAAGGACATGAGCATTTGTTCCCCAAAAAGGTGTTGAGCCAGGAACGGAGCAGCTCGGCATTGATATTTTACTGGGGCATTAGTAAACAGTTTCCGGAGCTCGAACTGCATAATATATTTTTCAGTATTGATTACAAGGCTGAGTTTGATCATATTTGGATAGATAAGGATATTTTTTATGATCCCACCATCTACCTCAATATCAGTTCAAAATATAAACCGGATGATGCTCCAGAAGGCTGCGAAAACTGGTTCACCATGATTAATGTACCCGCCAATACCGGGCAGGATTGGGACAGCCTGATAGCCACCGCCCGCGAAAACATCCTGAAGAAGCTTACCCGTATTTTGGGAGATGATATCGGCGAGCTTATTGTATCAGAAAGTATCCTTGATCCGCGGAGTATCGAGCGTAGAACATCATCATACCAGGGCTCACTTTACGGTACCAGCTCTAACAATCAGTTCGCGGCTTTTTTGCGGCATGCCAACCGGTCGTCCAAAATTAAAAACCTGTACTTCTGCGGAGGCAGTGTAAACCCCGGCGGCGGGATCCCACTTTGTTTACTCTCGGCCAAAATTGTGAGCGACTGGATTGCTGATGATTTTCCTCAAACTTCTTAAAAGTCGTTTTTTGAACAAAAAAACAGCCATTTTATACTAATAAAGGGAAAATAATAGATAAAAAATCGCCCGTTATTTGAAGAAAATATTCAAAAAAATTACAGGTTTTCATCGTTTTAAAAAGCGACCGGGCTTTTTAAAAAATTACAATTAAAATTCCCCCTTGGGCAGGTCGGGGGGCTTATATTTGCACCATGAATCTTCAACTATTCGATAAGCAGGTTTATGCCGATAGAAGGCAAGTACTAAAACATACCATGGCCAACGACGGCCTTATCCTGCTCCTGGGCAACGAGGAAAGCAGCATGAACTACCGGGATAACCAATATCCCTTTAGGCAGGATAGCAGTTTTCTGTATTACTTTGGATTGGATGTGGCAGCAGTGGCCGCCATTATTGATACCGATACCGGCGAAGAAGTCATTTTCGGCAACGAGCTGAGCATTGATGACATCATCTGGACAGGCGTACTGCCTACCGTGAGCGAAATGGCCGCCTTGGTTGGCGTATCCCAAACTAAACCTTACGATGAGGTAACGCGCTACATTCACAAAGCGCAAACATCGGGCAGGAGGGTGCACATTTTACCACCATACCGCCCCGAAAATAAAATTAAACTGGCCGCCTGGCTTAACACCAGTTTACAGGATGTGGCCGACCATGTTTCTGTAAAACTCATAAAAGCGGTAATTGCCCAACGCGTGATCAAAACTCCGCTCGAGGTTGCCGAAATGGAAAAGGCAGTATCCATTAGTGTGGATATGCAGCTGGCTGTTATTAAAAATACTCGCCCCGGCATTAAGGGCTATGAGCTGGTTGCCAAAGCCAACGAGGTTGCAATCGCAGCTAACTCGCATTTGGGCTATCCCGCCATTATCACCCCGCACGGGCAAACCCTGCATACACATGATTATAACCATACCCTACAGGATGGCCAAATGTTGTTATGTGATATTGGCGCCGAAAACCCAATGCATTATGGTGGCGATTTAACCCGCACGGTTCCCGTTGGCAGCAAATTTACCAGCAGGCAAAGTGAGTTGTATGAGGTGGTGTTAAACTCCATGGATCATGCCATTAGTATGCTAAAGCCTGGAGTACGCTACAAAGATATACACCTTGCAGCCTGCCAGAAACTGGTTGAAGGCCTGGCGCAGGCCGGCATCATGAAAGGCGATGCGGAAGAGGCCGTTGCCGCCGGTGCGCATACCATGTTTTTTCAATGCGGTCTGGGCCACATGCTGGGCATGGATACACATGATATGGAAGACCTGGGCGAATCCTATGTTGGCTATACCGATACCCTAAAAAAAGAAACCGTGTTCGGCCTTAAATCGCTGCGACTTGGCCGCGAACTGGAAGCAGGCTACGTGCTTACTATTGAACCCGGCATCTACATCATCCCCGAGCTGATAGACCGCTGGCAAGCCGAAAAGAAATATACCGAATTTATCAACTACGATGTACTGAACACCTACCGCGATTTTGGCGGCATCCGCGTGGAAGACAACTTTTTAATAACCGATACCGGCAGTCACCTGCTGGGCAAGTATTTACCGAAGAGTTTAAAAGAGATTGAAGGACTGAAGTAGATGGGCAGATTCCAGATGTGCAGATGATACGTTGGTTTTAGAACCTGAATAACCATGTTATTGCGAGGTACGAAGCAATCGCGAACTATTTAGGTGTTTCGGGACAAGCTCCTTTACCCAAGAAGTTGTTTAAAATGAATCGTCAGTGCTTCGTGCTTCGCAATGACGCGGGTATAGATCGGTTCCAGGCAGCTACCGCAAGGGTCTTCCCTTGTGGTCCACTTGCAAGGTCTGCGCTATGCCTTTAGGATAGTTGATTATGTAATTATAACATTAACCAGTCCCTTGATTCCTGCATAATCCCTGGCACTGCTATGTAAATATTCGTAATCATTTTCTACAAAGCCAGATACAACAGGGTTGTTGTGTGTATAGTCTATCTTTTGATCAATAACCGCGGCACTCCATAATTCAATAGGTTTATTATGCTGCTGCCAAAACTGGTTATTAATATTATTGCCATTTGCCTGTCCTGCTTTTTTGAAAGAATTCAATAACCACTCTTGCCTGCTTTCCTGCGGGTTTTCTTTTATCAATGCTATCATTCTTTTTGATGTAAGGGACTTAAAATCCCTTATCAGTTCCTCGGGTTTTTGAATAGTTGATTTAAAAATCAAATGTACATGACTTGGCATTATACACCATGCGTAAATTTCCATGCCCTTATGCTCGAAGCAAAAGTTTAGATTTTTAACCAGGCAATCAAAGTAATGCAGCCTCACAAAAGCATCAATCCAGAATACGGTAGAAAAACTTACGAAATATAATCCCTCAGGATCTTTAAACTTATAATTGCGGCTCACACGTTAAAAATACAAAAGCCCGGTTAAATTAATACATCGGTGTTTGCATATTTTATACCAAGCATGTGTAAAAATATAGAGGCTCTGTATGGTCGCTCTGTGAGGTGTCTCTGTACAGCGTGCCACAGGGAAGACCCTTGCGGCAGCGAAAACGCTTGCGGTAGCGGGGGGCTTGCCGTAGGAGGCGGGTAATAATGTTTAATTTTTACAATAAATTAATATTACATTAGTAAAATACTAACCTTATTACATATTATGAAACATGTCTACAATTAGTGGATTCTATCAGTGTTATCGCAAACACAAGCCATCGCTGTTTTCGGAGTTTATAATTCAATTTGATTACTTCATTTCCAGTATCAAATTATGAAGAATATAATCAATAGAGCAAAACATCTTTTTATGGGTATCACATTAACGACGACTCATAATAGGTTTCTGAAAGACTCTTATCATCTCACATATGAAAGCGGCATTTATAGGCAATCTGACCTCGTGAAAATCATTAGAGATACAGTTTTGCATTTTGCTTTAACCCCCCAAGAGCTTGCTCAAATAAATGCAGAAACGCTTGCAAAATTGCAGACACGGGCTTGGAAACGTATTTCTGACAGGCCGAAGGAAAAAAAAGGCGATTATGGTGAATTATTGCTCTTCCTGATATTGGAGGTTTTTTATCCTGCTCGAAAAGTAATAACAAAAGTAAGACTTCGATCCTCCCTTAAGGATGAAATAAAAGGCTATGACTGTGCCCATTTCAGTATTGATAATGGGGATATCTGCTTATGGCTAGGCGAGGCTAAGTTTCATCAGGACTTTAATAGCGCCATATTCAAGGCAATTGAATCAATCAATGATCACATGTCTGATCGAGCTCTAAAAGATGAACTGACCATCTTGGAATCGAATAACACCGAAATTCAAGAAGATGAACGACAGATGCTTGAGGAATACCTTAACTCAGGAATTTCATTGGACAAGATGAAATTTAAAATTCCAATCTTACTGACTTTTGATACTAAAATTGTAGGGAATCACAAGGATGTCTGTGAGGCGTTCACAGCAGAGCTTTCCACCGAATTGGAGGGAAGATATAGGCAGATCGATGGTAAGAGCATTACTATTAAAAACAATGTTGAGTTGCACTTTATTCTAGTCCCACTTCAGGCGGTAAGAGAAATTAAGGAGCAACTTGAAAAAATAGAATCCGCATTCAAATGATATACGCACAACAAACTAATCGGATTAAAATAGAAAACCTCTTGGCTAATCTTAGAGGGAATAGCCAACTTTCTATCAATGAATATAAGGAGTTATTAGAAAGAACACATTCCTTCTTATTAAGTAATGCTTCAAATGACACAGATTACAATTTAGCGTTATCGGTCATTTGTCATGTAGGCGATAAAAAGGTTACTGATAGCTTGATTAGGCAATTGTTGATCGATTGTATTATACAGTCCCGGGTATTTCTATATAAGGATATGACTGATTTTGATAATGTCGATGAAATGATTTCTGATTATGATCTGGTCAGCCAGGAGCTATACACTTTGGAGAAATCAAATACAGTACTCACTCGGGACCAAAAAAAATTATTCGATTTGTTTCAGACATTCAGAAGGGTAATAGTAAGCGCACCTACCTCATTTGGAAAGTCGAGGATAGTGCAAGAACTCGTCATTCATAATGACTATAAAAACATCCTTATAGTACTACCGACAATTGCACTTCTAAATGAAACCTATGGAAAACTAAAAAGTAATCTGGCGATTATAAACAAATATAAAATTTATAATTCTCTTGGGAATAAAGAGCTTAAATTCGATTCAGAATTTAATATTTTTATCCTTACGCCAGAAAAGACAGATGTATTATTAGATCGTCATAATTATTTGAACTTTGATTTTTTTACTATGGACGAAATTTACAAGGTTCAAGATAAAGATGATCGAGGGAAGGTATTTACTAACTGTTTATATCGATTGTCGCGGCTTCCAAGAATTCATTTCTATTTGATCGGACCATATTTTTCTGGTTTTAGTCTCAACTTTATAAAAAAAACTAACTCAGAATTTAAATCATTTGACTCGGAAATTGTTCAAAAGGATAATTTTGATATTCACCAAGTTGCTGAAAACGCTCATTATAAGGTGAATGGTAAGGAAATTAAAAAATTGAAAAATGCCCGGTCAAATTTACGTAACATATTCAAAGCAGCTGAAGGGCAGTCAATTATCTATCATGGGAGACAAAAATATTCTACAGAGCAAACCGCTAAATATTTAATTGGTCATGGTAAAAGAGTTTTAAGTACAGAACTTATAGATTATATATCGGATAATGTATCTAAAGAGTGGTCATTAGTAAACTGCCTTAAGGCAGGGATCGCATTTCATCATGGTTCACTACCTAAATATATTCAAACAGAAATCATCGATCTATTTAATTCAGGAAAATTAGACGCAATTGTTTGTACATCGACCATTGTTGAAGGAGTTAATACAACAGCAAAAAATGTTATCATTTTTGATCAATTCAAAGGACCAA
Source organism: Mucilaginibacter sp. P2_A4 (assembly GCF_056405015.1). Classification (NCBI taxonomy): domain Bacteria; kingdom Pseudomonadati; phylum Bacteroidota; class Sphingobacteriia; order Sphingobacteriales; family Sphingobacteriaceae; genus Mucilaginibacter; species Mucilaginibacter sp. P2_A4. The sequence goes on along the minus strand of NZ_JBFUCX010000026.1, from coordinate 6,986 downwards.
ATTAATTGAGCGGGTTTGATGTAAAAAACATTAAAGGCAGGGCTGGAAGGTTTCTAAGCCATTTTATTGGTAATATATTTTCAATGGTTCCGTTGCAGCATGATCAAAATAAAGGAACTATTGAATTTAGTTTTTATGACCAGGCAGTTCTTGACGCTGAGGATACCCTCCAGATTGACCGAGAAGACCTGTTGGAAACTAATTTAGAAACAAGGAATGCTACCGAAAACCTATTAAAAAGTAAAAATGTACCGTTTGAACTGATAAGATCAAACAAATTTGTAAATGTTCATCAACAACTTAGTTTAATTGACGCGCTTAGAGCAGATATCTATTTAGAAGAGCTCCAATTTAATTCAATAATGCCTACTGGAGAGCAATTAGATAGGATACTGGATTTATGCTTTCAGCATCTCTTTAATAATCACCATAGGGAAAATCGAAGTTATACAATCGCTAATTTAAAACGCCTCACGAAGTATTACGTTTTTATCAATCCTTCTTTTAAAGAATTGGTAACAAATTTCCAATCTGGTAACATCGATACCCGCGTGCGCAACGCATTTGGTTTGATCAGTGAGTATTTTGAATTTGCTTTGCCCAAGTACTTAACGACTTTTGAAAATATATTTAATTTTGTTGCGCAGGAAAGAAACCCAGAGAGCAAGGCTGTCAATTTTACTTATCTTATCACTCGTTTAGAATTTGGTCAGTCTGAAGAACACGAGATAGCTTTAAAAGAAGCCGGCCTTCCTAATGACATCATCAAGAAAATTAGTGAACTTTTTAAAGATTGTTCGACACTTCAGCAGATAAGGTATAAGTTTAGTAGTAATCCCAGTCTGACTAAGGGGCTGACGCCTTTTGAACAAAAAATATTTAAACGTTATATTTAATTGTTAAAATAAAAATGGATCCAAGTCTTGTAAAGCCCGGTGCATGGGCGGATATTAAAATAATTTTAGACGACACCAGCTGGGGGTACTCAGTTATTTTTGGAAAATTCAGAGGCGATTACTGTTTGGGAATGCGTTGGAATGGCAACTCGAATGAACGGGGATATCCTGGTCAAGGCGCTTATCCGTTATGGTTCGTAGTTCCAGACCCGTTTGAAAGTTCTATCTTGGTGGAACTTGCTGTTATGGCATCTACTAATCCCTCAATTGATCAGAGTGTTTTAAATGAGGCAACTAATGAATTGACATAATTTAGTCTCCTTTGCTTTTGGCGCGATTCCTATATGTCTGTCAGAGATTACAGGACTTGTGATTTTATTAACGATATCGTGAAGTACAGGTCTGCCATCGCTCAAAAGCTTACGCCCAAGACCTACGTTTAAAACGTGAGTTATGCAAAGTTCGCGATTGCCGCGCTGCGCTCGCAATGACACGGGTTTTTATTTGTTATTGGTTAGAAATCAAAAGCTCTCGTTTCCCCCCAATTGTCAGCAGGGCAGCTTCGGGCGAAAACGGGTAGAACGATGTTGGGTTGTGTGCAGGCAGAGGGAATTAGCTAATTTTGCGGAAAGGGGGTGTGAGAGCGGGCAAAATTCGCCACCCGTGGTTCTGCCCGTTTTGCAGGGTAAAGGCCTTGAGCGCAAAGATGCATCCCGGCTGACTTGATTTTTTGGTTCCTTTTGTATCAAGACAAAAGGAACTAGGCCCTCCCGCGGCCATGAGCGGGACGATGCTGTCGTTTACGACCACATAACGTTAGAACCCCAATTAGCCGCTCTGTATAGTCGGGGATTGCAATGACGTGGTGGATTTGTATAGTTGCTCTGTACAGCATGGAGATTGCTTCGTACCTCGCAATGACGTGGTTAAAATGTGGTATCGGAAGGGTAATTTACCCCGATATATGGTTATCCCTAACCATTTTCTCCAGCGCATCTATCCACATTGGTGCATCATTCAAACTTTCAACAAGCTGGACTCTTTCGCCGCCGAGGGCTTTAAATTCGTCGCCGTATTCGGTGGTTACTTCGTATACTGTTTCCAGGCAGTCGGCCACAAAGGCTGGGCAAAATACCAGGAGGCTTTTTTTACCTTCTTTGGCCAATTTGGCTACAATTTCGCTGGTGTAGGGCTGTACCCATGGGTCGTTACCCAGGCGCGATTGGAAACAGATGGTATATTTTTCTTTGGGGATATTGAGCTTTTGGGCAATCAGCTGCGCGGTATGGTGCGATTGGGCCGAGTAGCAAAACTTATTGGCATCGGTAAGGGTTTGGCAGCAATCATTAACCTTCAGGCAGTGTTGATGCGTATGATCGGCTTTAATCAATTGCCTTTGTGGTAAGCCGTGAAAGCTGAACAAAATATGATCGAATTTTTCGGGATCATATTTGCGCCCGTTTTCGGCAAACGTAGCGATCATCAATTCATTATCATGAAATGAATTAACAAAGGATATGGTTGGTTTGGTAGGCCATTCCATCAGCAGTTCCATCACCTTGTCATATACCGAGCCGGTGCTGGCCGATGCATATTGCGGGAAAAGGGCTATTACCTGGATATCATCAACCAAAGCATCTTTCAACCGTTGCAGGGCCGATTCAATGCTGGGGTTTTGGTAGCGCATGGCCAGCTCAACTATATATTCATCACCAAGGCGCGCTGTTAATGCTTCCTGTTGTAAAATACTATAGTGCATTAACGGCGAACCGGTAGTATCGCTCCAGATCTTCCGGTACAATTTGGCCGACTTCGGCGCCCTGAAAGGAACAATTATACCGCGAACCAACAGGGTACGTAATACCGGGTTGATATCAATAACCCGCGGATCCATCAAAAACTCATTCAGGTAGGTACGCACATCGGCTGTTGAAGCACTGTTTGGGGTACCTAAATTAATTAATAAAACACCTTTTTTACCCATAACGCTTATGGCTGCAAAATTAAAATAATTTAGCCCCTTAACACCCTAAAGGTTAAATTAATTACAAAGAAGTGATGCGTTATAAAAAAAGGCGCCTGTGTATTTAAAACACCCGGCGCCTTATCGAAACCTTTATGAAAAAAGGGGGATTGTAACCCGGCTTTGCCCTGCAACGCCACCGGGTTAACGATGTAAAGATGCGGCCAGCCGCCTGTTTAATCAACGATGTATCGGTGAACCGGCACAATGTATAGATAAACCATCCCCTTGCTTATAGCTTATGCTATTTGATGGAGAATATCTCCACCGCTATTTCACCCCGCTGACTACCACCCGGCGGGCTTTTTGGTGGAGCGGGCCTGGCGCCACTTGCAGGCGGGGGACCGCCCGGGCCTCCGCCTGAGCCGCCTGCCAGGTAAATTTTATTATTAATCACAGCCGCACAGGTTCCGTTACGACCCAGGTTAAGGCTCCCGGTTTGAATCCATTGATCTGGCTTTGCCAAATTAAGGTAGTAGGTTTCCTTTTGCGGGCCGTTTGGTGAAGTGGCAGTGGCGCGTTCGCCGCCTATGTAGTATAGGTTATTATTAAGGTTTACAAGGGTGCCGCCACCGGTACCCAAGGGGAGTTTAGCATCGAGAGTTGTCCATTTGCCGGTCTTAAAATCGTAGCAATCTACCTCCAATACCGTTTTATCAAAAAACGACATGAAATTGTTGGGGTCGTGCAAACTGGTGTTGCGGCCACCTACTGCATATAGTTTTCCGTTAACCACTGTGGCGGTAGAGTGGTCGCGAATATGTGGGGCATCGGGGAGTTTAGTCCATTTTTGCGTTGCGGGATCATACTCATCAAACATATTGGTGGTGCCGCTGGTGTGGCCATGCAAAATGCCGTTCACTAAATATAGTTTGCCGTTGTATGCTGCAGCGCCTGCGCCGCCCCGTCTTCTATCGGCAGGGATCTCTCCGCCTTTCTCCCAGGTATCATTTTGGGTATTATAGCTGTAAACATTGGCCAAGGCTTCCTGTTTGGGATAGTTTCTATCAGCAAATGCATCCAGTACATAAATTTTATCGCCATAAACAACCGGCTCAAAATGATGCATTATCACCGGGGCAACTGCTTTTTTTGACCAGTTTTTTGTGGCCAGGTTCAAAACCTCAACCGGCATGGCCGGGGCATCGCCGCCCAATAAATAAAGTTTGCCTTTTACAGCGGCAAAGCCGCATTCGCTGCGTGCTTCGGCTTTATTGGTTGTTGTGAGCAATTGCCATGTTCCATCGCCGGGACTGACAATGGTAAACGCAGTAGCGAATACCACCAGCACTGCGCTTAAGTAACCCATTCCTTTTTTCATATCCGTTAGGTTGGTTTTAATTAGGTAATAGTTGGTTTGTTTACTAAAGTAAATTTACAACGAAATAATACATAACAGGAAAGGTGCGGGCAAATAGATGAACTGTGCCGATCAGATGGCTTTTTACCTGGATTTCATCCAGTTACGAACAATATCCAGGTAGCTTTCGCTTACCGGCAGTTCAATATCGCTGAGTTTAACCTTGCGGTTTTGGATAGAGCGGATTTTGTTAACAGGCACAATATAACTGCGGTGGATGCGCTGAAATTTATCGGCAGGTAATTTCTCCAGTACCTTTTTTAGGGGCATAAGGGTAAGCACCGTTTTGGCATTGGTTAAATGGATCTTGATATAATCCTCCATGCTTTCAATATACTCAATAGCACTCAGTTCGATTTTTACCATCCGGTATTCCGAGTACACGTACAGGCTTTCTTCGGCTTGTTCTGTTGCGGGTTGGTTTTTGTACCGATAGTAATCGATGGCTTTTTCAACTGCCTTTTCAAAGCGTTTAAAATCAATAGGCTTCAGGATGTAATCAAGCGCTTCCAGCTCAAAGCCTTCGTAAGCGAAGTTTTTGTAGGCGGTGGTGAAGATCACTATCGGCTTTACTGCAAGAGAGCGAACGAGGTCTATCCCCGTAATATCGGGCATGTTGATATCAATAAAGAGCAAATCTACGGGTTTGGTTTTCAAAAACTCTGCACCAGATATGGCATCATCAAACGTTTGGATAAGCTGTAACGACGGAAAACGGGATACATACCCGCTGATTAATTTTAGCGCCAGGGGCTCATCATCAATTGCAATGCATTTTAACACCATGGGTTTTAAGTTTGTAAGCTAAGCCGAACGGTATAATAACCATCCTGGTTGCTTATGTTTAATAAATGCTTGCCGGGGTATAAATGGGCCAACCGTTGTTTGGTGTTTTTGATGCCTATGCCCGTACTTTGGTTTTCGTCGCGGTTGTTAAAGATCCGGTTTTTACAAAATAAAGCAATATGTTTATCATTTGTATCTACCTTAATGTTGATAACCGATTTTTCGTGATTGCTGATACCATATTTAAACACGTTTTCTACAAAGGTCATTAATACCAGCGGTGCTATTTTTTTACCGGTTGTATTACCATGTAATGAAAAATGCACTTCTGTATTTTTACCCATGCGTAATCGTTGTAATTCAATATAATCGTTAATGCAATCGAGTTCGCTTTGCAGGGGCACAAAATCCGTCGTCACATCCTCGGTTACGTAACGCATAATGTTGGATAACTTCATCACGCTCTCCGCCGCATTGTCATCCTGGGTAACAATAAGGGTATAGATGTTATTGAGTGTGTTAAACAAAAAGTGCGGGTTAATCTGCGCTTTTAAAGATGAAAGCTCGGCCGTTGTTTTGTCGGCTTCGGCACGGATAATTCGTTGCTCTGTAAGCTGCAACTGCTGTATGGTTTTAATAGCTGTGCTTATGGCCACAATCATCAGGAAAATAAACAGGCTGGCAATATCCAAAGGAGGCCCGTGGTGGTGACGTGGTTTGAATGGGCGAGGAGGCCCATCAGGACCGTTTTGGCTTAAAGGCGGCCGTAATGATTGCTGCTCTTTTGCTTGCAGGTGGCCTTCGTTGCTGCGAAGTAACCTGTCAAATGGCTTTAAATAAAAAATGCAGGTTAATAACACCAGGATTATGATGCTGTAAGTCAAATACTTTTTCTTTAAAAAAAGCTTTGGGATAAACAGGTTGGCATTAATGTAAAAAAGAAAGATATACGTAAGGCAGAACAACCAGTAATAGGGTTGCGTTAATAATAACCAGGTTGTATTATCATGCCCCCTGCCATTTAAAAATACTAGTGGCAGGGCCATAAACAACAGCCATCCCGCAATATGTATTACTATCGAGAAAGCCCTAAATCGCGACATATACAAAGTAAAAGTTTAAGTATCTGCAATAATAAAAGTATCGATAATCAGGCTATTTGTATAGACGAATTACCCGTGTATGGTTTCGCTTTTGCCGTAGTTTTGTATCACACCGGCTTCATATTCCAGGAACTCTTTCCAGCGTTTGTCAACATCTATCTCCACCGCGTATTTTTTAGCCAGGCGAATAAACATAGAATAGTGTGTGGCCTCACTGATCATCAGTTCGTGGTAAAATGCCGATAGCTCGCTATCATTTATGTTTTCTGACAGTACCTTAAAGCGCTCGCAACTGCGGGCCTCTATCATGGCCGAAAACAATAAGCGATCAATCAGCTGCGCTTCGCGGCCGCCACCGATGATGATAAACTTACGCAATTCGTTCACATAATTATCCTTGCGCTCTTTGCCTAATACAAAACCACGGGCTACAATAATTTCATGTACCCGTTTAAAGTGGTCCATTTCTTCCTGCACCAAAGCAATCATCTCCTGCACCAGATCAGACAAATTAGGGTTTTGAACAATCAGCGTGATACCATTGGTGGCCGCCTTTTGCTCACAATAGGCATGATCTGTTAAAAGTTCTTCAATATTGCTTTCTACCACATTTTTAACCCAAAGCGGATCCGTTGGCAGCTGTAATTTAAGTATGGTTTTCTCGCTCACAGGAACAAAGATAGTGGAAGTTAGGTGAAAGGTGAAAGGTGAAAGGTGAAAGGTGAAAGGTGAAAGGTGAAAGGTGAAAGGTGAAAGGTGAAAGGTGAAAGGTGAAAGGTGAAAGGTGAAAGGTGAAAGGTGAAAGGTGAAAGGGACAT
>NZ_JBFUCX010000025.1:0-59561 GCF_056405015.1 Mucilaginibacter sp. P2_A4 | reverse complement strand
CCTTTCACCTTTCACCTTTCACCTTTCACCTTTCACCTTTCACCTTTCACCTTTCACCTTTCACCTTTCACCTTTCACCTTTCACCTTTCACCTTTCACCTTTCACCTTTCACCTTTCACCTTTCACCTTTCACCTTTCACCTTTCACCTTTCACCTTTCACCTTTCACCTTTCACCTTTCACGGTTGTATCATTACCGTACACTCACTGTTACACTTACGCACACATTTGCATTGTTAACTTATGTTAATATATTGATTATTAGATGCTTGCTGTTTTGGTATATGTTTTAAACTATGTGTCAAAATCTGCAGATAATATGGTCAAAAATTATATCAAAATTGCCTGGCGAAATATTGTGCGGCACAAGGCCTATTCAAGTATAAATATTGCTGGTTTAGCTATAGGCATTGCTTGCGCGTCTATGATATTTTTGTGGGTGCAGGATGAACTGACTTTTAATCATAATTTTGAGAAGCGAAACAACCTGTATACCATATTTGAAAACCAGACCTATAATGGCAAAATATCTACCTTTCGCGCTACACCGGGTCCTATGGCCAAGGCTTTAAAGGCAGATATCCCCGGTATAAAAAACGCGGCTCGTACAGCAGGAAGTGATAATCAGTTATTTTCACTTGGCGATAAGGCAATTAATGAGCCCGGTAGTTATGCCGATGCGGAAATATTACCAATGCTCACTTTACCTTTTATATATGGAAAAAGCGAAAATGCACTGCAACAAATACATTCGGTTGTGGTTAGCGAAACCATGGCTAAAAAGTTTTTCGGTAATACAGATCCTGTAGGAAAAACCCTCCGAATGAACAATGAACAGGATTTTACAGTAACAGGGGTATTTAAGGATCTGCCCAAAAACTCCACCCTGCAATTTCATTGGCTGGTTCCTTTAACAAATATCGACCATAAAATGCCCTGGATGCAGGATTGGGGCGCCAACTGGGCCCGCACCTATGTGGAGTTGGAACCATCGGCAGATATTAATGCGGTTAACAAAAAGCTATCCACTTATCTCGGCACCAAAAAAAAGGAAAATAAAACCCCTTCGTTTCTTTTTGCCATGAACGACTGGAACCTGTATGATAATTTCACCAATGGTAAAATGGATGGCGGTCGTATTGAATATGTGCGTCTTTTTGCAGCCATAGCTTTTATCATTTTAATTATCGCTTGCATCAACTTCATGAACCTGTCTACCGCTCAGTCGGAGAAACGTGCTAAAGAGGTCGGCGTGCGTAAAGTAATGGGGGCGGGTAAGGGTAAGCTGATAGGCCGGTTTATAGGCGAGGCTGTTATCATGGCATTCATAGCCGTGATTGTAGCGGTTGGCTTTATCTATGTTACGTTACCACTATTTAATAACCTGGTACAAAAGGAACTCGCTATCCATATTTTTGAGCCACCACATTTAATTTACCTCGTTACAACAGGGGCTGTTACCGGTCTGCTGGCCGGCAGTTATCCCGCGTTTTATCTATCATCATTTAAACCGATAACTGTTTTAAAGGGCATCCAACTAAAATCTGGTGCTGGTGCCGGTTTCATCAGGCAAGGCCTGGTTATTACCCAGTTTTCTGTTTCTATTATACTCATTATAGGAACGGTGATGATTTACCAGCAAATTCAGCATGTAAAAAACAGGGAGCTTGGCTATAATAAAAGTAACCTGATCTATATTAACGCACAAGGCAAATTAATTGATCATTTTGCGGGGATATACAATGATTTAAAACAATCCGGGTTAGTTGAGGAAGCCTCTCTGAGTGAATACCCCGTAGTGCAGATCTGGAATAATACGGATAACTATTCATGGAAAGGCAAGGATGCGTCAAAAAATCCATTGATCACGTGGGAAAATGTCGGCTCGCAATTTGTGAAAACCATGAATATGAAGCTAACAGCAGGCCGTGATTTTTATACCAATCCAAAACTTGATAGTAATAATGTGATCATCAATGAAGCATTTGCCAGGCAAATGGGAAAAGAGGGCCACTTAGGAGGGATAATAAGAGAAGGCAATAATAAAACACTTACGATAACCGGCATCATTAAAGATTTTTTGTACAACGATATGTATGTATCGGGCGCCCCGCTGTTGTTGTATAATCATCCTGAAGGTACAAGGGTTTTAAGTATCAGGTTAAAGGCGGGTGCAAACCTTAAAGATGCGTTAGCCAAAACAGGAGATATTTTAAAAGAAAACAATCCCGGCTATCCCTTTGAATACAAATTTGTTGATGAGGATTTTAACCAGCTGTTTATAACCGAAACCCTAACCGGTAAACTGGCGGGTGTTTTTGCATCGCTTGCCATAGTTATTTCCTGTTTAGGTTTATTTGGTCTTGCCGCTTATACCGCCGAGCGCAGGATAAAGGAAATAGGGATTCGCAAGGTGCTGGGTGCATCTGTAGTTGGTTTAACGGCTTTGTTATCAAAAGACTTTTTAAAGCTGGTAGGTATTTCATGCCTGATAGCGTTTCCGGTAGCCTGGTGGGCTATTGCCAAATGGCTGCAAAATTACCAGTACCGCATAACTATGCATTGGTGGGTATTTGCCATTGCAGGAGTATTGGCCATGCTGATAGCCTTGGCAACAGTAAGTTTCCAGGCCATAAAAGCAGCGTTAAGCAACCCGGTAAAAAGTTTGAGAAGCGAGTAGACAGTTGGCAGTTTTCAGTTGGCAGAAAGCATAAAGAGAGAAGAATAAAACAAAAGCTCTAATAACGGTGAAATGAGATGATAAAGAATTATTTGAAAATAGCCTGGCGTAATATTTTAAACAATAAGGTTTATAGCGCTATCAATATTCTGGGTTTGGCAGCTGGTATGGCTGTGGCCCTTATTATAGGCCTATGGGTGATCAACGAGTTTTCATACGATAAGTTTTTGCCCAATTATAAGCAGTTATACCAGGTGCAGCTACATTTTACTACTCAGCGCGAAGAGCATACCCAAGCGGCTTTAGCTATTCCTCTTGCTGATGTGCTGCGTAAGGAAGTGCCAGGCATTAAATATGTTGCCGAAACGGATTGGGTTGGCTGGCAATATCATGATCTGCTGGTGGGCACCAAAAAACTGTACCTTGGTGGAGGGGCAGCACATCCTGATTTTTTAAAGATATTTCAGTATCCATTTGTAAAGGGAAGTGCTAAGGATGCTTTTAAAGATCCTTATTCTATTATCCTGGATGAAGCAACTGCCAAAGCGTTGTTTGGTAATGCCGACCCCATCAATAAATTTATTCGTTTGGATAATAAGCAAAACCTGAAAGTTACCGGCGTTATAAAAGATATTCCTAAAAATGCTACCCGGCAGTTTAGTTTTTTGACGCCTTTTAGTTTTAAGGAGCAAACAGAGGGCTGGATGAAGAACGCCCGAACTACCTGGACAAATAACTCGTTCAACATGTACGTAGAGTTACAGCAAGGTGTAACCGCCGAACAAATAGCTCCTAAAATAAAGAATATAGTTTACCAGCGCAGTGTGCAAATGCGACCTGCAAAGCCGGAGGTGATATTGCATGCAATGAAAGACTGGCATCTATATTCCGACTTTAAGATGGGTAAACCGGTTGGTGGTTTTATTGATTATGTACGCATGTTCTGCATTATTGGCATATTGGTATTGCTGATTGCCTGTATTAATTTCATGAACCTTTCTACAGCACGGTCAGAAAAACGGGCGCGCGAGGTAGGTGTACGTAAAGCTATCGGCTCACAACGTAAAGATCTTATTATCCAGTTCCTGGCCGAATCTATACTGATCACCTTTATCGCATTTTTATTTTCGATAGTTTTTGTGCAACTGGCTTTGCCTTCATTTAATACCGTAATAGGTAGCTCAATAGCCATACCTTTTGCAAATCCTTTATTCTGGATCGGTATGTTATTGTATGTACTGTTAACCGGTTTATTAGCGGGTAGCAGGCCGGCGTTTTACCTGTCGTCATTTAATCCTGTACAGGTTTTAAAGGGCAGTGTCAAAATAGGTAAAGCGGCATCATTACCACGCAAGGTACTGGTTGTGCTTCAGTTTAGCTGCTCAATAACTTTAATAATCAGCACTGTAATTGTGTATCAGCAAATTCAGTACGCCAAAAACCGGCCAACCGGATATAGCGCCGAACGCCTGATGATGACAGATATGAGCGGCGACCTCGAGACCAATTATGGAGCCCTTAAAAACGAATTAATGAGTAGCGGCGTGATTGAAAGTGTAGCGTCAGCATCAAGCCCTGTTACTAATATTTACAGCCACATGTCGCTTGATAAATGGCCTGGTAAGGCCGCCGATGAAGAAGCTGTTAACGTGGGGGCCATTTCTGTATCTGATAACTATTTTAAAACCCTGGGTATGACCTTAAAAGAAGGTCATGATTTTTCTGCCAAATGGAGCGATGATACAACCAGCGTTATTCTTAACGAGGCTGCCGTAAAACGAATTGGCCTTAAAAATCCTATAAACCAGCTTGTGATGTGGAATGGCAGTAAAGGCCCTGTACGCATCATCGGTGTAGTAAAAGACGCCCTTATGGAATCGCCGTTTACACCGGTTGCGCCTGCAATTTTTAATCATGGGAGGGGCGGCAATAACATCATGTACAGGTTATCGCCAAATGTAAACACCCAGGATGCCATAAAAAAGATCAATAAAATATTTGACACTTATAATCCGGCCTATCCATTTATTTACCAGTTTGTTGATGATGAATACAACCACAAATTTAACCTTGAAGTATTGGTAGGTAAACTGGCGGGCGTGTTTGCCGGCTTAGCTATATTTATATCGTGCCTGGGGCTTTTTGGTTTGGCTGCCTATGTAGCCGAGCAGCGCACCAAAGAGATTGGTATCCGCAAGGTATTGGGTGCTTCTATAGCCCAGGTTTGGCTGCTATTATCAAAAGATTTTATTCTACTTGTCATCATCAGCTGTGTAATAGCATCGCCGGTAGCGCTATATTTTTTACAAGGCTGGTTGCAGAAATATGAATATCGCATTACCATCGGTCCTGGTGTATTTATGCTTTCGGGATTGGTGGCTATTATGATCACCCTCATAACTATTAGTTTCCAGGCCATAAAGGCTGCGTTGACTAACCCGGTTAAGAGTTTGAGGAGTGAATAAGGAAGAGAAATGAGAATCAAGAGTCAAGAAATAAGAGTCAAGAAATAAAAAATACTAACAGGAGCAAAGTAAAATACCAATAAACTAATTACTAATTAAACGTCAACTATGATAAAGAACTATATAAAAATTGCCTGGAGAAATTTAAAGCGTAACAAAGCTTACGCGGCCATCAGTGTTATTGGCCTGGCGCTGGGTATTGCCTGCGGTATTTTAATTTTTACGCTGATAACCTATCACCTCAGCTTTGATACTTTCCATAAAGATCAGGACAGGGTTTTTCGCTTGTATACCGAGTGGCATGATGATGGTGTCGGCAAATCAAACGGAGTGCCGCAACCCTTAGGAAAAACCTTCAGGAGTGATTTTACACTGGGCGAAAAAACGGCAAGGGTAATTAATTTTCATAACCCTTTAATTACCATAACCAAAGGCAACGAGGTTAAAAAGTTCCAGGAAGAGGACGGCGTGGCTTTTGCTGAAACCCCGTATTTTGATATATTGAATTTTCCTTTATTAAAAGGCGACAAAAAAACGGTATTGGTAGCCCCCGGCGAAGCGATAGTTACTGAAAAAATAGCACACAAATACTTTGGGAGTGATAATGCTATAGGTAAGGTGATCCGCCTGGATAATAAAGTAAACTTTACCATTACAGGCATTTTAAAGGACCTGCCCAACAATACCGACCGCAGGCAGCAGATCTATCTATCATATGGTAACATGAATGAGTACACCGATAAGCGCCGGGAAGAAAATTGGGGTGGTGTATATAGCGGCAGCGAGGCATTTACAAAGCTAAAAAAGGGCGTATCCAAAGCGCAGGCTGAGAAAGCTTTGGCGGAAATTGTAAAAAAACATTACACAGGCCGCGACTTGAAAGTGTGGTTCTTTAAACTTCAGCCCCTTAACGATATACACTTTAATGCCGAGCTTGATGGCTATGCGGATAAAAAGTATTTATGGGCATTATTTTTTATAGGCATATTTTTGATTATTACCGCATGCGTAAACTTTGTAAACCTGGCAACAGCACAAGCGCTTAACCGCTCAAAAGAAGTTGGCATCCGCAAGGTAATGGGGAGCTTACCTTACCAGCTTTTTTGGCAATTTATTGCCGAAACTGCTTTAATAACAGTAGTAGCTGTAGTGTTGGCTGTGGGGATATCCTATGTGGCTTTACCTGCAATAAATCATCTGTTCCAGTCAGAGATGCAGTTTAATCTCGCTGATCTATCTGTTTTTATCATTTTAATAGGTATCGCAGTGGTTTTCCTTTCCGGTTCATACCCGGGTTTGGTATTGGCCAGGTTTCAACCCATAATGGCGCTTAAAAGCAAGCTATCACAAGAACATATTGGGGGCTTTTCATTACGCCGCGTTTTGGTGGTAACACAGTTCGCTATTTCGCAGGTTTTAATTATTGGTACCATCATTATTGTATCGCAACTTCACTATTCGCAAACTGCCGATCTTGGTTTCAAGAAAGACGGAATTGTTTTATTACCTGTTCCATCAAACGATAAAGTGAAATTAAGCACCATGAAAAACAGGCTGAACGAAGTTCAGGGTGTAGAAAAGGTTTCTTATTGCTTTCGTCCGCCGGCATCACAATCAAATAATACTACAGGGGTTAACTATGATCATCGTGCAGAAGATGAACACTGGGGCATAAATATCAAAACAGCTGATGAAAATTACCTGTCGACATTTGGTTTAAAATTGGTTGCAGGTCGTAATTTTTTCCCTGCAGATACAACACGGGAGTTTGTGGTAAATGAAACCTTTGTTAAAAAACTAAATTTAAAACCACAGGATGTTATTGGTAAGGTACTGGCCATAAACGGTAAATCTACCAAGGCACCTATTGTAGGAGTGGTTAAAGATTTTTATAATTATTCTTTCCACACCGAAATTTCGCCGATATGCATTATGCCCAATTTTAATAACTACTCAACTGTGGCTATCAAAATAAATATGCGTAATGCCAAAGCCTCGCTGGCATCTTTCGAAAAAATCTGGAATCAAACCTTCCCCGAAGATTTTTACTCATACCAGTTTTTGGATGATAGCATTAAGAAGTTTTATGAAATGGATAATATTTTGCTTACGCTGATTGAAGCTTTTGCGGGTATTGCCATTGTTATAGGCTGTTTGGGTTTATATGGATTAGTATCATTTATGGCCGTGCGCAAAACAAAAGAGATTGGTGTACGCAAAGTACTTGGTGCCGAAATAAAGAATATCCTTTGGTTGTTTGGAAAGGAGTTTACCTTTTTGTTATTGATCGCTTTCGTTATAGCTGCGCCGCTTGCCTGGTGGGCCATGCATAATTATTTGAAAGATTTTCAATACCGCATAACCATTGGCCCGGTTATTTTCCTTGAATCTATATTGTTAACATTTATTATCGCTAGCATAACGGTTGGTTACCGGTCTGTAATGGCATCGCTGGCTAACCCGGTTAAGAGTTTGAGGAGCGAGTAGGAAGAAGGCGAAAGGCAAAAGGTTAAAGGCGAAAGGTAGGATAGAAAGCTTAAAGCAAAAGGCCCAAAGCCTAAAGCATTGATGAAGTGAAACGAAATGATTAAATGAGATGATAAAGAATTATCTGAAAATCGCATGGCGAAACATCGTTAACAGCAAGGTTTACAGCGCAATAAATATATTGGGGTTGGCAGCCGGGATGGCTGTGGCATTGCTGATAGCATTATGGGTTAGCAACGAATACTCATACGATAAGTTTTTGCCCGGTTACGAGCAGGCCTACCAGGTGCGCCGTAACTTTAACAGCAATGGCGAAACTTTAACGTTCAGCTCAACCTCACTTAAATTGGCCGATGCCTTAAAAACCAACTATCCCGAGGTTGAATATGTTGTACCAACAGATGGCATTGGCTCGCATGGGTTATTGGTAGGTGATAAAAAACTTTTCCTGGATGGCCCTCGGGTTGGCAGCGATTTTTTAAAGGTTTTTCCTTATCGTATGCTACAGGGAAATGCGGGTTCAGCATTAAAGGATGCTTATTCCATAGTGCTTACAAAAGCTACAGCAATTGCTTTATTTGGGGATATCAACGTAATAAACAAGGTAGTAAAAGTTGACAATGCTTTTAACTTAAAAGTAACAGGTGTGGTTGATGATGTTCCGTTAAACTCATCATTGCAATTTAAATACCTTATTCCTTTTAGCTTGCTTGAACAAACTAATCCGTATATGAAAGGTGCCCATGATAGCTTTGGGAACAATGGATTTAACATATTTGTAAAGCTAAAGCCTGGTATCACCTATGCCCAACTCGCCCCTAAAATTAAAAACATGGAGAAGGGCGAAGATAACATCAACGCCAAAAACTCCGAGGTGATCATGCAGCCATTAAAAGACTGGCATTTATATGCCGATTACAAAAATGGTATTGCGAGTGGCGGCTTTATTGAATATGTACGGATTTTCAGCATTATAGGCATTTTGGTGTTGTTAATAGCCTGCGTTAACTTTATCAACCTTACAACAGCCCGCTCAGAAAAACGTGCGCGTGAAGTAGGTATCCGCAAGGCTATTGGTTCTCAGCGGAGTAACCTGATATTTCAATTTCTTACCGAGTCGGCTTTAATTACATTTATAGCATTTTTGTGCTCATTGTTGTTTGTACAATTGGCATTAGCTCCGTTTAACGCCTTAACAGGTACTACCATCGGGATTCCTTTTAAAAGTACCTCGTTTTGGCTGATCATGATGGGATTTGTTTTGCTTACTGCACTCCTGGCAGGCAGCAGACCGGCATTTTACCTTTCATCATTTAACCCGGTACAAGTGTTGAAGGGAACTATAAAGGTAGGCCGGTCGGCAACATATTCCAGGAAGATTTTGGTGGTAATGCAGTTTAGTTGTTCTATAGCCTTAATCATCAGCACGGTGGTGATTTACAAGCAGATTCAATTTGCCAAAAACAGGGAATCGGGTTATAATATAAGTCGTTTGCTTACTACTTATTCAAATGCCGACCTTGGGAAAAATTACAATGCCCTTAAAAACGACCTGCTTCAAAGCGGCGTAGTACAAAGTATTACACAATCATCAAGCC
Organism: Mucilaginibacter sp. P2_A4; assembly: GCF_056405015.1. Classification (NCBI taxonomy): domain Bacteria; kingdom Pseudomonadati; phylum Bacteroidota; class Sphingobacteriia; order Sphingobacteriales; family Sphingobacteriaceae; genus Mucilaginibacter; species Mucilaginibacter sp. P2_A4. Next base: position 50,331 of record NZ_JBFUCX010000025.1, on the reverse strand, counting down.
CTGCAACTGATATTTGGCTGCATAATAATATCGACTATTGGCCCGGAAAATTGGGAGCTGAAACTGTTGAAATGGGTGCCATAACCGTATCTGACGACTATTTTAAAACCCTGGGCATGCAAATACAATCAGGACGGAATTATGGTAATGTAGCTTCTGATACTCAAAACGTGGTATTTAACCAGGCAGCCATAAAACGCCTGCGCTTAAAAGATCCTATTAGTAAAGTGATAAAGTATGGTGGAAGGCAGCTAAGGATCATTGGTGTTGTAAAAGACGCACTCATGCTCTCGCCATTTGCCAAAGCCGATCCAACTATGTTTTTATATAGTTCTGTTCCACAGGATAACCTTATTTATCGCTTATCGTCAAACATCAATCCTCACCAAGCGATTGATCAGCTTAATAGGATTTTTGCTAAATATAATCCCGCTTACCCTTACACCTACAGGTTTGTTGATGACGATTATAATCGAAAATTCGGGCAGGAAGTGTTAGTAGGTAAGCTATCGGGCATTTTCGCCTTGCTGGCTATATTCATATCATGCCTCGGCCTTTTCGGGTTAGCGGCTTACATTGCAGAGCAACGTACCAAAGAGATTGGCGTGCGCAAGGTATTGGGCGCTACTGTTAGTCAGCTCTGGTTTTTACTATCGAAAGACTTTGTATTACTGGTGATCATCAGCTGTATTATAGCCTCGCCCGTTGCTTTATACTTTTTGCAGGGCTGGCTACAAAAGTATGAATACAGGATAAGTGTTGGCCCCGGCGTGTTTATAATATCGGCTATAGTAGCAATCGTGATTACATTAATAACCATAAGCTTCCAGGCTATTAAAGCGGCTATAGCAAATCCGGTGAAAAGTTTAAGGAGTGAATAGTTTTCAATCTGGCTACAAGTACTTGATGATAGATACGAACAAATGGCTATGACAGCATATCGAATTGATTAATAAAAAATAAAATGATAAAGAACTATTTCAAAATAGCATGGAGAAATATCTGGAAGAACAAGGTTTTCTCGGCTATTAACATCATCGGCCTCTCCATAGGTATGGCCGCCTGCATAGTTATTATGCTTTTTGTTCTTTATGAAAAGAGTTTTGACAGTCTGCATACTAAAAACATTTACCGATTAAACGAGGTGCAGAAATTTCCGGGAATGACCGCTTCTCAGAAAGTCGCGTTATCTATGTTCCCGATGGGGCCGTCGATTAAAAATGAATTTCCTGAAGTGAAGAATTTTACACGTGTGCGCTGGCAGCAAAAGTTTCAGATCACTTACGGGCAAAAGAAAATGTTTTCGCCGCAGGTGTTTTTTGTTGATTCTACCTTCATGGATATGTTTGAATTTAAGCTGATAAAAGGAGATAGGAAAACAGCATTATTGAAACCGCACAGCGTTTTGCTGACACAGGAAACCGCACAAAAAATATTTGGTAAGGAAGACCCCATGGGCAAAACCATTACCCATTATGGCGATGATACTACAAGCTATGCTGTAACCGGAATATTGGCCAACATTCCAAAAAATTCCCAGCTTCAATTTGATGCATTGTTTTCATTTAATACCATCATGAAACCATGGATGTTTAATGCATGGGGAGGCAATTGGTTAAACACTTATTTTGAACTTGCGCCAGGCACTAATGTAAAAGCACTCGAAAAAAAGTTTCCAGCCTATCAAAAAAAGTACATGAACAAAGATGGCTGGAAATTTTATGAATTGTTTTTACTATCACTCAAAGATGTTCATGCTAACTCCGCGGATATAGGACTGGATTATATAAATTATCAAAAGTTTGATCAAAAGCTTACCAATCTGTTTGCTATGATAGCGCTAATTGTGCTGACTATCGCCTGTGTGAATTTTATTAATTTATCTACGGCACGGTCGGCAGAACGTGCTAAAGAAGTAGGGGTGCGAAAATCAATTGGAGCCCAGCGCTTTCAATTGGCAATTCAGTTTTTGGGCGAAACCGTGCTGCTTTCATTAATAGCGCTTGTTTTTGCTACTGTATTTGTTTCTCTCGTATTGCCTTATATTAACACCTTAAGCCAGCGCGATATTAGTTTACCGTTAACAAACAATTGGGGGCTTATAGTATCTATTTTTATAGCAACTGTTTCTATTGGTTTAATTTCTGGTATTTATCCTGCATTATTTCTTTCTTCTTTTCAGCCGGTTAAAGTATTAAAAGGCAGTGTGGAAACAGGCAAAAACAAAGGATCGCTTCGCAATATCCTTGTAGTGGGGCAGTTTACCAGTGCTATTGTATTAATGATAGCTACCATATTTGTTATTAAGCAATTACGCTTTATGCAAAAAAAGGACCCAGGTTTTAGCCGCGAACAGGTAGTTAATGTTCCGCTTAACTTGGTTACACCGGCAAAATACGCACTTATTAAAGATGAGTTATTAAACAATTCATTGATACAGGGTGTTACCGGGTCACAGGATCAATTGGGTAGCCATTTAGATCAGTCGGGGATAAGATTTAAGATGAACGACTCGCCGGTGCGGGACCTTACCTCAACTCAATTAATTGTAGACCATGACTATGTCAATTTCTACAAGATGAAAATGGTAGCGGGCAGTAACTTCTCTAAACAAAAGACAACTAACGGTAGGGAATATATTATTAATGAGGCCTTAGCAAAGGAGTTGTTAAAGGATCATAAAAACATGCCAGTTAGCTCGTTGCTTGGTCAACGTTTTGGGTACGATTCTTTAGGTAGAATAACAGGTATAGCCAAAGACTTTAATTTCAATTCGCTTCATTATAAAATTGAAACAATGTTTATGTTTAGTCAGCAGGAGTGGGGTTTTAGTACCATGTCTGTCAAAATAAATGGTGGCAGAACCCAGGAAGCACTTGCCTTTATTAAATCCACATGGACAAGTACGTTTCCAGATATCCCATTCGAATACCAATTTTTAGATGATCATTTTGCCGAAGTTTACCGGGTAGATAACCAGGTTAGTAACGTGGTAAGCATCCTGGCTGGCCTCATCATTATTATATCATGCCTGGGCTTATTTGGCCTGGCATCATACTCAGCCGAAAAACGAATTAAAGAGATTGGTGTGCGTAAAGTGTTAGGAGCATCTGTTCAAAACATTGTTTTACTGCTTTCCAGCCATTTTATTAAGCTGGTGTTTATAGCCAATATAATAGCCTGGCCGATAGCTTTTTTTGCAATGAATAAATGGCTCCAGGATTTTGCTTATCGCATTAATATCGATTGGTGGGTATTTGCTCTTGCTGGAGGCGTTTCTGTTATAATCGCTTTTGCAACAGTGAGTTTTCAATCTATTAAGGCAGCGATTGCCAATCCGGTAAAAAGCCTGAGGAGCGAATAGCGAGTTGCCGGCTGGCAGTTTTCAGTTAGCAGGTAGCAATGACTAATTACAGTGTAACAACCAAACCAATGAACTAATATCATGATAAAAAACTATTTCAAGATCGCTTTGCGTAACCTGTGGAAACACAAGGCGTTTTCTATTATCAATATAACAGGCTTATCCATAGGGATAACGGCCTGTTTTTTTATTTTTATGTATGTAGGTTTTGAGTTAAGTTATGATAATATGCATAGCAAGGCCGACAGGATATACCGGTTGGTAACCGATATTAAAACGCCTACAGAAACCATTAATACAGGTGTTACAGCCTGGCCTTTTGCACCCAATATCAAGAATGATTTCCCGGCTGTTGAATCGTTTGTACGCATAAGCGGCGGTAGCTTTTTGGTGCGAAAAGGAAACGTTAAATTCCAGGAAGAGCGCTCTGCTTTTGCCGATTCCACTTTTTTTAAGGTTTTTGATTTTAAGCTAGTAAAAGGCGATCCTAAAACAGCGCTATCTGAGATAGCTACTATCGTGTTTTCAGAGTCGGCCGCAAAAAAATATTTTGGTAATACGGATCCTATGGGGCAAACCGTATTGATCACAGGTGATGCGATCCCTGCCAAAGTAACCGGCATCATGAAGGATATACCCGAAAACTCGCAGATCAAAGCTGATATGCTGATCTCGATGGTGTCGCTTACACAAAAATTCAATAAGGGCCTCGATAATCAATGGGGCAATTTCGGCGCATCAAGCTACTTGCTCTTGAAACCGGGAACAAATCCAAAAACGCTTGAAGCCCAATTACCGGCTTTCCTGGAGCGCAGGAATGGTGCGGAAGAAAAGAAACAGCAGATGTTTTTTAAATTACTGTTAGAACCATTGAAAACGGTGTATCTGTATTCCAAACGAAATGGCCAGGAGTCGGGCAGTATAACCAATGTATATGTATTTGGTATTGTGGCCATTTTTATATTGCTTATAGCCTGTGTTAACTTTGTAAACCTTACTACAGCGCGTTCTGTTGAGCGTGCAAAGGAAGTGGGTATTCGTAAAGTAGTAGGTGCCGAACGGTCGCAGCTGGCCAGCCAGTTCATAGGCGAGTCTGTAGTATTATGCCTGATTGCCTTTTTACTTACCATTGTGTTGTCGGTATTGTTTCTGCCTTTATTTAACCAATTGGCTGGCAAAACTATAAGCGCTGGTATTTTTTCAAATTGGTATTATGTAACGCTATTATTTATCACATCAGTTGGTATTGGTTTAATTGCAGGATTGTATCCGGCCTTGGTATTATCGGCTTTTTTACCGGTTTCCGTATTAAAGGGCAGGTTTAGCAGTGGTACTAAAGGCAATGCATTACGTAAAACGTTGGTTATTGCACAGTTTACCATTTCAATTGCACTCATTATAGGTACTATCATCGTATATACGCAAATGAGTTTCATGCAAAACCGCGACCTTGGTTTTACCAAAGATCAGATGCTGATCCTGGATACCAATGGCGACCCGGCAGGTAATGCATTAAAGGAGGCTATTGCAACAATACCCAGTGTAAAATCAACAGCAAACTCATCAAGTGTGCCGGGTGGTGGTAATCCGGGTGCATATTCTGAGATTGAAAATAAAAAAGGTGATCTCCAGATAGCCAACCTCGACCTGTACTTTGTTGATTGGGATTATGTGAACCAGTTTAAAATTAAAATGGTAGCCGGCAGGGCATTTTCGAGAGGATTTGGAACCGATACAGCCCAGGCTATGTTATTGAACGAGGCCGCTGTTAAGCTATTTGGTTATAGTTCGCCGCAGCAGGCAGTTGGCAGGCGCTTTAAACAATGGGGACGCGAGGGTAAGATAGTAGGGGTGATGAAGGATTTCCACTTCCGCTCGTTGCAGGAGGTTATAAAACCTTTGAGCATGCGTATCGAATTGAAAAATCTGGGTCTTATTTCGGTGAAAATATCTTCGCAAAACACTCCTGCAACGCTGGCAGCTATAGAAAGTAAATGGAAAACCTTTATCCCCAACAGGCCATTTAGCTATTACTTTTTAGATGAATTTTTTGACAGGCAATACCGCGCCGAGCAGCGTTTTGGTAAATTGTTTTTAAACTTTGCTGTACTGGCCATATTTATATCATGCCTTGGGTTGTTAGGCCTGGCATCATACAGTACGCTACAGCGTACCCGTGAAATTGGTATCCGTAAGGTACTAGGGGCTACAGTGCCGGGTATTGTTAACCTGCTATCTAAGGACTTTCTTATACTCGTCGCCATATCCTTCCTGGTGGCATCGCCTTTAGCAGGAATTTTTATGAACTATTATTGGCTCAAAGGTTTTGCCTATCGCATTGACGAAAGTTGGTGGATATTTGCCATTGCCGGCATCCTGGCGCTCGTGATAGCATTGGGCACTATCAGTTTCCAGGCCATCAGAGCAGCCACGAGCAACCCAGTTAAAAGTTTGAGGAGCGAATAGGGGAAAGAGTTAAGAAGTTAGAGTCAAGAATCAAGATAGAAGTCGGGCTGCATTATGCTCCCGACTTCTGTGTTGTTTTACTAACTTACTTATCTTGTATCTTGATTCTAACTTCTTGATTCTATTCCCCGGTGTATCATAAACGTACGCACCCTGTTACGTAAGCGAACAGTCTTTACTTATCTGTTTTTGTATAATATGTTAATAATCAACGTATTGAAAGTTTGGTATATTATTGATACTTTAATATTAAAATGATCACTATTATTGCTTTAACTAAAATGCAAATCACTAATTCACCAATCTACTAATTCACTAACTAAACATGTTATCACTTCAGCATATTTCAAAATACTACCAGGTAAGCGGACTTAAAAATTATGTGCTTAATGACTTGAGCCTCGAGGTTGATGAAGGCGAATTTATTTCGATAATGGGCCCTTCAGGTTCGGGTAAATCATCCTTACTTAATGTTATCGGTATGCTTGATGAGCCTTCAGATGGTTTTCATTACTTTGCCGGCCATGCAGTGCATCAGCTTAAGGAGAAACAACGCTCGGCTTTGTACAAGCAGTATATCGGCTTTGTTTTTCAGGCCTACCATTTAATTGATGAACTTACTGTTTATGAAAACATCGAAACACCGCTAATTTACCAGGACTACAAAAGTGCCGAACGTAAAGCCATGGTTGCTGATATACTTGATCGTTTCAACATCGTAGGTAAAAAAGATCTTTTCCCGGCGCAATTATCGGGCGGGCAACAACAGCTGGTGGGTATAGCACGTGCATTAATTACCAAACCAAAGCTTTTACTTGCCGATGAGCCAACCGGTAACCTTAACTCTAAACAAGGCGAAGACATTATGGAGTTGTTTCGGAAGCTGAACAAGGAGGATAAAGTAACTATTATCCAGGTAACACACTCCGAAAAAAATGCCGAATACGGTACCCGTATCATTAACCTGCTCGACGGGAAAATAGAATCCTCAAAACAACTCTGATCATCATATAGTAATGCGATATTTTAAATTTATATTTTTTAGTTTGATAGCTCTGCAGGCAATAAAAGCACAGGCACAAACAGATTCTATTCTTTCCATCAGGCAATGTGTTGACATCGCCATAAAAAACAATCTTGATGTAAAGAAAAGCGAGCTGCAAATGGAACGGCTTAATATTGGTTATAAACAAGCCAAAGAGTATTTGCTTCCCTCCATTAGTGGCGACGTTAATCATGGCATTAATAACGGGCGTAACCTTAACCCGTATACATACAGCTATGTCACTCAATCCCTTACTTATGGCAACTACAGTTTAAATGGTAACCTTACCTTATTTAGCGGTTTCCAAAATTTAAATAACATTAAACAAACATCGCTTTCCTTCCAGGCGGGCAAAATGGATTTTCAGCAGGCTAAAGATCAGGTAACCATCAACGTAATCACCGCTTATCTGTTGGTGCTGGACAATGCAGAATTATTGAACCAGGTATCTAACCAGCTGGATGTATCAAAAAAACAGGTTGAACGCCTGAATATATTGGAAAAAGAGGGAGCTAACAAGTTACCATCAGATTTGTATGACCTTAAAGGTACATACGGCGATAATCAACTAAACCTTGTATCGGCAAAAAACGCTTTGGAAGTTTCAAAGCTTAACCTGATGCAAATGCTTAATATCCCTTACAACAAAAACCTTAAATTGGAGCCACTAACCGTTCAGGATGTATCAAGTAAAACTGATGCATCATCAGACATGGTGTATGATGCCGCCTTACAACAACTGGCATACATTAAGGCCGCAGAGTTAAGGAGCAAAAGTGCCGAAAAAGGTGTTAAGGTTGCTCAGGGAGCCTTGTTGCCTACGCTTACTTTGGGTGGTGGTATTTTCACCAATTACTCAAGCGCGGCCCAAAAAGCAACCTTTATTGATTCAACTACTGTAAATACAGGCGCATTTGTAAATGGTGCAGGTGGTACTAAACAAGCGGTATACAGCAGGCAAGCCAATTATAATAATCAAAACATAGGTTATTATGATCAGTTTAAAAACAATTATAATACACAGGTTAGTTTAAGTTTACATATCCCAATTTTAAATTACTTTCAAAACCGCAATAAAGTTGCGTTAGCTAAGATAAACCTGCAGGAAGCCAGGTATGTAGAAAACAACACCAAAATTGTTTTAAAGCAAAATGTTGAACAGGCGTATTTAAACATGACTTCGGCTTATGAAAGATATAGCGTACTTACCGACCAGGTAAAAGCTTACGGCGAATCATTCAGGATAGCCGAGATTCGCTTTAACGCAGGTGTTTTAACATCATACGATTTTGTACTTGCCAAAAATAACCTCGACAGGTCAAAAATCAACCTTATTAACGCCCGTTATGATTGCTACATCTATAATAAAATATTGGATTATTACCAGGGTAAATTAACACTTTAAAAAAGAACTGTTAAGCTGTAGTATTTACAAAAAAGTTCTACTTTTAACGCAGATTAATTTCATGATATCCGGTTTATAAAGCCTTGTATTTAAAAGCAAGCCTTATAAACCGGATATTCCTAATTTATCAGGTATCTAAATTGTTCATCTTTAGCATCATCTAACCCGTTTTAATATATTTTACCTTAATAAACATAATCCTTTGAAAATGAAAAAAACAATCTTACTTACATTAACTATTTGCCTGGTAACTATAGGCATGGCGTCGGCACAGGTAATACCAAGCTTCTCTTTTGGTGCAAAAGGGGGATTAAACTTCTCAAGCTTTCCATCAAATGGAAGATATGATAATAGTAACAAAGCCGGATATCTTGCAGGGGTATGGGCAAGGGTAGGAGGACTTGGCCTTAATTTTCAGCCAGAGTTATATCTCACATCAAAAAATATCGACGTTAAAGATGATTTGGGAAATGTTAACAAAGCTAAATTTACCAGTGTAGATCTTCCATTGTTAGTAGGTACCAAGATTGGAGCTTTTGGTTTTGGAGGCCGTTTTTATGGAGGACCTGTTTTGTCTTTCGCTGTAAATAAAGACCAGAATTATAGCGCTGCTGCTGGAAATGCCGTAAAATTAAATTATAAAGATGCAAACTACGGTATTCAAGTAGGTGCAGGTGTAGATATTAAAGACTTTTCTGTCGATTTGAGATACGAAGGAGGGTTAAATAAAATCGGTTACGGATCACCTGAGTACTCGCACACACGTGTAAGTGTTTTCAACCTTTCCTTGGCTTACAAAATATTTTCGTTATAAATTCCGCGTTAATCCCCAATACAATATAGGAAATGACCTGCCGGTATCGGTAGGTCATTTTTTTTGCCCGTTTTTTCTGAGTCTTGATTTTAAAGTTTTATATAGGTTTAAATCGTTTTTTTACATGGCAATATGTTTTTTTTGTATTATGTTTTTAAGCTAATTAGCCATAATAGTATTATACTTATTGTAAAACGTACACCTATATTTATGCAACCATTATAATACTTGAAAAACCTATAAATGTGTTTAATACCATGCCTATAAATTTAAATAATAAGAAAATTGTGCCGGGAAAATGGCTCTTGTTTGTTTTGGCAATATTCGTTTTCCAAATGGCTTTGGCACAAACAAAAGATACGGTATCCAATCCTATAAGATTAAATCAACTTGGTTTTTATCCTAATGCAATTAAAAAGGCGATTATTTTAAATAGGAGCGGAGTCGGGAAGTTTTCTATCGTAAATTTAAATAAGCACATCGTGTTCAGCGGTACGCTTAAGGCATCTGCAACACCTTCATTTGCAGGAAAAACAACTTACATAGCCGATTTTAGTAATTTTAAAAAGCCTGGAGCATACCGCCTCTATATTGATGGTGTTGTTTCTTATTCTTTTTGGATAAAAAATGATGTTCATGCAAAAGTAGCCAATGCTGTTATCAAGGCTTATTACTTTATGCGGGCCTCAACTCCATTGACTGAGAAATTTGCGGGCAAATGGAATAGGGCCGAAGGGCACCCGGATAATAGCGTGCTCATCCATCCTTCGGCGGCAAGCGAAAAAAGACCAGCAGGTACAAATATCTCATCGCCTCGAGGTTGGTATGATGCCGGTGATTATAATAAATACATTGTCAACAGCGGCATCTCAACAAGTACCTTGCTTTCTTTGTACGAGGATTTTCCAGCCCATATGAATTCGGTAAAGTTTAATATTCCCGAAAGTGGTAACGGACTGCCCGATGTACTGAACGAGGTTTTATGGAACTTACGATGGATGCTCACCATGCAAGACCCCAACGATGGCGGTGTTTACCATAAATTAACCAATGCCGCTTTTGATAAGTTTGAGATGCCCGATAAAGGTACCGAACCCCGCTATGTGGTGCAAAAAGGTACGGCAGCAACATTGGATTTTGCCGCGGTTATGGCCCAGGCGTCCAGGATAATGAGCCGTTTCCCTAAACAGGTGCCCGGTCTGGCCGATTCATGCCTTATAGCAGCCAAAAGTGCCTGGTTATGGGCTCAGAACAATCCCAATATAGCTTACCGGCAGGATGAAATAAATAAGAAGTATACCCCGGCTATAACTACAGGCGGCTATGGCGACAATAACTTTACGGATGAGTTTATCTGGGCGGCAGCCGAGTTATTTGTTACCACAAATGATGTTAGGTATTTGAAAAATATAAACCTGCGTCCTGACGATAAGGTGCCTGTACCTTCATGGGCGCAGGTAAAATTATTGGGGTATTATGCCCTTGTAAAAAATGCAAACGGTAAAACCATTAACGATTTCCCCGAAATAAAAAAAAGATTGCTAAATACTGCGGATGATTTAATTAATGGAGTTGATGATAATGCCTATCAAACATCGATGACATTATCTCCAAAACATTTTGGCTGGGGCAGCAATTCTGACGCGGCAAATGAAGGCGTTTTACTGTTGCAGGCTTACAAATTATCGCATGATAAAAAATACCTTAATAATGCTTTGGCGGACCTTGATTACATTTTAGGCCGGAATGCTACCGGTTATTCTTATGTAACCGGTTACGGTAGTAAAACACCGATGAATCCGCATCATCGGCCATCGGCAAGTGATGGGATAATTGATCCTGTACCCGGTTTATTGGTAGGTGGCCCCAATCCCGGTATGCAGGATGGCATAAAAGTACAGTCAAAGGTGCCGGATGAAGCCTACATTGACGACACCAGGGCTTATGCGGCCAATGAGGTCACCATTAACTGGAATGCCCCAATAGCTTACCTCGCAAATGCTATAGAAGCCCTGCAAAATGAATTAAGTGTACCAATTAAATCCGGATCAACTAAATAAATATACCTAAGACGCTGTGGTTTTAGAACACAAAAACAACCACGTCATTGCAAGGTACGAAGCAATCTCTACATAGGCAGATCGGCCTTGTAGAGCCCCTCTGTTCAGTTTAGTCATTGCTTCGTTTCTCGTGACGGTATTGTTTATTTGTTCATTTATTTTTAGACAGTCTCTAACGGCGCTAATTATTTTACACATTTTGCATTATAATTTGTGCCAAAATCTAATTCGTTAAATTCGAACCAATTCGTGAGATTCGTGTCTATTATGAAGAAGATCTTAAGCCCTTTTTTTTTGATCCTGTTTTGTCTAAGTTTTTCCTGCTCAAAAAGCAAGTCAAATATTCCTGTTGTTATAATTGAACCACCAGAAACCAAAGCAAAAGGAGCAGATATCAGCTGGGTAACCGAAATGGAAGCTAAAGGGGTAAAGTTTTACGATAAGAGCGGTAAGCAACAGGATCTTTTTGTGCTATTAAAAAGTTTAGGTTTTAACTCTATTAGACTGCGCGCCTGGGTTAACCCAACAAATGGCTATTGCAATACGGACGACTTAGTGGCGAAGGCAATTCGTGCCAAAGCTCAGGGTTTTCAAATCATGATCGATTTTCATTACAGCGATTGGTGGGCCGATCCCGGTAAGCAAACCAAACCCGCCGCCTGGACTGCCCTTGATTTTACAACACTGACTGCCACTTTGCATGATTATACCAAAAGTGTAATGAACACGCTAAAAGATAATGGCATAACCCCTGTATGGGTACAGGTTGGCAACGAAACTAACGATGGTATGCTATGGGAAGATGGCCGTGCATCTAAAAATATGGCCAATTTTGCCACGCTTATCAAAAATGGCTACGCGGCGGTAAAGGAGGTTAGCCCAACAACTCAGGTGATAGTGCATATCTCCAACGGCTATGATAATAATCTTTTTAGGTGGATGTTTGACGGGTTAAAAACCAACGGTGCCAAATGGGATATCATAGGCATGTCGCTTTATCCCTCAAAAAACAACTGGCAAACGTTAAATGCACAGTGCCTTACCAATATGAATGATATGGTTTCCCGGTATTCAACGCCGGTAATGGTAGTCGAAGTAGGGATGGAGGCCGATGCGCCAACCGAGGGCAAGGCTTTCCTTGCCGATATCATCAGCAAAGTAAAATCAGTAAATAACAATGGCGGCAAAGGTGTTTTTTATTGGGAACCAGAGTCATATAATAACTGGCAGGGCTATGGTTTAGGCGCTTTTGATAATTCGGGTAAACCAACCGCTGCGCTGGATGCGTTTGCGAATTAATTCCTTACTGCTGTTTATTCAATTAATTGGGATGCTTACGAAGGGGCGAAAGATTTACGAAGTTTTAGAAACTTCGTAAATCTGGACTCTACAATTTGTCGTAGGATGAAAATTTCCTCTATTTCAGCACATCAACCCATTGCCCTTTAATTAAACTATTGATCGAATTATTATACATAGCCTCGCAATATACAGCCGGTAAATAGTACCTGCCCGCATAGGCCGCATTTAGCATTACATAGTAGGTAACCTCACGACCCTCGGGCAAACTGAAATAAGTGTTTACTCTGTCGTCCCTGATATCGCGGTAATCTGATGGCGAAGATTTAAATGCCTCATCACTATTCAACATCCGGCTGTTCAATATTTCCCATCCCGATGGGAAGATCTGGCTGAGCGCCAAATTATCATATCGGCCACGCCTGCCTGGGTTTTTAATATTAACCTGTGCCACAAAATCGGTTCCCTGTTTTAATGAGGATGGATCTATTGGCTTACCACCAAGGGTAAAGTAGCCTACACGCATCTGTAGCACCTGTGGATCAATAAACGTTTTAACATCAAGACCAGATGATGGCTGTCCTTTTTGTATCAGCCTTACATACAGTCGGTTTGCACCCATGTTCCTGATGTTTACATTACCTCCATTTGTAGCTAAGGGGCTTTGCCAAATGTATGATTGTGAGTTGATATCAGACTTGGCAGCGTCCGACTGGAAATTAAATGTCAACTTACCTGCTGCCTTATTCTGCCCGCAATATTGGGCAATAGCTATCAGCGAATAAGCCGTTGTTTGGGTACTATACCAATCATCCTGTGAAAGTTTTGCGGCAACAGTTCTGAGCTGGCTGGCAGCCTTTGCCTGCTGGCCGAGCAGGGTAAGGGTCTCTAAGATCATAGCCTGATCCCTAAGGTCGGAACCATAGGTGCCAAACAAGGTATTATAGGGTTTTATTGTAGTTGGTAAACCCGCTATCATCCCAATACCTATCTCTGGCTGCCCGGCCAGCTTATAGGCCGCAGCTAACCGCCATTTGGCTTCGATACTGAGGTATCTAAATTCGCGTAGCCGGTTCATTGCGCCTAACTCTGGTGAACGGGCTAATGCCAACAAATACAGGCGGTAGGCCTGGTTCAGGTCATCGCCATAAAAACGCTTACTATCTGGTGCCCATGTTAAAGCTTTTTGCTTTTGATATTTTTTCCATTGCTCTATAAACCCTAAAGGCATGCTGTAACCCTTTGCCTGTGCCGCCAGCATAAAGTGACCGGCATAATTAGTTCCCCATTCATCGGCATCGCCACCATCCGGCCAGTAGCTTAAACCGCCACCGGGCACCTGGAAGCCGTTCAGCCTGGCAATTGTTGCTTTGATATTTCTTTCTGATGCTGCCTTTTGCCTTGGAGAAAGATCAAGCAACTGCCCCAAATACAATTGCGGGAACGCCGCCGATGTAGTTTGTTCCACACAACCATGCGGGTAATCAATCAGATAGTCTAACCGTTTATCTAAGTTTAGCGGTGGGATGGAGGCAACCTCTATGGTGTTTTTGTTGGTACCGTTTATGCCAATTGCCTGGTAAGCTGTGCTCCATGCCTCGCCCGGTTTAAGTTCTTTCTCTATAATGCGGGTTATCGGTGGGTTAGGGTTGCGTACATTCAGTTCTACATCATAAGCAGCTGTTTCTGAACCGCTTTTGGCGATGATCTTTACTTTGCCTACACCAACAAAATCTTTAACTACGAGGTCAAAAGTAGCCAGCTGATCGCCGGTTTTAGTAAATGTTAGCGTTTGCGTGTTATTACCGGAAAGGTTGCTAAACGCATTACTTTGTACAGATAAAGTAACCGTTTTTATATTAGGTTCCATGGCAAACACCGTAACAGGTAACTGCACTTTCTCTGATGGGCCAAGTACCCGCGGCAATGTGGCCAATATCATCAGCGGCTTTTTAACTGCCACAACTTTTTCGGCCACCCCATAGCTGCCATTGTGACCTGCTACAATCATTGCCTTTACCGAGCCTACGTATTGAGGCAGTTTAAAGGGCGTGGTTTGCTTTTCGCCCGCGCCGAGGTGAAAAGGTCCCATGAATTTAACAACAGGCTTAAATCGGTTTACAGATACATTCTTGTTGGTGCCAAGATTACCATCGCCACCGATGCTTAATATCCGTTCCAGGCCACTGCCCCAGGCTCCTATTACATAATCAAACAGATCCCAGGTTTTTACGCCCAAAGCTTCACGGGCATAGAAGGTATCATGCGGATCGGGGAGTTTGTAATTGGTAATATCCAGCAAACCTTCATCTACAATGGCAATTGTATAGGTCATTTCTTTGCCCGATGCTTCGGATACCGTTATGTCTGATTGTGTTTCAGGCCTGATCTTATCGGGCATACTGATCACTGGTTTCAGGATCGTTTCGGGATTGTTTACCGTAAGCGGTATTGCACCGTACATGCGGATAGGGAGGTCATTTATTGTCTGTGAATGCCTTTGCAACAAGGTTACGTTAACAAAAACATTAGGTGCCATTTCCGGGGCGACTGTAAAGCTATATTGAGTTTGCCCTTTTTTTGTGTCTATCCAGGTTGTTTTTAAAACCTTGCTGCCATTTTCAAAACTGATTAAAGCGCGCCCATCTGCAGCAGTAGGTATGGTTAAAGTCGCCTGTTCACCAACCTTATAGGCTATTTTATCCGAAGTAAATGATAACATTGCAGCCTCGGTTGGGTTACTTTGCTGCAATCTTTCTGACCAGTTTGGCCAATCTACATAAATGATCTTGCCGGTTGAGTGACCTGTTTGCTGGTCTTTTACTTTGATAAGATAACGTCCCCAATCAGCTTTAGGAATACGCAATGTCCATTTACCACGCCCGTTTACTAATTGAATGCTTTGGGTTTTGATGAGCTTGTTATACTTATCCTGGGTAAAATTGCTCATCTCATTCCCGGTTTGATCCCACCACCAGCGCCATTGTACTTTGTATAATTCCAACTCCACATCGCGGCTACCGCTAAAAGCATTACCATTTACATCAACATCGGCAATATCAATCTGATGATCTTTATCTGTAACCAACATGCCCGAAAGTTCGCTTCCTGATGGTGTTTTTATGCCCACATAGCCTTTGTAAACATTATATGGCATAGTAACCTGCTGAATGCTGAAATTACCACCTGGCTCAAATACCTTTACTAAAAAATTGGCCCTCAGTTGTCCCGGCGCCTGTTTTTCAACATTTACATTAGCATCGATATTGGCGTTGCCATCGGCACTTAGTTTACCATCAAAAACGGTTTGAGTTTGGGTATTGAAAGCCAGGGTGGGATCATCAAAAACATAATCTTTATAGTTTTTAAAGCTGGTTGTCTGCGGTGTTAAAAAAGCATCTACTTTGGCTTTAAGGTTTTGGGCGGCACCGCCAAACAGCCATTGCGCACTTAATTTGCCATTTGCATTATTGCCTTTGGTGAGTTCGTTTGCACCGCCAAATGTAAGGCTGATCTTGAGTCGGTTTGGCATAATGGTTTCTACCTTGATCTTTTTCTCAAACGACGCACCACCGACTTTTACTTTGGCTGTCCAGTTACCTGTGGGCGATGAAGTTTCGGTTGCGGTATGGAAACTATAAAAATTATCCAGTGATCTTGTTTGCGTAATGCGCCTGTATAGTTTTCCGTTTGGATCTGTCAGTTCAAATTCAACAGGGTGATCTGCTGGCAGGGTTTTCAGCTTGTCTTCCAGCATAAAAGTCATGAATATGCTATCGCCGGGACGCCAAACACCGCGTTCGCCATAAATAAAACCTTTCAACCCACTTTGAATCTGCTCTCCGCTCACATTAAAACGGGAGAGGGGCAGCGAGTTGCCATCATCAAGCTTCAAATAACCCCGCTGCCTGCCTTTTTTTGCAACCAGTAAATAAGGTTTTCGTTTCAGGTCAAAGCTGGCCAATCCGTCAGCGCCCGAAGTTGTTTTTAAGATCACCTGCTTTTGATAGTCGAGCAATTGTAATTCTACACCATCCATCGGTTTGGCACTCATAATATCAGTAACCGCAATTAACATGTTGTTATCATTGCCGCGTTTGGCAATCAACCCAATATTCGAAGCAATTATATTGCGGGTAGCCCAACGTGTTTTAGTGTAGTAGGATGGGGTGCACGCATTATCTCTATCCCGCCAGCTGTAGCCGTCGGGATAAAAATTGTCATATCTCGACCAAAAATCATCATCCTCATCGCTTACCTTATTGGCATTATCACTGTATTCTCCTCCTCCTTCGTAGCCCTCATCATCGCTACCTTTTTTAACAGTACCGCCTAAACTGCAGTTATAAAGTGAATAATCCTGCCTGAAACCGATGATCACCCTGTAAATAGCCCCCGGTTCAGTTCGGATCATCTGGTCGAGATCCAACATAAAACGGTTCTTTTTATTCAGGTTTAGTCCTTTATCTGTATCCAGGCGGATGGTTTTTTGAATAATAGGTTTACCCACCTGCCGCAACTCCTGGCCACCGTTAAAATCGTTATTCTGAAAGTACTGGGGTACGTTGCTCTCGTATATTTTAATGATACTTACATCAACAGCTTTTAAATTCACCGCCTCAAATGGCATCATCAATTTACCGGAATCTGGTAGAATAACACCTTTACCCGGGATAGTCACGTTGGGGAGACGATTCTCGAAAAACACATTGGCGCTGTAAGTTTTGGTAATTTTTTTGTGTGAGATGTTTTCTACCCCTTCATTTACAAATACACCATAATCGCCCTGCAAGCGTTCGGGTGCATATACCTTAACTGTACTGCCATCAATGGTATAAGCTGCGTCGTTTACATTAGTAATACCAATAAGGCCATTTAATTCCTGCCCAACCATGATAGCATCTGAAAATTGTACGAGCACATATTGGTCGTTATCCTGTACAGCCCGAATATTTAATACCTTAAAATCGCCGATAGCGGGTACATCAAAATGCTGATCGCCTTTTTTATCAACGTTTAGGGCATTACCATCCCAGTTAATGGTAACAGGCGTAACCGCACCCGACTGGCGTTTTAGCCCCGTTATCTTAAATGCGTGATTTCTTGTAGTAACATTATGAGTCCAGCTGATTTTAACCGGCCATAAATAATTCACTGTGATGATTTTTTCAACCAATGCGGGATCCTCTGTATCGGCCGTTTGAATATTGCCTTCCAGCTTCATTTCATCAATAGAAGTACTGGTAGCGGTTTGCAATCCGCTAAATGCTACATTAAAATCGGGCTTAACCACCTGGAAGCCAAACTTAAACCTGTTAAATTTAGAGGGTACATCAATAAGTTTACCCAATTTAAATTCGGCACTATAGCTTTTATCAGGATCGAGCTTTTTATCAGGACGAAATTCAATAGTGCGGGCATCAATCCAATAAGCCTTTCCTTTTACTGATGGAGAAAAATCAAAGAGGTCATTATCTGCCACTTCATTTTGCTGATGGGTTATCTGAACTGTGCTTGCAAGCCGGATTCTTACAGTGCTTTCCCTGGAGATAACACCGGTTGTATAAGATTCGATGTACCTGCTAAAGGCAGGGTCGACTATAGTTTTTTTGCGGCCATTTGCAATAAGATAGGCTATAATTAATAGTACTGCGAGCGCAGTACCAATTGTGATCAAGCTTTTACGCTTGCGGAACCTGGTGTACCCGTTATCCATGAAATAGGTTTATTTATTGCATGAATGTATAAAATTTATAGCAACAAATAATTAATTGAAAAATATATTTAATACAAATCCAGACGTAAGATAGATTGAGGACGTGCGATTCAGGAGTAAGGTACAACCTGTCATTCCCGGATGATCTTTACACGCAAAAAGAGCCGGAAAATGAAATCTCCCGGCTCGTATATTATAGTTTTATCTATTAATTTGTTGTTACAATATCATCACACCAGGTTTATTGAGCACAGGTAGTTTGATAAAATTCATTTCGACAATACTTTCGGGCAGAAAAATAAATTTCTTATCGAAAATATTGGTGCCGATATAGTAACTCAGCCAATACTCATTATTCAGTCCGAAGGTTTGCTCATCAATAGGCTCAATAAGCTTATAGCCTTTGCTATCAACAACTGGGATCATGTGCCTTAAAGTAGAGGTTTTTATTTGCTCTCCATTTTTTTCCCCGTAACCTTTTGATGTGATAAGTACATTCTCAATAGGCTCATTTTTTAAGTTGATGAGATATACGTACCAGATTTTACTCTCCACGCTTTCACGCTCCAGGGCTACTGCAATGGCAATGTCTTTAACGCTGTTATCGGGGAGGTCCTTTATCATTCTTTATTTCAGATAATTACTTTTTCTTAGCTGCTACTTTTTTCTTGGCAGGGGCTTTTTTAGCAGCGGGTTTTGCAGCCGCAGCTTTACCAAACCTTCCTTTTTTTGCATCCTTAGGCATGGCATCTGCCAGGGCTTTGCATTCTTCGTAGGTTAAGGTCAATGGATCTTTATCCTTAGGGATTTTAACGTTAAGTTTGCCAAACTCTATATACGGCCCCCAACGACCGTTTAGTATTTTTACTTCTTCATCTTCGTCAAAAGCCTTTATTAATTTTTCGGCGTCTTTTTTTCGCTTTGCATTAATCAGCTCTATAGCTTGCTCTTCTGTTACATCATGCGGATCAATTTCTTTTGGTAAAGATACAAACGCACTGTTGTGGCTAATGTACGGCCCGAAGCGACCGATAGCAACCTTCATTATTTTGCCTTCATATTCACCAACAACCTTAGGTAGTTTAAACAGTTCTAAAGCTTCTTCAATGCTGATGGTTTCTATGCTTTGCCCTGCTCTTAAACTGGCATAAAGTGGTTTTTCTTCTTTGTTCTCTTCAGTAGCACTTTCTCCAACCTGTACAAACGGGCCGTAACGGCCAATACGTACAGATATTTTTTTACCGCTCTCGGGGTGAACACCTAATTCGCGTTCGCCGGTGGCTTTATCGGCAGTTTCAATTGTGCTTTGAACGCCTTTGTGAAAAGGATCATAAAACTTGCGGATCATATCTGTCCACTCTTTTAGTCCCTGTGCAATTTCATCAAATTGCTTTTCAACACTTGCAGTAAAATTAAAGTCGACTATTTCTTTAAAATATTGTACCAGGAAATCATTTACTACAGCGCCAATATCGGTAGGGAACAATTTGCCACGCTCGGCTCCGGTGTTCTCAGATTTTTGCTCTTTAGTGATCAGATCACCTTTTAAAGTCATCACCCTGAAGTTGCGTAATTTGCCTTCGCGCTCTTCCTTTACAACATAACCGCGGTTTTGTATGGTAGAAATAGTAGGGGCGTAGGTAGACGGGCGACCGATACCAAGCTCCTCCAGTTTCTTTACCAAACTTGCCTCAGTATATCGTGCCGGTGGACGGGAGAAACGTTCAGTAGCCGACATCTCCTGTAAGGCTAAGCGCTGCCCTGTGGTTAAAGGCGGAAGCATTGCATTTTCTCCGTCTTGCTGTGACTCATCCTCATCATCCTGAGATTCGAGGTAAACCTTCAGGAATCCATCAAACTTCATTACCTCACCATTGGCCGTCAACTCATCTTTACGTGTTGATATACTGATTTTTGCAACAGTTTTCTCAAATTGCGCTTCACTCATTTGAGAAGCGATGGCACGTTTCCAGATCAGTTCATATAGGCGTTTTTCATTAGATTCGCCGGCAATGGTATGGTTATTAAAATAGGTGGGCCTTATAGCTTCGTGAGCCTCCTGGGCGCTTGCGTTCTTGGTTTTATATTTTCTTAGCTGATGGTATTTTTGGCCATAAGCTGATACTATTTCCTGTTGAGCTGCATCTAATGCGGTTTCGGATAAGTTTACCGAGTCTGTACGCATATAGGTAATATAACCAGATTCATATAACCTTTGTGCAACCTGCATGGTACGTGCTACAGAATAGCCCAGTTTCCTGCTTGCTTCCTGTTGCAGGGTTGAAGTAGTAAACGGCGCAGCCGGTGAACGTTTGGCTGGTTTGGTTTCCAGCGAGCGCACATCAAAATCAGCAGCTATACAATCCTGTAAAAATTTTTCAGCATCCTCCTGTTTAGAAAAACGCTCGGCAAGCTCTGCTTTAAAAGCTTCTTTACCTTTGCCAAATATGGCCACTATTTTAAAAGCAGCTTCTGATGTAAATTTATTTACCTCGCGCTCGCGGTCAACAATTAACCTTACAGCTACTGATTGCACGCGGCCTGCAGAAAGTGATGGCTTAACCTTTTTCCACAGAACAGGGGAGAGTTCGAAACCCACAAGCCTGTCCAAAACACGGCGCGCCTGTTGGGCATTCACCAGGTTGTAGTCAATTTTACGCGGGGTGTCAATTGCTTTTAATATTGCAGGTTTGGTGATCTCATGAAAAACAATACGCTTGGTCGATTCATCTTTTAGCCCTAAGGTTTCAAATAAATGCCATGATATAGCTTCTCCTTCGCGGTCCTCATCCGATGCAAGCCAAACCATCTCTGCTTCTTTAGCCAATTTCTTCAACTCGCTAACTACCTGTTTTTTATCAGCAGGTACCTCGTATTTTTGAGCGAAGTTATTACCTATATCTATCGCATCTTCAGACTTTACCAAATCGCGGATATGACCGTAGCTCGACTTCACTACAAAGTCTTTACCAAGGTATCCCTCGATGGTTTTGGCTTTCGCCGGAGACTCAACTATTAGTAAATTTTTGGCCATTTAAGCAGTTATTTTTTGCAAATAAAACATAAAGAAAGCGAAACGCCAATTTGTTTTTGCTAAAAATGTTGGAAAGTTAGAATGTTTTAAGGTTGAAATGTTGCTTTGGCGAGCATATACTGTAATAAAATCGGAAGGTTAAACACCGGATGCCGCAATCGATAACATTGCAGCACTCCAACCTTAAAACATTCCAACAAATAAAGGATTACATTAAAAAACCACCGCCCAATAAATCATTACCTTCATAAAAAACGGCAGACTGACCGGGAGCTATACCAGAAACGTTATGGTGAAAATCAACCTTCATATGCTCGCCCATTTGCACAATGCTGCTTTGGGTACCGGCATCTTTATACCTGATTTTGGTGATGGCTTCAATAGGCTCGGTAATACTGGCATATTTAACCAGGTTAAGGTTTTTAACCCAGGCTTGTTTGCGTTCAAGCTCATCTGCAGTACCTAAAACAACTGTGTTTGTTTGAGGATCAATGCTGGTAACAAACATAGGGTGCCCTAAAGCAATGCCCAAACCTTTGCGCTGCCCTATGGTGTAGAAGGGGTAACCCTGGTGCTTGCCTACTACGGTGCCATCAGTGAGTACAAAGTTACCACCGGCAACACGTTCTTCCAGATCTTCAACTTTGTGCCTCAGGAACGATCTGTAGTCGTTATCAGGTACAAAACATATCTCATAGCTTTCGCTTTTTCCCGCCAATTCTATTTGTCCCATATCCATAGCCATTTGCCTGATCTCGGGTTTAGAAAAACTACCCAACGGAAATTTTGTACGTGCCAGGTTTTTCTGAGATACACCCCAAAGCACATATGACTGATCTTTGTTTTCGTCTTTACCTTTTGATATTACATAACGGCCGCTGTCCTGCAGGCGAATGTTGGCGTAATGGCCTGTGGCAATAAATTCACAATCCAGCTTATCAGCACGTTTTAACAACGCCTCCCATTTTATATGGGTATTACATAATACGCATGGGTTAGGAGTACGGCCCGCCAAATATTCATCAACAAAGTTATCGATGACAAAATCACCAAACTCACTACGAATATCCAGTATATAATGTGGGAAGCCATAACCTACGGCCAGGGCACGCGCATCGTTGATACTATCCAGGCTGCAGCATCCGGTTTCTTTAGAGCTGCCACCCGATGAAGCATAGTCCCAGGTTTTCATAGTGAGGCCAATTACTTCATAGCCCTGTTCATGCAGCATTACTGCCGCTACGGAACTATCCACACCACCACTCATTGCCACCAGAATTCTGCCATGCTTACTCATAATGGGTGCAAAGATACGGTATTGTGATTTATATTGATAATGGCTTGGGTCAGGAGAGGGTAAGAATTTATTAAAGAGGTTTGTAAGCCTAAAGATTTGATGACGTGAACGGTTATTTCATCATTATCAAATTTGCAAACTCGTTATAAACGCAGTTAATTTATAGTTAATTATATCTATATATCAATGTTTTATGATAAAAACATGAAGTTTTAATTGAAGTAAATTACAATATTAGCTCATTTACTTTTTTGTTTATAAAAGTATAGCCTGTTGTACAACGGGCTATACTTTTATAAACTGGATGCGTTAAGAAATCTATACGAATTAGAATCTTTAATGCAAATGACTAACTTTTTTTATTTAGCCATTGCTTAATGCGAGAGTTGATAAGTATGCCCGCCACCATAAAGGCGACTAACAGGTATACGGTCAGAATGTGGTTTGGCATTTTTAATTGGTTTATAATATTCACTAATGTAACAGCGGTGATACAATAATTCCAAATGTTTTGGAAAATATATATCTGACGTGTTTGGAATAAAAGTCAAATCCTGGTATATTTTTTATTCATAGGGCGATAATATTTTCTTATTCAGGGAAAGTAAAATTTCAATTAAAAAAAGCTTTTTAATCAATGAATAAGAAAAACGCGTTTAATGGATTTTTTATAGCTTAAAATACTTGTTTTAACGTGGTGTTACGGTAACACTATTTCAATGTTAAAACATATTTTTTGCTAATTTTTTAATGAATAAATGTAGGACTAACTATTCTAAAACTTTTATTACTATTTATTAAAATAAACGTAAAAATGATGTTGCCTATTGTAACATTGAGATTACAATATAAATTTGCTTTACCCTAATTAATTTAATAGAATGATAAGCCAGTTAACATTAGAACAGAAATTGCAAGGAGTGATCTTGATGATTATTTGCTTTATTGCTGTAGCGAATTACTTAATTAAGTAACTAAGCTCATCAGGAAACAAATAAGGTGCTTTTTTGGAAGCACCTTTTTTTATGCAATAAACTTTCGGTTGGGGCTTTGATAGGAGGCAGAATGTACTAGATTTCTGCGGTCTTTATAATGTTTATGATTGCAAACCCCTTTTTTGTTCTAATATCAAAACATGATACATTTCGTATTCCGGCTATTGGTGTGTCTTTATTATCATCTGAAAATCCAACTTCGATTAGCTTCTTTTTATCTGATTTTGAAAAGCCCTTTATTTGTTTTGTCTCTAAGTTCTCTATCCATAGGTCCATTGCCTGGTTAGTATCTTCAGCCTCTATTTGAGAAATATAGGTACCGCCTAAATAATCCATTATAAATGTATATAGATAAGGCATATCAGTATTATTAAGAATTTCTTATCTGCCCATCGCCTTTAACAATCCATTTGTAGCTGGTAAGCTCTTCCAGGCCCATAGGGCCACGTGCATGAAGTTTTTGCGTGCTGATGCCAATTTCGGCACCCAAGCCAAACTGTGCTCCGTCTGTGAACGCGGTAGATACATTGGCGTAAACTGCAGCAGCATCAACGTCATTTAAAAAGGTTGCGATGTTTTCAGCATCCTCAGATATTATAGCCTCGCTATGTTTGGAGCTGTTTATTGCAATGTATTCTAATGCTTGCTTAAAATTATCAACCGTTTTAACCGCCATCTTCATCGATAGAAATTCGGTGCCAAAATGTTCTGGCCTGGCCTTATGAAGCAGGGTTTCCGGATAATCTTTTCTTAACGCCTCGTAAGCGCGTTCATCGGCAAAAAGTTCAACTTCTTTTTCTTTAAGGATGTGGCTTAACTGCGGTAAATCATTTAATCTGCCTGCATGAATAATTAAGCAATCTAATGCATTACATACGCTAACCCGGCGTGTTTTGGCATTGGCAATAATCTCTGCACCCTTAACCAGGTCGCCAGACTCATCAAAATAGGTGTGCACAATGCCCGCACCTGTTTCAATAACTGGTACTTTACTATTATCCCTCACAAAATTTATCAGCGACTGGCTGCCGCGTGGTATCAACACATCCACAAAACCAATAGCGTTTAATAATGCGGCGGTTGCTTCACGCTCTGCCGGCAGCAAGGTAACTACGTTAGGATCTATACGGTGTTTAGCAAGTACTTTATGAATAACGGTAACAATTGCCCTGTTTGAATGATCTGCATCACTGCCGCCCTTTAAAATACTGATGTTGCCGGTTTTAAAGCACAGCGCGAACACATCGAACGTAACATTAGGCCTTGCTTCATAAATTACGCCTACCACACCCAGCGGTACCCGAATTTTAGTAATGGACAAACCATTGGGCATGTGTGTTTCAGAAAGCTGCTTTCCTAAAGGACTATCCAGGTTGGCCACATTGATCATATCACCGGCAATAGCCTCAATACGGGCTGCTGTAAGTTTCAACCTGTCGTATTTTGGATCTTCCGGATCCATCAGGTCAAGGTCTTTTTGATTTTCGGCTAATATCAAATGAGTTTGAGCGATGGCTTCAGCAGCCACATCATGTAAAATCTGGTTGATGAGGGCAGGAGCAAGCGTAGCTTTCCTGCCTGCTATTAGCGCGTTTTCGAAATATTGGTTATAATTCATGTGTTAACCCTGTAAATAAAGATAATCATAATGCACCAAAGGCTTCTGATTTTTTTGGCCGATTTGCTCGCGTGTTTTGTCCGCGCCGTACTCTGCAATGCCAAGGCCAATCAGTTTATGGTTTTCATCAACCAGTTTAATAATATCACCTTTTTTAAAATCGGTTATTACTTCTGTAATTCCTATAGGTAACAAGCTGGTAGCTTTATTTGATAAGAGGGCCTTTTTAGCACCCTCATTTACCAGTACCACACCTGTGGCCGATTTTTCTGAATGGGCAATCCATTTCTTTTTGCCGGAGGCTGTTTTATTGGGGATAAAGCGCGTATGAATCACTTTGTTCTCCAGCACATCGGTAAGGATATTGTCCCTTTTACCGTTGGCTATGTGCACAGCTATACCCAACTGAGCCGTTTTTTGCGACATGGTTGACTTGGTAATCATTCCCCCGCGACCAAATTGCGATTTACCGGAAGAAACAAATTCGGCAAAATTAACCACAGAGCCTGCAACCTCCTCAATCACCGCGGATCCGGGCGCTTTTGGATCGCCATTATAAATACCATCCACATTGGTTAAAACAATTAGCGCCTGTGCGTTCAGCATAGAAGCAATTAGTCCGGCAAGTTCATCATTATCTGTAAACATCAGCTCGG
Source organism: Mucilaginibacter sp. P2_A4 (assembly GCF_056405015.1). NCBI lineage: Bacteria > Pseudomonadati > Bacteroidota > Sphingobacteriia > Sphingobacteriales > Sphingobacteriaceae > Mucilaginibacter > Mucilaginibacter sp. P2_A4. Next base: position 24,562 of record NZ_JBFUCX010000025.1, on the reverse strand, counting down.
TTACTGATACCACGTCATTTTCGTTAACAACGGGAATCACCTGGTGTTGTAACAACAGGTCGAGGCAGTTTTTCATGTTAAGATAATGCATCCTGTCCCTAAAATCTTCCTTGGTAACCAATACTTGTGAACAAAGGATTCCAAAACGCTCAAAAAGCTGAGAATAAGTATTGATGAGCTTTACCTGGCCTATAGAAGCTAAAAGCTGCCTCGCGGCAATAGCATCATATTTTTCGGATATGGTGATCAGGCTTCTGCCTGATGCAACGGCTCCCGATGAAACCAGGATCACTTCTTTACCTTGTTTTTTTATCGCGGCTATCTGACCAACCAAATGCTCTATGCGTTGCAGGTCGGGCAGGCCATTTTCCTGGGTAAAAACATTGGAGCCGATTTTTATAATGATGCGTTGGTAATTAAAAGACATTGCAGTACTACAGGTTGAACCGCCAATATTACAAAATTGAGGTGAAACAGGGCCGGATTATTTTAAAATATATCCACTAAAATGGTAGATTTAATAGAATTGATAATCAAATTCGGCGTTAAAAGACGAAAAAAAGAATAAAAGTCTTGGTACAAAAGAAATAATTTATATTTTTGTCGACTAATTCCATAGACTATGTATCATATTTACTTGATTAATGACTCCAATTTGTTTAAAATGCAGCTCTCCACTATGAGTTGTTGTTGATAGTATCATCCTACATCTATTTAACATCAAATTAATCAACACATATTTTAAATTTTCGCTATTCCCTTTTCATGAAAATATTTATTAATTCATTAAAGTTCATTGTACTTTTCCTGGTTCTTGTCCCGGCCGTCGGCCACGCACAACTTAATGGCTCCTATATAATAAGTGGTATTGTAAAAGATGATCATGGCGAGCCATTAGTAGGTACAACTGTAAGCATAAAAGGAACTACAAACAAAACTTTTTCTGATAGTACCGGTAAATTTTCTTTAACTACCAGTGCTAAATTACCCTATACTTTAATTTTTACCGCAATAGGTTTTCAGCCGCAGGAGTTCTATATTAAAAATGCCAACAGTTCCGTAAATATCCAATTAGTCAGCCAATCGTTATTGATCAACGAGGTGGTGGTTACAGCCTCCCGCAAGGAAGAAAAACTACTACGCTCGCCGGTGGCTATCGAAAAATTGAGTATCAATGCCCTGAAACAATCTCCCGGCCCAAGTTTTTATGACGCATTGGAGAACGTGAAGGGAGTACAAATGACCACCACCAGTATCACGCTGAAGGTGCCTAACACACGTGGCTTCAACAGTCCGAACAACTTTAGATTCATGCAGCTGGTTGATGGTGTTGATATGCAATCGGCAACCTTAGGCGTACCGCTTGGTAATGCCATTGGCCCAACCGAGCTGGATATCGCCAGCATTGAAATTACGCCGGGTGCAGCCGCTGCCCTTTATGGCACTAACGCTATAAATGGTTTATCCAATTTATTAACCAAAGATCCTTTCAAATACCAGGGATTAAGCGTTTATCACCGCGAGGGTTTAAACCATGTTGGTAACGATCGTTTAGGGGCAAGTGCACTTAACGAAACTGCTATACGCTTTGCCAAAGCTTTTAACGATAAGTTTGCTTTTAAACTGAACGCCAGTTATCTGCAAGGCCAGGATTGGCAATCAGATACCCGCAAGGATCAGAATCCAACCAATTTAAAATCTGCAAATCCTGCTTATCCTGAATTAACCGGAACAAACAATGCAGCTTACGATGGCTGGAACAAATATGGTGATGATGCGCTTGCAGGCAGTAATACTGTTGTTGTAAAAGGTATTACCGTAGATGGCGTAGCAAGACCAGGCCTTACCGTGGCCCGTACAGGGTATAATGAAGTTGACCTGGTTAACCCTAAGGTATCCAATTTAAAACTGGATGGTACATTGGCTTATAAATTAACACCCAGCACCATATTATCATACACTTATCGCTATGGCAAGATGGATGGTGTGTTTCAGCGCGGTAACAAAATTTCGTTACAGGGAGCCACCGTGCAAAACCATAAAGTTGAGCTAAAAGGGAAGGAATTTTTAGTACGTGCTTATGAATCAATTGAGAATACAGGAAATTCATTCAACGTAAAACCTTTGGCAGATAACCTTGACCTGAATCATGCAAGCAACTCAGCGTGGGGTACAACTTATGGAAATGCCCTTAAAGCTTACAATGGCGGCGTTTTAACATCAGCAAACCTTGCTGCCGCTGAACAAGCTGCACGTGCAGCTGCCGATAAAGGCAGGGTAGAGCCTGGTACACCTGAATTTGATGCTTTAAGAAAAACAATTATTGGTATTAATAATTGGGACATATATAATGCAAAGCTATTGCCAAATGCTCCTCTTACCGGTGGTGCCGCATTGGTACAAAAAAGCCATATGTATAATGCAGAGGCGCAATGGGATTTAACAAGTCAGGTGAAAGTTGTGGACCTGTTGGTTGGCGGCGATGTGCGTGTATATTCAATTACCCCTGATGGTAACAACTTTGTTGACTTTAGTCGCCCGATTGCTGATAGAAACACGCCATTGGCTGATGGAAGCTTCGGTAAAGATGTGATCTACAAAAAATATGGCGCCTTTACCCAGGTAACTAAAACTTTTTTCGATGAAAAATTAAAATTATTTGGCTCGGTAAGGTGGGATTACAACCCTTATTTTAAACCTAAATTTACACCTCGTTTAGCTGCGGTTTATAGCGTGAATGAGAACCATAATTTCAGGTTTACCTTCCAGAACGGTTACCGGTTCCCATCATTGTTCGAGGCATTGTCTTATGTAAACAACGGTCGTGTTAAACGTGTGGGTAGCTTACCTTTTATTAATGAAGGATTAGGCTATTTGGGTAACAGCTATACACAATCATCTGTAGTTGCCTTTAACGCCGCTGTGAATGCTGCCGGAGGTAGCGATCAGGTTGCGTTAGCCAACAGGAATCTGTTGAAAGTAGCCGACCTGCCGCCATCAAGACCAGAGCAGATCACTTCGTATGAAGTAGGCTACAAAGGTATTGTGTTAGATAATAAAGTATTTATTGATATTGATGCTTACACAAACCGTTATAATGGGTTTCTTGGACAAGTACAGGTATTTGTGCCAAATGGTACACAAGTAGGTACTGATGCAGGCGTATTATCCATGCTTGATATCAACCGCGACCCAACTACTGCTACAGCAAATAACGCTGCAAGCCAGGGCCAGAGCAGGTATCGCGTTTATACCAATGCTAAAAATATTTATAATAACTATGGCTCTTCGGCCGGCATCAGCTACAATTTCTATAAAAGATATACAGTATCTGGTAACGTGAGCTTTAATAAATTGAAAGCACAATCCAAATCGGATATTTTTGTTACTGGCTTTAACACGCCGGAATGGTCTGGTAACGTATCATTTGGTAACCGCGAAGTAGCGAAAAATGTAGGCTTTAACATTGTTTACAAATGGCAAAATTCATTCCTGTGGGAAAGCCCGCTGGTAACCGGTAGTGTTCCTTCAATAGGTACATTTGATGCCCAGGTTACTTACCGCGTGCCGCAATACTATGCTACATTTAAAGCAGGAGCAAGCGATATATTTAACAAACGTTATTACCAGTATGCAGGTGGCCCAACTATTGGCGGCTTGTATTATATATCGGTTACTCTGGATGGATTGCTTGCAGGTAATAAATAGCAGCTTTTTAATACGTTTTATATAGTTTTTTTAGAAGCGGATGAGGGAAACCTTATCCGCTTTTTGTTTAAGGCACGTTATTATGGGGCATAAAATCATGATGGATGCTGAAGGGGAATTGCCGTTAAGAAAGGTTTATCGTTCTGAGTTGATAAAATTCGGAGAACTCTAAGGGTGGAAATACCAAGCTGCGAAAGACTTACGAAGTTTTAAAAACTTCGTAAGTCTGTTATTCAACAACTTGCCGTAGGTAGAAACGAAGTATCTATTCGCAGAGGGTACATAGCGAATAACAGGTGCTTCAAATCGTTCAGGATAACAAAAAGCCAACCGATTATCAGACAGGTTGGCATAAATTTATAATTAAAAAGTGTCTTTATTTACTTCGCCGTTACTTCATGCAATCCACATTCTTTTTTGGATTGATCTTCCCACCACCAGCGACCGGCTCGGAAATCCTCACCTTCGGCTATGGCACGGGTACATGGCATACAGCCAATACTCGGGAAGCCTTTGTCATGCAAAGAATTATAAGGGATGTTGTATTTTTTGATGTAGGCCTTCACGTCATCTAAAGTCCAATGAAAAATAGGGTGATACTTGGCTAATTGGTTTTGCTCATCCCATTCCACATCTTCCATATCATGGCGATTTACAGATTGATCGGCACGAATACCGGTGATCCATAGTTTATTGCCTTTTAAAGCCCGCTTCAGAGGTTCTATCTTACGGATGCCACAGCATTCTTTACGATTCTCTACCGATTCGTAAAAACTGTTTGGCCCCTTGGTACTTACCATTTGCTCCAACAACTCCTGGTTAGGGTAGTAGGCATGAATAGGTTGTTTATACCTGTCCATAGTACTGCTCCAAACAGAATAGGTTTCGCGGAAAAGCCTGCCGGTTTCTAAAGTAAAAACCTTGATAGGCAATTTGTTGGCGAAGATCATATGGCTAATTGCCTGGTCTTCCCAGCCAAAGCTTGTCGAAAACACAATTTCGCCAGGGAAAAGTTCAGCCAGTCGGGTAAGGGCCTCAACAGGATCTAAACCTGCTGTAGATGCTTGTATGTGTTTAACTACCTCGTTCATATTATATCACCTTTAAAATAAAGGAAACAATTGATTTAACACTCACCAATATTACAATGATACCTACTGATACCATGATGGTTTTGGTGGATATCTTGTTAGAAATTTTTGCTGCTATAGGCGATGCCAAAGCACTACCTAATATTAAACCGGCAACAGCCTGCCAATGATCGCTGCTTACCATGGCGATAAAGGTAATAGAACCCATCATCGCTATAAAAAACCTTGAAAGCTTTACCGTACCTAATGAAAATATAGGACTGCGACCACCCGCTATTAGTGTTGATAATACGATAGATCCCCAGCCACCGCCACCAACAGCATCAATAAAGCCACCGCCTAAACCTAATAGCGAAATCCGCTTTACTTTATCTACCGACTTTTTGCGCTTTACTTTAAACGCTTTTGATAATATTACACAACCCAATATTAAAGTATATACGGAAACCACAGGCTTGGTGTACATGCTGTAATGCTCCAGCGACGATAGCAAATAAGCACCCGTTACGGCTCCAATAATACCAGGTATCACCAGTAATTTAAACAGTTTCCAGTTGATATTGCCCATGCGGTAGTGCATCCAACCGGCAATACCGCAACTCATGATCTCTGAAAGGTGAACACCCATACTGGCCGAAGCGGGAGGGATGCCCATTGACAGGGAGAAGGTAGTAGAAGTAACACCATATGACATACCTATGGCCCCATCAATCATGGCAAATAAAAAGCCAGCTCCTAAAAAGTAATAGAATTGCGGGTTTACCCCCTCTACAAATGTTTTAAATGCTGGTTCTCTGAAATATAGGGCAGTTATAACTATGGCTATGGAAAGAATAATAGTTGACCATATCAGCCAGATAAAATTCTTAATTACCGCCGATTTGGGTTCAACCAGTACCGACGTTACACTGTTAAGCTTTTTAACCTTGTCGGCAAAATCGCCGCTGAGCGTATTTCTTAAAGCGCTCATTTGTTGCAGGGTGGCGTCTAACTCGTCGGGCAGGCTCTCGTTCAGTACTTCTTTTAAACGCTTGGCTACGGTTGGCGATTTCCCGTTGGTAGATATGGCCAGTTTAAGATCACCCTTTTGCACTATTGATCCTAAATAGAAATCACAAAGTTCGGGCTTGTCGGCTACATTGATGAGCAATTTGCGGTCATGAGCCGATTGGCGGATGTAATTATTCAGGTCGCTATCATTAGTAGCAGCAATAACTACCTCCGCGGTATTCAGATCGTCATCAGTAAATGATTTCTGGATAATGTTTAAGCCTTCATAAACAGATGCAAGGCTATGTATCTCTGGCAAAAACTCCCTGGAGATTATGGTTATCTTGGCGTAATTACTATTGTTTAAAATAGCAGTTAGCTTTTCAAGGCCCACGTTGCCGCCGCCTACCAATACTGTATGCAGGTTATTCAGCTTCAAAAATACGGGGAACAATTGGTTGCCGCCGATATCTTCGTGCTCAATCTTGGTTAAACTTTTATCCTTGGGCAACAACGTCATAAATCTCTTTGATCAACTGAAATTTTGGGTGCAACGAAACTACCTCGCCCAACACAATTATTGCTGGCGAACCAATCTTATTTTCCTTAACAGCATCAACAATGGTATCCACTGTAGCTATAGCAACTTTTTCATCAACTGTGGTGCCGCTTTGTATAACTGCCACAGGTAATTTGCTTTTACCTTCACTCTTAAATATCTCGGCAATTTCGGCCAATTTGTTAATTCCCATCAGCACAACAACAGTTGCTTTGCTGCGGGCGGCATCATACATATCGGGTGATATTTTACCGTTTGATATGGTGCCGGTAACTACCCAGAAACTTTCGCTTAAACCGCGGTGCGTAACAGGGATATTCTGCAACTCGGCAACCGCTATTGAGCTTGATATACCCGGAATAACAGATGCCGGAATATTAAACGATGCCGCGAAATCCAGTTCCTCGAAACCACGACCAAATACAAATGGGTCGCCGCCTTTAAGCCTTACCACATGACCGTAATTAATGGCATAATCAACCATTAATTTATTTACAACTTCTTGTGAGTAAGTGTGATCGCCAGAGCGTTTACCAACATATACCCGTGTAGCTGTCTCTGGGGCGTAGTCAAGTAACTCTTCATTCACTAATGCGTCGTACAAAACAACATCTGCCGTTTTTAACGCTTTTATAGCTTTAACTGTAATCAGATCGGCATCACCAGGACCCGCACCCACTAAAGTTATTTTGGGTTCTTTTGTTTTATCAGTCATTATTGTACCAATGCCTCTCTTTGAGCTTTACTTTTCCCTAAAAATTCAGTAGCCTGTGCTAAATATGCAGCTGCGAATTCGGCCGATGGCTCATTCTGGTTAATCTGCAATACCACGTCATTAAAACTTCCCTGCATAGCAAACTCGCCCGTTGCAACATACTGTGCATCAAACTCTCTGATAATGCCAATCTGTGTGCTGCTGTTTATGCCTTTATCAAGCAACAACGCTTTTGCCGAACTGATGAATACATTGTAAGAATGATAAATAGCATCAGACCATGCGCCTTCTTTAAAAGAGCCGTTAGCCCAACCCATTTTTTCTTCCGATTCAAACAAAAGGGTAGCAACTAAATCTATCACCACACCGGCACACTCGCCAACACCAATTGCGCTAACATAAGTTTCCTGGTGTCCCCAATCCACAAATTCGTCATCGGTAAGGGTGGTTAAATCGGCAAGAGGTTTTAACATCCGGTAAAAATAATCTTTACCCTGCCTGTCATAATAGGCATGGAAAGTTTCACCTTCGGGAGAAAACTCTTTATAATCATTTAGCACCATCCTTAAAACATCAGTAGCTCTTTTTGATGGCACCTTGATTACCCTTTCGGCAGCCCGGCCAACGCCATCGCCAACAGTACCACCACCTAACATCACCTGTACAGAAGGTAATACCCTTGTGCCGGCCTTAAGTGAACTACCATGGAAACCAATATGTGCCAAGCCATGCTGTCCGCATGAATTCATACATCCGCTTATTTTTATCTTAATGTCGCGGTTATAAATAAAGTCTTCGTATTCATTATAGATCAGGTCTTCCAGCACGCGGGCCATGGTCATACTATTGCTGATACCAAGGTTACATGTATCTGTACCGGGGCAGGTAGTTACATCGGCCACTGTATCAAAACCAGGCGTGGCAAGATCCAGCTTGGCCAAACCTTCATATAAAACAGGCAGTGCCTCTTTACGTACAAATTTTAATAACAAGCCCTGATTTTGGGTGATGCGAATTTCGTTGGCTACCAATGGCTCCAAAACTTTAACCAACTCGCGGGCGGTATCTGAAGAGATATCGCCAACAGGAACTTTAATATATACACCGTAAAAACCTTGTTGCTTTTGCTCAAATACGTTTGTAGCTAACCATTGCTCGTAACGAAATGGATTACTTACCTCAACCTGCTCATAGTTTGTTTCTGCAGGAAGCAGAGGCAAAGCGACAGCATCACGATTAATAGGGTAGCTTTTTACCTTAATAGCAGTTCTTTCAATTTTAGCCAGGCGTAAAACCTCATCCAATCCTAATTTTTGAATAAGATATTTCATGCGGGCTTTATTCCGGTTATTACGTTCGCCATAGCGATCAAATACACGGATAATGGCTTCTATATATGGGATCAACTGATCCTCTGGTAAAAACTCCTCAACTATACTGGCCAATATGGGCTGTGCTCCTAAGCCACCACCCAATAATATTTTGAACCCGCGCTCGCCATTGCCGTTTACTTTAGGTATTGCGCCGATATCATGAACATAGGAAAATGCAGTATCCGCATCACTTGATGAAAAGGAGATCTTGAACTTACGACCCATCTCCTGGCAAATTGGATTCCGCAAAAAATAATCAAAAGTAGCGTGAGCATAAGGCGAAACATCAAACGGTTCCAGCGGATCAATACCCGCAGTAGGAGAGGCGGTCACGTTTCTTACCGTATTTCCGCATGCTTCGCGCAGGGTAATATCATCCTGCTCCAATCTGGCCCAAAGTTCGGGAGTACGATCAAGACTTACGTAATGAATCTGAATATCCTGGCGGGTGGTAAGGTGCAGGTTACGGCTTCCGTATTCGTCAGATATATCGGCAATCTTTAGTAACTGCTTAAACGTTACTTTACCAAATGGCAGTTTTATACGTACCATCTGTACACCTGGCTGTCGTTGGCCATAAACACCACGTGCTAAACGGAGGCTCCTGAATTTTTCGTCATGAATTTTACCTTCCCGAAAAGCCCTTATCTTTTTTTCCAGATCTATAATGTCCTGTTCAACTATCGGGTTCTCCAGTTCTGTTCTGAAGCTCTGCATATCTTAATTATTTTAATCAATTATATAAAAAAGCCTCTTTGGCTTTGGCTAAAGAGGCATGTGTGGTTAATACAAATTATAGCCTTACCTCGCCAACTGCCAAATAGCAACGCAGGGGCATTTTATAACTTGTATGAATTGGGCACATGTTATTCATTTACCAAATATATACATAGTATAGGGAAATGGTAGAATTTAATTGAAAAAAGAATGGATTTGACAGTTTTATGAGATTAAACGTTGATGAGCGTTTGCTCGCGCGATATGATATCAGCTATGCTGGTTTCGCTTAATATCTTTAGGGTTGCGTCTCTTACATCAACAAAAACATCCCTGATACCACAGGTTGTTTCCTGGTGACATTCATCGCATTTATGGTAAAAATTTAAGCTGGCGCAGGGCACCATGGCAATAGGGCCGTCGGTTATACGCATAATACTAACCAAAAATATTTCTTTGGGGTCGCGATTAAGACTGTAGCCACCGCCAGCACCTTTTTTACTATACAGGAAACCCGCGTTGCGAAGATCGAGTAGTATTTGCTCAAGGAACTTTTTAGGGATACGTTCAGCCTCGGCGATTCGTGAAATTTGCATTGGTGGCTGATCCATGTTTTTGCCCAGGATTACCAATGCTTTAATAGCGTACTTAGTTTTTTTGGAAAGCATTTTCTAAAATAAAACTTACAAAGTTAAACAATATTAAATAAAAATATCGAGTAATACTATAGAGTACCACTATACTATATTATTTACCTTTTTAATGATTTAAAATTAACAAATTTTGAAAGCCAACAGCATCATTGTTCTTTCGCATTAAAAACGGAGGCGCTTAAGTTTAGTTTGTTTTTAAATTATGATAAAATGAATTATTGTAATGAAAACGGCGGCAGTTTAACAAAACGCTACTTTTTATCTGAATGGCCGAGGCTTTTTTCCGGATTAACCTTATCTCTTACCAATTGCTTTAATTCCTTTATTTCTGGGAAACGACCTTCTTTTTTTCTGTCAAACAAAACAACATCGTCAATACTTATGGTATACCTGCCGCTTACTTCGCTGGGTACAAGCGTAATACCATACACATCATCAGTAAAAGTAGTAAGTAGTTCCTGAGCCATATAGGCAGCTCGCATCATCCAGTTACATTTTGGGCAATATTCAATTATGATGGTTGGTTTCATTTTAGCAATGATTTATTTTCAACTATAAATCTCTCCTCATTGTGTTTACTTAAAACAGTAATATCATCACCTACTGTAACAGTGCCTGTGCCTTTATGGATCAAATTTTGCCCGAAAAGTATTTTATTATTCTTAAACCTATATTTGGCCAATGTTTTTAATGGTTCTTTAGCTTTTATACCGGTTTGCTGGTCTATGGTGGTCATGATACAGCGGGCACACAACTTGGCGCCATAAAAACTGATACCGGCAATGTCCATTTGGTTCATTTGATCTTCTTCAAAAGCCCCTCCGCCAATAAAAACGATGTTTGGACGAAACCTGTTCATAGGCAAAGCCTCATGAAGGCGTGAATTCAGTTCGTCCAACGAAGCCTGGCCTATAAGCAAAAAAGGGTAGGCATCAGCAAAAGAGGTAATCATGCCTGGCAGGGCATAACGCTGGTCAACCTCGCGTTCTGCATCATCGGGCATAAAAACCAGCCTGCATTTTAACCCTAAAACCCTGGTAAACCATTCATCAAACTCAACCCCAACATATACCCCTGTGCAGGTATCATCCCAGATGACAACGTTGTGTTTAGTTTGCTCCTGGTATCGAAAAGGTATTTTAACAGATCCATTTAAATGGTGACTAACCAATAAACCATCGTCTTCTATCTGCACCTTTATTAATGCCATCTGTGTATGCTCACGCTGCGTAATAAAGCGGTTTTGTTCATCAACCAGCATCCAGCGCCTGTCATACTTAAAGCCGCGCGAGGTAACCTCGGCGCTATTAACCGGAATACCGCCTAAGGATTTAATTGGGTAGATGAATAGTTGACTTACTTTGAGCATGGTGGCAAAATGGTGATCAAAGCAAAAGTAAGAAAAATGGAAACAGATTGCTTGCAGGCATTATAAAAGTAACAATCAAACCATAATGGTTTAAAATCTGCGCAACAATCGATTGTAGTTTTATTTTCAAATGATTGCTTTAGTTAATTTTAATTGATAATATTGTTTTATCCAATTGCGAAACCATTTCTTAATTTACTTATAACCAATTAGTGAAATTATGCCATTAAACAATGTAAGCGGCAAAGCTAAAGCCGATAATACCTATGATGCTATTGTTATCGGCTCGGGAATCAGCGGTGGCTGGGCGGCTAAGGAATTAACCGGAAGAGGGCTAAAAACCATAATGCTTGAGCGCGGAAGAAATTTTGAACACATTAAAGATTATAAAACCGCTGCAAAAGATCCCTGGGATTTTGAACACCGTGGAACTGTAACACAGGAGCAGCGTAAAGCAAGGCCTGTAATTTCACGTAACTGGGGCGCGCAGGAAGCTATAATGGACTATTGGGTAAATGAGCAGGAGGCACCATATCACGAAGTTAAACCTTTTAACTGGTGGCGATCATATCAAATGGGTGGTCGCTCTATTTTATGGGGCAGGCAAAGCTACCGCTGGAGTGATTTTGACTTTGAAGCAAATGCAAAGGATGGCTGGGCAATAGATTGGCCTATCAGATATAAAGACCTGGCACCATGGTATGATCATGTAGAGAAGTTTGCCGGTATCAGCGGATCATTGGAGGGGATACCACAATTACCTGATGGACACTACTTACCGCCCATGGACCTGAACTGGGTAGAAAAAGATGTTGCCGAGCGTATTAAAAAGAATTATGGGGGTAAAAGGCATATGATTATTGGCAGGGTGGCTAACCTTACGGCAGCGATACCAGGCCGCACCAAATGCGAGTTTAGGAACAGGTGCTGGGAGGGATGCCCGTTTGGGGGCTATTTTAGTACTCAATCATCAACCTTACCAGCTGCTTTGTCTACAGGAAATTTAACAGTTAGGCCTTATTCAATAGTTACTAAAATTATTTATGATAAGGATACCCAAAAAGCTACGGGTGTAGAGGTGCTTGATGCCGAGACCAATCAAACTTATGAGTTTCATGCTAAAATTGTATTCGTCAATGCTTCGGCGTTAAACAGCGCATGGGTACTCATGAACTCTGCTACTGATATCTGGCCAGATGGTTTAGGTAGCAGTAGTGGCGAATTAGGGCATAATATTATGGATCACCACTACAACCTGGGTGCTTCCGGCTCGGTAGAGGGTTTCGAAGACAAATATTACTATGGCAGACGGGCCAATGGTATTTATGTGGTACGTTTTGCCAACTTATTTGGCGATAAGCGCGATTACCTTCGTGGCTTTGGTTACCAGGGCGCAGCGAGCAGAACAGGCTGGAGCCGTGAAATTGCAGAGATGAATATTGGTGCGCAATACAAAGATGCCATAACCGAACCGGGAGACTGGCAAATAGGCATCGGTGGCTTTGGCGAACTACTGCCTTATCACGATAACAAGATCACGTTAGATAAAACCCGTAAAGACAAATGGGGCTTGCCTATTTTAGCTATGGATGCGGTGATAAGGGAGAATGAGATGAAGATGCGCATCGATATTGTTAAAGAAGCCAAAGCAATGCTTGAAAGTGCCGGGGTTAAAAACGTTCAAACACATGACAGGGGACATAACATAGGCGATGGCATCCATGAAATGGGTACAGCGCGCATGGGCCGCGACCCTAAAACTTCGGTTTTAAACGAACATAACCAAGTTTGGGATGCCAAAAATGTTTTTGTTACCGATGGTGCAGCGATGACATCTTCCGCATGTCAAAATCCATCACTAACTTATATGGCATTAACCGCGCGTGCTGCAAATTTTGCAGCAGATGAGTTGAAGAAGGGGAATTTGTAGATGGTTGATTAGATGAGTGGAAAATAAAAAACGCTAAGTAATAACAACTCATTTGGGCGACCAACATGTTAAAAATAACCTAACTATAAATATGAAAAAACTAACTATTATTTGCCTCCTAATAGGCGCTTCTATTGTTAATGCAGCGGCCAAAACCAAAGTATTAATCTTCTGCAAAACTGCCGGCTTTCACCATAATTCAATAGCGGTAGGGGTACCTGCCATTATGAAATTAGGAGCCGAGAATGGTTTTGACGTGGATAGCACAACCAATGCAGAAAAGTTCACAACCGAAAATTTAAAACAGTACGCAGCTGTAATATTTTTAAGCACTACCGGCGATGTATTAAATGATACCCAACAGGTTGCGTTTGAGCAATACATTAAAGCAGGTGGAGGCTTTGTAGGTGTACATGCTGCAACTGATACCGAATATGATTGGCCCTGGTATGGAAAATTGGTTGGCGCCTATTTTAAAAGTCACCCCAAACAGCAGGAAGCCGTGTTGCATGTAGTTGATCATAATTTTATTGCTACCAAACATTTACCGCAGGATTGGAAACGCTGGGATGAGTGGTACAACTACAAATGGATAGGTGATGACCTGCATGTACTGATCAAAATTGATGAAAAAAGCTATACCGGTGGCGAGAATGGCGACAATCACCCCATGAGCTGGTACCATAGTTTTGATGGCGGCAGGGCTTTTTATACAGAGTTGGGCCATACAGATGAATCATACGCTGACCCATTGTATTTGAAACATTTATTGGGCGGCATTCAATATGCGATAGGGAAGAAATAGGTCCCTGAATCAAAATTTGTGCATGTTCAGAATTTAATAACTTGTTAATTATTAAATTCTGAACATGCTGTTGTTATAATGATGTTAGCGCAGTAACCCCTGCCAATAAGGTAAGGCAAATAGCAAAAACCACAAAATAACTAAACGAGATCCCTATCATTTTTGTCACTGTTCTTAACGGACTCCGGCCATAAACAACCCTTAGTGATCGATACATGTACCATAGTATCGTTAATAGGGCAGCTATATCCATTATCACGATAACATCAATAAAGCGGTGGGGAATAAGCAATTGAATCACCATTATTAAGGTAATAAAAAGAAACAGGAAGCAATGAAAGTGAAATGAATATATCAGGTATTCTACGTAAAATTTTTTATTTTTAATAAAGGCGATCTTTAATATCAGTGCAAATAAAGGCAAAAATAAAAACATCATCTTGGGTAGATTATGTTTCATTCCTTCGTTTATTATTTCATTAGCCGATTTGCCATCGTGCGCCCATTGAAATTGTTTCTTCTCTAAATATTGTTCTATAAAATTATCCCGCTTATTAGCCGGCAGCTTTTGCTGAACCGCAAGATACTGCTGATAAGTTTTAATGGTGTCTTTTTTATGGGCGACAGCATTGGCATTTTTAATACTGTCCGCTTTAAAGTCAACTTTGTTATTGATAACTCTCTTTTGGGCAGGACTAAGTATCACGCTATTGTTGATGCCATTTTTGAGGGTAGTTTTTAGGCTATCGGTCGACTGCTCTGTATTAGCTTCACTATCAGTTATTTTTACAATCTCCGGCGTATTGCTTTTAAACAGCAACACAAAATAAACCAGGCTTATAAAAATGTACATTTTTACGGGGTGCAGGTATTGTACCCTATGCCCGGCCATATACTCTGTTGTAAGTTTACCCGGGTTAAAAAGCAGCGGCTTTAACGTATGAAAAAACTGATGATCAAAGTGAAAATAATCGCTGATCGCGTGGGTCATCATGTGCCCAAAACTCTCTTTTATCTGTAGGTTTTCCTGTCCGCAATTATAACAGAACTTACCCTCTAAGGTTGTTCCGCAGTTTAGGCAATCATTTTCCTCGCGGTAATGTTTTTTCATTCGTAAATGGGTAATGCTATGCGTTAAATGCTATGCGTTAGTGAATAAGATTGACTTATTGGCCAATTGATTTAAGCATGTTGTATCGCACGCTCTAATGCTATATTATGTTTATACCTGAAAACGAAGGGAAATATAATCGCGATCACCAGCGCATAGGCAGCAAAAGTTAGCCAGATGCCATGCCAGTCTTTACTTCCATCGGCATGAATAAAAAACTTATCAATAATAAAGCCGCTGGCAATACTTCCAAAAAAAGCACCGAAACCGTTTACCATCATCATAAACAAGCCCTGCGCACTGCCGCGTATTTCGGGAGTGGTTTGTGTTTCCACAAATAACGATCCTGAAATATTAAAGAAATCAAAGGCCATACCGTAAACAATGCAGGATAGGATGATCATCCATAAACCGCTGGCCGGATTGCCAAACGCAAATAAACCAAAACGTAAAACCCAGGCCAGCATACTGAACAGCATTACATTTTTGATACCAAACTTGCGTAAAAAGAAAGGTATAGCTAAAATGAAAAGCGTTTCGGATACCTGCGAAATGGAAATGATCGCGCTGGAATGTTCTACGGCAAATAAACCTTTATAGGCAGGTGTTTTTGCAAAGTCTAAAATATATGTAGTGCCGTAAGCGTTGGTCAGCTGCAAGGCTGCACCTAAAAGTAACGAGAACCCAAAAAAGATGGCAAACTTTGGTGTTTTGAATAGTTCGAACGCATTTAAACCAAGCGCATCCCTCAATGTTTTCTTACCTGCTTTACCTAATAATGGAGGGCATTTAGGTAGCGAGAACGAAAATATACCTAATGCCAATGCCACGCCGGATGCAATGTAAAATTGATTGGCACTGGTCTCGCTTTTGGTAACATCTACCACCAACAACGCTGCAATAAATCCAACTGTTCCCCATACGCGAATAGGAGGGTAAACTTTAACCACATCCTTACCTTCGCCTTTTAAAGCCGAATAAGCAACCGTTATAGATAAAGATAAGGTTGGCATATAGAATATCATATTGAGCAATATAACCCAAAAAAATACTGTGGGGCTTGTTACCATTGGCACGCAAAACAAAACTATAGCCCCTAAAATATGTAATGTACCATACAGCTTTTCGGCATTGATCCATTTATCTGATATGATACCCGCAAGGGCAGGCATAAATATGGATGAAATGCCCATGGTTGAAAAAATTGCCCCGAACTGCGCACCAGACCATCCTTTGTTTTGAAACCAATAAGCGCCTACAGTAAGCAACCATGCCCCCCACACAAAGAATTGCATAAAATTCATCAGTATTAAGCGGAACTTAATATTCATACAGTACTGGGTTTAAATAATTTTTTTTGTGTTAAATTAAAAGCGAAAAGTAGTGAAATAAATGTAAATCAGAAAGCTAAGAGGGACAGTATTTAGCGAATTGAGCCTAAATGTTACGCCTTGCTGATGAGTTTACAAGGGAGGTGTTTTATTATTCGATTTTCAATATATATGATTTGAGAATTTCGACTGCGGAACATGTATTTGATAATCCCCCCGCCAAAATTCTCAAAGCCGAAATCAGGATGCTTTACGCTTATTTAACTCGTCGCGGATTTTAGCTGCTTTTTCGTACGACTCTTCTGCAAGAGCCTCCTGTAGTTTTGTTTTTAGTTCATCAATGCTTAGGGATGCAAAGCCGCTACCAACAGATGTACCCGCTGATTTATCGTCCTGGCTTTCATTGATATTTTCAAGGTAAACGAAATCGTTGCCCTCGATCACAATACCTGCCGTTGATAGTATAAATTCATAGGTAAAAATTGGGCAATCAAACCTTACAGCTACTGCAATAGCATCCGATGTACGGGCATCAATCTCAACCGAACGTTTACCATCACTACAGATTAGCTTGGAATAAAAGATACCATCAACCAGGTTATAAATAATAATTTCCTGCACCTCTATCTGGTAGGCTTGCGCAAAACTTTTAAAAAGGTCGTGCGTTAGCGGGCGGCTCGGGGTCATTTTTTCTATTTCTATAGCAATAGCCTGAGCCTCAAAACTGCCAATAATAATAGGTAGTCTGCGCCTGCCACTCACCTCACCTAAAACTAAAGCATAAGCGCCGGATTGAGTTTGACTGTATGATAATCCTACTATATCCAGCTTAATTTTTTTCATGTTGTTACCCATCGCACCTTTTATTTTATGCTGAAGCCTTATATTCTTTAACCGCCGCTATTAATTGGGGCACCACTTCAAATGCATCACCAACTATACCGTAATCTGCCACCTTAAAAAAGGGAGCTTCGGGATCCTTATTGATAACCACTATAACCTTTGAAGAACTGATGCCTGCCAGATGCTGAATAGCCCCTGAAATTCCTATCGCAATATACAAATTTGGACTGACAGCTATGCCTGTTTGTCCAACATGTTCACTATGGGGTCTCCAGCCAGCGTCTGATACCGGTTTTGAGCATGCTGTAGCGGCTCCCAACAGGTTGGCCAGCTCTTCAATCATACCCCAGTTTTCAGGGCCCTTAAGCCCACGGCCTGCAGAAACAACTATCTCAGCATCAGGCAATGAAACTTTATCAGTTGAGCGTACGATCTCTTTGATTAACGCTTTAAAATCAGATTCTTTTGTTTCAACACTAAAGTCTTCCACCTGCGCAGATCCACCTGTTTCAACAACTTTATAAGAATTAGGTACCAATGCAATAACCTTATTTGCAGAGGTTAATTCAACTATGGCAAATGCTTTGCCAGAAAACGCAGTCTTTTTTACGGTAAATTTACCGTTTTTTTGCTCGGGTAAGGCTACCGCGCCATCGGCAAGTCCTGCCTCCAGCTTTACACCTAAACGGGGAGCCAAACCACGGCCAGAGAAGGTGTTAGATAACACCACTATATCAGCATTCTGCTGTTTGGCAGCATCGGCTATCACAGAGGCGTAGGCCTGGTTTACAAAATTTTTAAGTTTTTCACCAGTAACATTTAATACTTTTTCGGCACCGTATTTACCTAATAAAGCTAATTCACCTGTGCCTACATCTCCAATGGAAATTGCCACGAGGTTGGTATTATTTTGATCGGCAATTGCACGGGCGTAACTCACTGCTTCAAAAATTGACTTTTTGAACTTTCCGCCGGCGTTTTCCGCATATATTAAAACTGACATATGATCATGTGTTTTGTAAAGGTCGATTTGGGTAAAATTAAATAACGCGCGCTTCGGTATGTAATAGTTCAACAAGTTTGGCTGTGTCATCGGCAGCAACCAGTTTTACCTGCCCACGAATAGACAGTGTTTCATAACTAACGATCTCTGAAAATGTTTTTACCTCTAAAGGCTCAACAACGATTAATGGTTTGGTACGCGCCGACATAATACCACGCATATTAGGGATCTTAGGTTCTGCAACACCTTCAGCCGCGCCCGCTACAAAGGGGAAAGGAATAGTAAGGATCTCTTTACCGCCCTCAATCTCACGTTCAACAGTAGCGCTGCTTTCGCTTACATCCAGTTTTTTAATAATAGATACTGATGGCAGATCTAATAACTCGCCCAGCATACCTGCAACCTTTGATCCGTTATAGTCGATTGATTCACGACCGGTCAGGATTAAATCGAAAGGATTAGCTTTTACATATTGAGCTATTTGATAAGCTACATACCAGGCATCGTGAGGTTTGGCATTTATACGTACAGCATCGGTAGCCCCAATTGCCAAAGCCTTGCGGATAGTGGCCTCTGTGCTCACTTCACCAACATTAATAACAGTTACTGTACCTTTACCGCCATCGGTTAACTCAATAGCACGCGCAAGTGCTATCTCATCGTAAGGATTTAATATAAATTGAACACCATTTGTATTAAATTGGGTGTTGTTATCAGTAAAGGTTATTTTTGTGGTGGTATCAGGAACATTACTTACACATACCAGGATTTTCATATCAATAGGTTTTTGCAAATTTAGTTAAAAAAGATAGAGTTTAAAATGGAGTTGAGCAGATTGGATAAGCTACTGGAATTTATAAAGAATGAACCCAACGACGAGTTTTTAAAATACGCACTTGCTACAGAATATCTGCGTCTTAATCAGGTAGATAAGGCATTGAGTTATTACGAAGACCTTATTAATAATCATCCCGGTTATGTGGGTACTTACTACCACTTAGGGAAGCTTTACGAAGCACTTAATCGTAAACAGGATGCCATTACAACCTATGAAAACGGCATGAAAGTAACCAAAGCGAAGCGTGATAATCATGCTTTTTCGGAATTGCAGGCTGTTTACAGATCAGCTATGGGCATTGAAGAAGATGACGACGACTATTAAGCTTTTTGATTTTGAAAAAACGTCATTTGCTATTCCTCAGGGATGTTTTAATATACACTTTTACCGCTTTTGGAGGGCCGCAGGCTCATATTGCGGTATTGCTGCGTGAGTTTGTTCATAAGCGGCGCTATATTACCGAAGAAGAATTGATGGAGCTGAATGCCCTCTCGCAGGTATTGCCGGGGCCTTCATCAACGCAAACACTGGTTGGCATTGCCTGGAAAGTGGGGGGGCTACAACTGGCGTTAATCACTTTCCTGATATGGATTTTGCCGTCGGCCGCTATTATGGCAATGGCAGCCATAAGTTATAAAATGTTTGCCAACCAGGGTAAGTTTAATCATGTGATAAGCTTTGTACAACCCATGGCTGTGGGTATTGTTGCTTACGCTACTTATAGTTTTGCTCACAAGTTTTTAAAAACAAGGGTAAGCATGATGTTGGCTATAGGATCACTCATTGCGACACTTATTTTGCAAAACGCATATGCATTCCCTTTATTGATTTTACTGGGAGGAATTATATCATCGGCTATGGAGACTCAGCCACAGGAAAATGAACTGAGGGTAAAGTTATATTCAAATGTAAACCCAAACAAAGTGGCATACTTTATAGGGATCCTACTATTCTTTGCTGCTTTGGGCGCCATAATTAATCAAACATCTCCTTTCAGTTTGCCTATTCGTTTGTTTGAGAATTTTTACCGTAACGGGATATTAATATTTGGTGGCGGGCAGGTAATGGTGCCACTGATGTATACTGAATTTGTGGAGGTGAAGCATTACCTGAGCAGTTCGGAGTTTCTTTCTGGATATGCTTTGCAACAGGCTTTGCCTGGCCCCACATTTTCATTCACTTCCTTTTTGGGTGGTATCACTTTAGGTAACAAAGGCTACGGTATTGGCGGTCAGATCATTGGTAGTATTGTAGCCGTTATAGGTGTTAATACTCCAGGCTTGATTCTTATTTTGTTTATTGTGCCATTTTGGGAAGACTTAAAGAAGATAACCCGTATCAAAAACTCTTTAAATGGTATCAATGCTGTTGCAGTAGGTTTTATGGCTACAGCGTTAATATTATTAGTACGCCCGTTTGGCGGTAACTGGCTGGCCTATGTCTTGATGCTTGCTACGTTTTTGCTACTCCATTTTACCAGGATAAAAACACCGCTGATAATCTTAATTGGCGTAGTGTTGGGATTTATTATTTGATTTATTTTATTTCAGGTTATAAATACCTTCGGGAGTTAAGTTTGGTGTACCCGCAAGGAAGTACCATGTTAAGAGTGTAGCAGGAGTGTTAACCACAATCTATTAGCCCGAATGCGGAGTTACAACAATTATATATAACAACAAACCCCGGTTTCTTTTCGAAATCGGGGTTTGTTGTTATATCGCAATGGTGTGCTAACATCGGCACATCAGAAATCTATGATTTACATATTAAAATGGCGGCTCGTCATCAATATCGTCCATTCTTGAAGGACGGATAATAAAGTTGCTTTGTTTTTCAAAATCCTGTGACGGCGCCAAGCCGGCGAAAGCACTTCCGGCAGCAGGAGGGAAGCCATCCATTCCTTCTTCAAGGTTGGCGAACTTCACATATTTACCAACGAATTTAAGCCTGACCGTACCCGTTTCACCGTTACGGTGCTTAGCAATAATTACCTCACCAACACCTTGTGTAGGGTTACCGTCTTCATCTTCAGTTAAACCGTAATATTCAGGGCGGTAAAGGAATAATACCATATCCGCATCTTGCTCGATCGATCCAGATTCACGCAAATCCGACAGCATCGGCCTTTTGGAGTTACCCGGCCTTTGCTCCACCGCACGACTTAACTGCGACAGCGCAATCACCGGAACATTCAATTCCTTTGCAACCGATTTTAAGGCACGTGAAATACTACCAATTTCCTGTTCACGGTTACCGCCGCCTTTACCATCTGCAGCCTTACCATGCATCAACTGCAAGTAATCGATGATGATTAGCTGTATATCGTGCTGTGCTTTTAAACGGCGGCATTTAGCCCTAAATTCAAATATGTTAAGGGCCGGAGTATCGTCAATAATGAAGACAGATTTTTCAAGTCGGCCAATTTTGGAGTGGATCTGTTGCCATTCCCATTCCTCCAGCGTTCCCTTACGGATCTTTTCCTGCTCAATTTCGGCCTCGCCGGCAATCAGACGATTCACCAACTGTACCGACGACATCTCCAGCGAAAATACTACGGTAGGCTTATCAAAATCAACCGCGGCGTTACGTGCACAACTTAATACGAAAGCCGTTTTACCCATCGCTGGACGGGCAGCTATAATCACCAAATCAGATTTTTGCCAGCCCGAGGTCATACGATCTAAACCGGTAAAACCTGATGGCACACCTGTTAATCCGTCTTTTTTATCTTTTAAAGATTCAATATCTTTCAACGCTTCCTGTACCAGATCGTCCATTTTGCGGGCGTCACGGCGTAAGTTGCTCTGAGCTATTTCAAAAAGGTTTTTTTCTGCTTTGTCTAACAGGTCCAGCACATCGCTGGTATCTTCATAAGCGCTATTGATTGTTTCGGTCGAGATCCTAATCAGTTCGCGCTGAATATATTTTTGGATGATGATACGGGAGTGAAACTCAATATTAGCTGCCGATGCAACACGACTGGTAAGTTCTGTTATATAATAAGCCCCGCCAATCATCTCCAGTTCGCCAAGTTTACGTAACTCTGCGGTTACGGTAAGGATATCGACCGGTTGAGACTTTTCAAAAAGTACTTTTATGGCCGTAAATATTTTTTGATGGTTGTCGCGGTAAAAAACTTCGGGCTTTAAAACGTCAATCACTGATGAAAGGGCATCTTTTTCCAGCATCAATGCCCCTAATACTGCCTCCTCAAGATCCGTTGCCTGCGGTGGAAGTTTACCCATTCCACTATATGGAGTTGGGTTAGTTATCCGGCTACGTCGTTCGTTTGTATTAGGCTTGTTATACTGATTCTCGTTCTCAAAACTCATAAGGCAACAAAAATATACAAAAAAAATTCAGACCGGAAACTATTCAACTAACATAGTGTATCGAAGTTTTAAATCAATCATTCTCAGCTTGATAATTTAAGGCGGGAAATTGACACCGAATTGTTAGTAAAGTGTTGATAAGAACTAACATCATTTGGTTATCAATGCGTTAAAGCCATGTTGATAACGTTTCAATTTGTTAACTATTACAATTGAACCAAAATGGCAATTGAGTTCAATAACTGCAAAATCAATTAATATAGCTACTTTTGCAAAATAATTCAATAGTAAAAATGACATTTAATTCAAGACCTCAAAGAGAGAGTAACCAAATGGTTTTTGGTATCAGGGCCATTATGGAAGCCATTACTTCCGGAAAAGAAATTGAGGCTTTATATATACAACGTGGTGTGGCAGGTGGTTTATCGTTTGAACTAAAGGCTTTGTTAACCGAATATAATATAACTGCCCAACAAGTCCCCGTTGAAAAACTTAATCGCTTAACCGCTAAAAATCACCAGGGCGCAGTTGCTTTTATTTCGCCTATTATTTATCAAAAGATAGAGAATATTATTCCTGAGGTATTTGAAAAGGGTGAGGTGCCATTGATATTAGTTTTGGATTCGATAACCGATGTGCGTAATATGGGAGCCATAGCCCGTACAGCGGAGTGTGCCGGTGTACACGCTATTGTGATACCGGCAAAAGGATCAGCACAAATAAATCCCGACGCTATAAAGACATCAGCAGGGGCATTGTACAAGATACCCGTTTGCCGCCATGATAATTTCATGCAAACCGTTAAATTTCTACAGGAATCGGGGTTGCAGCTGGTTTGCTGTACCGAAAAAACGAAGGACGATATTTATGTACCGGACTATACCGCCCCCACAGCTATCATTATGGGCTCTGAAGAGGATGGAATCCGTAACGAGATTATACGAATTTCAGATCACCTTGCTAAAATCCCGATGTTTGGCGAGATTGAATCACTTAACGTATCTGTATCAACAGGTGTGATTTTGTATGAGGCGATAAGACAACGTAATGCGGTGAATGGTTGATTGGGTTTGATTAGGTGAGTAGTTTCTTTCCGAAAATAACAACTCACCTAATCAACCACTCACCAATTAAATGTACTTTGCTCCAAACTTACTCTTCACATCAGCTACAACCTGTTTAACGCTTTGCTCCTGATCCCTTGGGCAAATAAGCAGGGTGTTGTTTGATTCCACCACGATAAAGTCATGCAGGCCCCGAAGAATCACCAGCTTCTCACCAGGCACATTGACCATACAGTTAGATGAATCGTACATGATCACCTTATCTGAGGGGATAACGGCATTGCCTACATAATCCTTTTCGGCCAGGTCATAAATAGATGCCCAGGTGCCCAGGTCGCTCCAGCCAAACTCCGATGGCAGTACATATACGTTGCCGGCTTTTTCCATCACCCCGTAATCTATCGAGATATTGATACAATGCTGGTAAGCTTTATGGATATAGGCTTTTTCTTTATCGGTATTATAGTAAGGCTTGGCATCGGTAAATATCTCATGCATCTCGGGTAAATGCGTATCAAATGCTTTTACAATTGCTTTTGCCGACCATACAAAGATGCCCGCGTTCCACAAAAAGTCGCCGCTTTGGATAAAGGTTTTGGCTATCTCCAGTGTAGGTTTCTCGGTAAAGGTTTTAACCTTATGAAAATCTTCGCTGATGGTATTTTCGGTATACTGTATATATCCATAACCGGTATCCGGCCTGGTGGGCTTGATGCCCAGGGTTACCAGGCAATTATGCTCGGTTGCTGTTCGCAGTGATTTTTCAATGGAGCTTACAAAGGCATCCTCATCCAGGATCTGCTGATCTGAAGGGGCCACCACGATAGCCGCGTCAGGATTCATGCTTTCTATCTTGAAACAGCCATACGCTACACAGGGGGCTGTGTTACGCATTACCGGCTCGGTGAGTATCTGCTGGTCTTCCATATCCGGAAGCTGGGCTTTTACCAGTTTGGTATAGTTTTCATTGGTTACAATGTAAATATTTTCTTTGGGGCACACTTTCAGGAAGCGTTCGTAGGTGTTTTGTATTAAAGTTTTACCGGTTCCCAGGATATCTATAAACTGTTTGGGGTGTGAAGTACGACTTATCGGCCAAAAACGGCTGCCTATTCCGCCTGCCATAATGA
>NZ_JBFUCX010000024.1:0-70741 GCF_056405015.1 Mucilaginibacter sp. P2_A4 | reverse complement strand
TAGTACGAGAGGACCGGGTTGGACTAACCTCTGGTGAATCTGTTATGGCGCCAGCTGTATTGCAGAGTAGCTACGTTGGGAATAGATAAGCGCTGAAAGCATCTAAGTGCGAAACTAGCCACAAGATGAGACTTCCATTGAGGGTCGTAGGAGACTACTACGTTGATAGGTCATAGGTATAAAGGTGGTGACATCATAGCCGAGTGATACTAATTGCCCGAAGCTTTCTCATAGCAGGTAATAATGGTGAGTGGTGAAATAAGTTGAATGGAGAGTGGTTGTAAAACCATTCACTTAATCAACCCAATCAACCACTCACTCAACACACTAATACTGTTGTTTTCTTTGATCAAGAACTTCTTTCAATAATATGTCATTGTTTGGTGGTTCATTAGTTCATTGGTCGATTAGTTCATTAGTAACATGATTGATCAGGACGAAGAATGAAGCACAAACAAATAAAAAATACCGGTTACAAAGGAATATAGCCATCATGCTCATACCAATGAACAAATGAACTAATAAACCAATGAACCAAAAGAAATTCAGGTGCCTATATCGGCGGTGTCTACCTCTTCCCATTCCGAACAGAGAAGTCAAGCCCGCCAGAGCCGATGGTACTGCGGTAAAACGTGGGAGAGTAGGTCGGTGCCCAATCTTAAAAGCCCCAAAAGGCTGAATCGTGAAACCCTTCATCTATCTGATGAGGGGTTTTTGCGTTTGGGATAAATCCCCGCCTATCCAAAACAGGTGTTCGCTTTTAGCGGAGCATCCACATTAACCGGTACTTTCAAAAAATCAACAAGTTGAAGTCCAATACTTTAACTGTTCGCTATATTCCTACCTCAAAACAAGGCCTACTGTAAATCAATAACTTAACTTTTTCACTAACCCTAGCCCGAACACCCCCGAACACCCGCATGCTGTTTACCCGAACGCCCTGGGAAAGTCAGCAAATGGCTCGATTATTAAATATCTCAATATTGTGCAATAAATGATCGAAAACGGGGAGTTTATGGAATATTCCTATTGAATAATGCGCGGAAAAGAGAAGGTTTTCGGCAATGTCTTTTTGGCTATCCTTTCCAGTCTCTTTAACCGCTATCTGAAATGCTTGCCATGCTCCCAAACTCCTTATTTAGGGTACTGACAAAGCTATGTCACCATTTTTGTAAACGATGGGTTGTAAATTTGTATGGTTCAGGTTGCCGAACGGGGAATTAACAGAATCACATATCCCCCAACCCCCGCAACCCGAACCCTGAACCCCGCAACCCGCCACCCGAACCCCGCAACCAATGAATACCTACAACATCGACATCTCCTATAAAAATCAGCCGCAAAAAACCCAAACCCGCACTACCGACCAGGTGGATTTTGACCATGTGGAGCCTGATCTGTACGAAGCCAATAGCTTGTTCCACATTTACCGGGCCAACCAGTGGATGGCTATGGAGCGCGAATGTGCCACGCCGCAAATGCTGTTTGGCAGGTTTTGGCTCGAGGGCGAGCTGTGCATCCTGTTTGCCGATACCAATATGGGTAAAAGCATCCTGGCCGTGCAACTGGGTAACAGCATTGCCGCGGGCAAGGCTATCCAGGGGTTCCAGCTGAATGCAAAGCCGGCTACCGTGCTGTATATCGACTTCGAGCTGGCCGGTAAACAATTTGAACAGCGGTATACCGACGAGCGGGGCACCTTTAAATTTAACGACAATTTTTTGCGGGGCGAATACAACCAGCTCTACAAGCACTATAGCGAAATCAATAAATTTAACGATGAGGTAATTGCCGATCTTACCCGCGGCATCAAGGCCACCGGCGCCACGGTGCTCATTATTGATAATATTACCTGTATGCGCAAGGGAACCGAACGCGCCAACGAGGCCCTGCCGCTCATGAAGCAGCTCAAGTACCTTAAAACCCGCCATGGCCTCAGTATCCTGGTGCTGGCGCATACACCCAAGCGTAACCCTGCTCTGCCGCTTAGCCGCAACGATTTGCAGGGTAGTAAAATGCTCATCAACTTTTGCGATAGCGCCTTTGCCATTGGCGAAAGTCATGCCATGCCCGGCTACCGCTACCTCAAACAGATTAAACAACGCAGTACCGAAGAAACCTACGGGGCCGAAAATGTTTGCCTCTGTTGCCTGGAACGCCGCAACAGCTTTTTACAATTCATATTCCAGGGTAATTGCCACGAGCTCGACCACCTGCTCAGCAATACCCAGCAACTGCGCGACCGCCATGCAGGGCAGGTTGCCGAACTCCATGCCCAGGGCCTCAGTCAGCGCCAGATAGCTGCCAAACTCAAACTCGGCCTGGCCACGGTGAACAAGATGGTAAATTGGGCGAAAGGTTAGATGTGCAGATGTGCAGATTTCAGATTTCAGATGTGCAGATTTGGGATTTTTGATTTTTTGATTTTCCCTTTTGTCATCCTGAACGATAGTGAAGGATCTATTGTTCGCCATGCTTCTTCGCCCTGTATGGTCTGCTAATAGCTCCTTCGTTCTTCAGAAGCTGTGTAAAAATAAATAAATAGATCGTCATTGCGAGGTACGAAGCAATCCCCGCCTTACAGAGTAGCTTTACAAATCCGATCTGCACAGTTTGGGATTATTAATGTTGTGTTTTGATTTTATAGGTATTAATGAGCTCCCTGCGGTCAGTTGTCTTCGTGCCTCGCAATGACGGGTGGTTAAGTGCTGCATTAGAAGTATAAAAACATTAATGAATCAAATTTAGACAGCCTCTCAGGATGACAAACTTTTTTTAACGTGAATTTGCCCTTCAGCGCCCGGCCTGTCAACCCTGAACTTGTCGAAGGGTCGCGCGCAGAAGCCTTTGCCCACGTGCTTCGACGGGCTTAAGCGCGGCAGCCCTTTTTTTAAGAAGCCTGATGATCAAGATCTGCACCCATCATAACCCCCGATCGGGGCGGAGGAAGGGCTTGCTGAGCCGAAAGTACATCAACGGGCAGATGATTCCGGATTAATTTGATTTCAAAATTTGGCGTTTAAATAGTCCTTATTCCCTAAATCCTTTAGCTAAAGCTCCTTTGTCCTAACTCTTATTGCTCAAACTCCGTCATTCCAAAATTCCCTGCTCCGGCAAGGGCCTAAGTCCCCAACCAAATAATCCCTTACCCCCAAATCCCCCTGTCTTGATTCTTGACTCTAACCTCTTGATTCTTCCCCATGGCGTTTCCCCGTTGGTAGAAACGGGGCCGGGCTTTACATTCATACGCCTGCAGGCATTACGCTCGTGGCCGGTACCCATTTCAATCCCTAACGCGAACGCGGGTAAATAAACAGGCTTTTAGTAGATAACAAAGTTTTTGAATATGGGTTGCTGGCGCACGCGTGTCGCGTGTGTCCTGTTCGTTAACCCAGGTCCTAAACTATAAAACGATGGAAAAATGTTGCAGACCTATCAGCGGGGCACACGCGATACGCGTGCGCCAGCGGAGGAAATAAATAGGGCTAATGCTCTACAAACTACATCGTGATCTGCATGCGGACACACAGGCCTGGAGGCCTGCGGTAGCGGGAAGTGCTTGCGGTAGCGAGAGAAGTACCCGCGGTAGCGAGGGTTCTCTCGAGTGTAAACCCATGTGGCAGCCGGAGAATAATGGCATAAGATCGTTAAAACCACTTGTACCAAAAATTAAAACGATATGTACCAAAAAGATGGGGCCTGTAATTTATAAAAGTTATCAATAAATCAAATGAGGGTACTTTTTATACTAAAGTTATTTGTGGTTTTGCCCCTCCAATTGCCCCCGCTACTCGCGAGATATTCAAGGAAATAAGATTCCCTATTTTTGTAATGTATTTATTATCAGATGTTTTGTTTTTAAATGCCTTTAAATGGTTTTCGTTAAATCGCCTAATTTCAACAAGTTGGTACAAGTGGTTTTAATTTTAAGTTTCAAATTAGCTATAATTGAGATTAAAAAAATGTACAAGTGGTTTTTTCCTTCTTAACAGCGGAGAAGTATGCGATTTTTTATGGTAAATAATCATCGAACAAGTAATTATAAATAATACTTTGTTGCATCGCTTTAAAATACTTATCTAAATTTATAGATGAATAAATTCACGCTTAAAAATTACCCTCCAATTTTGTTAATAGCACTTGTATGTATTATTGCCGCTTTGAGCTTCGGCTTACAAATGGTTTGGAAAAATCATATAGAGCATAAGCAAGCAGGACTATTGGCTCAAATGGTAACTATTTTAACGAGCTACGGAACAGTTATTTCCATATTAACTTTCATCAACAAGTCGATTAAATGGAAATGGATATTTAGAGTAATTGGCGTATATAAAGTAAGCGGGAAATACGTTGGAAAAATAATTTCATCCTATCGCATAGGCGATGATACCAACAAAGAGTTTATCCAACGATATTGTAAAATTACCATTTATCAAAACTTAAATGGATTGTTAATCGAAGGAGATTATTTTTCCGATAACAAATATAAAAATATTTCTTCATCATTTAAAAGTTTTCATGAAGAAATCGAGAAACTGGAAAATGGAAGCTTTCAAATTACCTATTTCTATTCCAACAAAGGCAATCAATTACATCAGGATAATTTAAAGTATCTTCTGAATAATCATGAGGGTATTAGTGTTCTTACTTTTAATCCATCTAACCATAATATACAAGGTTATTATTTTAACCATGAACGTTCAAGTCATGGAACCTTATCTTTACAACCAGAATAATTTTTAACCTAAAATTTATCATTATGAGACCCCAAAATAAAGGTTATGCAAGACCTGCTCCGAAAGAATATGATTTTTTTACCGGAGGTGAAACCAAAACGGCTGATTTTACAATTTACTACAATATAGCATTTGATAACGTCGACCGTGTTGTGAAACAGCTGCAAGGTAAAACGACTTCACAAAAGAACTCATTCCTGGCTGAATATCTCTGGAAAGCACATTTGCAAAATAAAAACAGTAATGGTTATGAAATAACCCCGTTAGATAAGAGGATAATCCCCGAACTTATAAAAAAGGTTGAGGAAATTCGCAATTTTCATTCGCATACATGGCATGATAATGTAGTGCTAAAATTTGGCAACGACATTAAAATATTCGTTGAAAAAAAATATAATGAAGCTAAAGCTGCTTTGTATGCGGAGTTTCCGGGCGCTTTGATGGATTATGAGTATTTAGAGCAAAATACATATAAGGGAAAATTTAATCTGTTCAAAAGTGTAAATGGGGAACATTTTATTACACTTGAAGGAAGGATCTTTTTCTTAAGCTTTTTCCTTACTACAGGTCAGATGAGCCAGTTTTTGCAGCAAAGAACGGGCTACAAGCGGGCAGATATGCCGCAATTCAAAATAAAGCGGCTACTATATACTTTTTATTGCCACCGGGATGGAGCAGCAATAACAGACTTTAATCATACCGACCGCCTTATTGATACACTGGATGCCGATGTCAGAGATAATGTATTTAAGGCTCGTACTGCGTTTAAACTTATCTCCTATTTATTTGACTATCCTGAATATTGGGGAAGTAAGGATGCTATGCCTTTGTTTGATGCTGATGGAAACGTAATTAAGGATGTAATACAGCTTAAAGATTATATAAAATTAAAAGGTGTTTTGCCTGGCCTTGTACTTGAACTTATAGAAAGAAAGCCAAAACAATTTTTAGATGAAACTGCGGATAATGAAGATATTGTAAAGGCACAGGAAGACAAACACCGTATCGGAACCCTTGCATTCTCTTACGTTGATTTACCGGGCTATTTCTTTAATATAAATTTTGAGGCACTTCATCGCTTGGTCTTGTTGCAAAGCTTGTTTAAAGGAAATGAAAGTGAATCTCCTTTGAGCGTATTGAAAAATGAATTAAAAAAACAATCAGATAATAGGGAAGTGCTTTATAATATTTTATCCAAACCTGTTGACGAAAGAACTGAAACCGAAAGTGATTATTTATTAGATAAAGAAAACCAGTACTTAAGGGGAGGGCGTAAACTTACAGAATTAGGAATTGCTTTTTTTGAGGCAATGGGAAAGGAAAAGAATGAAAAGGGTAAAGACACTTTAATATTAGCCAATATAATACGGCCCATATATAAAAACTGGATACCTGTATGGGATAAAAAAGGGAATGAGGTAAATGAAACCGAGCCTGAACCGATTCAAATATTCCAGCAAGACTTTGTATTAGGTACAAGGCAGAAATTTCGTGCAGGTAACCGCTTTGTTTTTTATACTGCAAAATTCCTGATGGATTTTGCCGGCGACGATTGGTATTGGGGTATGGAAAAATTTGAATTGGTTAAATCTTCTCCAAATGCTGCGACCGAAAGTTTAATAAAAAATAAAACTTATTTTAAAGCTTCTGAAATTCCTTTAAACGGCGATTACCGGCTTACACTGGAAAATGACCACATATATTTAGCATTGCTAAAAAATCCTGATGCAGAAGCCAATCACGAAAAGTATTATCAGTTTGCGATCGGCCCCAACGCTATGCGTTATATTGCCGCCTTTATTCAAAAAAATGAGCATAATTATAAAGATAAGCTCAAACAATTTTTAACAACCCTAAGCAATGATTTAAATAAATTGCAAAATATTACCACCTGGAATGAAAGTGATGGCTATGAATTATTGGAGAGCGTATTTGTTTCAAGCTATCTTAAGCAAGAACCACGTGAAATAGACGTTCTAAGGCAAAAATTGTATAGCCGAGTATCTCATATTAAGGAACAATGGAATGATGCATTAATTAACCGGCAATATCTTAGCCGTTCAACTAAAAATAGGTTAATAATGGATGCCTACAGGTTATTTGATTGGGCTTCTCCGGTCAGAACAGATGGTAAGTTTTTTAGGGCAAACGAATACAATCAAATGAGCATATGCCACTATAGCCTACATTTAAAAGAACCTGTTAAAGGTAAACCAGGGAAATTTGATTATTTGTTTCGCACGCTTTTTAAACTGGAAAAAAGACAACCTCCTATTCCAGAAGAAATAAGAATTATATTGGATAAAGCAACAAGCCTCGACCATTTAATGGAACTCGTTTTTGACGACCGAGAGTTTTTTTTAAATAACAAACTAAGCGTTCCGTCACACCTTTTAAAAAAAGAATTACCCGGTTTATGCCGCATGTTAGGTTTGTCGATACCTGCATCTTTATTAAAAGGAAATGAACAAACAGAACTAAAAGAGAAGCATACCATAACACTAAAAGTACAGCCTTTTATGATCCACCCTATGTTGGTGTTAAAATACTTTTTTCCTGATGTTAATAAAGCAGGCAAAGTAATGTCGACAGCAAAAAATAGGATTGGGGAAACAATAAAGGTAAGGCCCAAAATAACAATCTTTTTGGATTTAAGGAAAAATGCCCAGTTAAACAAGGTGCTTCATCCCGAATTTTATAAACTTCAAATTGCAGAGAATCTTTACCCCGATATATGTCAAAAACGACAACAGGAAAAGTTAAGCGGGATATTAAATACAACTTTTACAGAAGATATTTTGCTTTGGTGGATGGCCCAGCGTTATTTGGCAAATAATGACTTTACAAAGGTTATGGGTGAAATGGTTAAAAAGGAAAAAGATATAACCCTTGAAAATCTCAACAGCTTAAAAATTATATTGCCGCTTCATAAAAGTGAGATTAACGACCCCATTGAGAATATCTTATATACATCCGTATTGATGCACCAATTAGATGATTTGATGTTTATGACAGAGAAAAGCAGGTTACGGAAAGCAGCTGTTCATTTTATAAAAAGATGCACAACTGAAAGGGAACTTTGGCGGGCGGAACTCGAAAAACTTTCTATCAATCAATTTGAAGGGAATGGTTTACCGTATGGAAATAAAGACCAACCAATTCCATTCCAGCTATTACGGGATGAATTAGAGTTGATTAGACGGAACGGACAAAAAGTAGCAGAGTATATTTTCAATTTTGAAAAAAGTATTTTGCAAAAAGTACTTAATGAGAGGTACGATAGTGATAAAGACAAATTCCACAGTTGGTTAAAGGCTTCATTTAAAAATGAGAGCGATCAAAAAATGCACTATAATTTTGAATCTATTTTAAAGCTTGACACCAAGTTTATAAATAGTAATAATGAAATTTTGAGTGAATACAGGAATATTGCTTTTCATAATGATGTGCCAATTGGTAAAGACGGAAGTTTTGCATGGCTAACAAAAGATGGAACAACAATAAGAAATCTGCTGTCAATAACAGAAGATATTAATATAAAAAAAGATAGATCATCATATATAGTTGATATTGCTTCTAATGGATAAATCTTATTGATACGGCGTACTTGTTATTGCGCTGCGTGTATGGTGTGGAAGACTTCAATTTGTAGGGCAGTTACACCAATAATCTCATCGGCATCATGATGCATTTGGGTGTGGAAGACCTCAATTTGTAGGGTAGTTACACCTACTAACTGGTTTTTTGATAAGTTCAAATGGGTGTGGAA
Organism: Mucilaginibacter sp. P2_A4; assembly: GCF_056405015.1. Classification (NCBI taxonomy): domain Bacteria; kingdom Pseudomonadati; phylum Bacteroidota; class Sphingobacteriia; order Sphingobacteriales; family Sphingobacteriaceae; genus Mucilaginibacter; species Mucilaginibacter sp. P2_A4. The sequence continues at coordinate 62,236 of NZ_JBFUCX010000024.1, read as the reverse complement.
GACCTCAATTTGTAGGGTAGTTACACCTTCAGGATCACCGGGCAATGTGTGCCTACAGGTGTGGAAGCCCTCAATTTGTAGGGTAGTTACACCATTTCCACCTCTTCCCCGGCATAAGTAACGGGTGTGGAAGACCTCAATTTGTAGGGTAGTTACACCGATTCTTCTTTCACCTTAACGATGTTTGTGGTGTGAAAGGCCTCAATTTGTAGGGTAGTTATACCTCGGTGTTTGTTTGTGGGGTTATAGGTTTAGGGTGTGGAAGACCTCAGTTTGTGGGGTAGTTACACCTCATTTCTCCACCTCCTTTAATGCTGTTAGGTGTGGAAGACCTCAATTTGTAGGGTAGTTACAGCTAGGTAGGTGCAGGTAGGAACATGTAGAACGGTGTGGAAGACCTCAATTTGTAGGGTAGTTAAACCATTATTATTTCACTATTGCAGGTATCAACAGGTGTGGAAGACCTCAATTTGTAGGGTAGTTACACCTGATATGGTTACAACCACTGTTAAGAAGTCGGTGTGGAAGACCTCAATTTGTAGGGTAGTTAAACCAAAGATCATCTGTGTATGTGGATAGGATGGGGTGTGGAAGACCTCAATTTGTGGGGTAGTTACACCTATACACTCTAAGGCTTACGAGGGCCCAACGGTGTGGACGGCCTCAATTTGTAGGGTAGTTACGCCTTGGCTATATGGGTCGATACGCAAACATTTGTTCTCTCAAAGTCTCCTTGAAAAGGGACCCTGAGGCCGCTTGCCAAGTATGTACCCTACGTATTTGATCTGCATGGTGCCTGAGGGTCCTCCGTTGGAGAGACCCTCAGGGGACGAAAACCTTCCCTTAGCCCCCCAGCTAGCAAACAATCCCACTGCAGCGGGCCTCCAGGCCTGTGTGCCCGCATTCAAATCACGGTGTTGTTGTAAAGCCTTAAGCCTACTGTTACCCGTAAGTTCGCGTTAGTGATGGAAGTGGATACCGGCCCGCGCTTAATGCCTTGTGTGCGTATGAACGTACAGCACGGCCCGCAGGGAACGCCATTGTTAATTCAAAATTCAAAAAAGGGGTGTTTACCCCAAAAATAGCTTGTCATGCTGAGTTTTAAAATCCGCGGCCTCTGAAGGTGGAAATGACAAAGCGATTTAAACCCAATGTCATGTTGTCCGTTGGCTAACGGATCAGCACCCCAATGCTAAGTGTACTTCATGCGGTCCACCTGTCCTGTAGGATCCTGATCCGTTAGCCAACGGACAGGACAACTTCAGTTTTATAACTTGTCATAGGTAGAAACGAAGCATCTGCCCGCGTGCTCTACCCGGCGAAGAGGTATGACGTGCAGATCCTTCGCTATGCTCAGGATTGACAAATTGGGCGAGAAGACTCGCTTACTCCAATTTTAAAGGAGGGCCTACCAGCTGCATTTCATGATCGGCGAAAATTTTTTCAAGTTCGGCGTGCGATGGGTCGTGGTTTAATGCCTGCATGGTTAAAAAAAACTCTTCCAATTTACCCGCCGGCTGAAAAATAACGGTCATTTTTCCTTTTTCGCTTACCTGCGTCCATGCGTGGGGCACGGCCCTGGGCAAAAAGATACTGTCGCCGGCGCTTAGATGAAATGTATCATCGCCTGCTTTAAAAAAATAAGATCCCTGTAAAACGTAAAAAATTTCGTCCTGCTTTGGGTGAACGTGCAGGGGAGTACCCCGCCCTTGCGATAAACTGGTTTGTTCGAAAATAGCCAGGTCGCCATCGGTATCTTTCCCCGATATTTTTACGTCCATTATATTTTCATTTAGCCCTTTTAGTTTAATATGCCCATGGATCCTGCCTTCGCCGGCCTGTATTTTAAAGCCGTTATTGGCACGGTACTGCACGTATTTTTTGATGCCATTGGCAAAAGGTGTTAAGGGGAGAGCCGCAAAGGTTAAAATGGAGGTGATAAATTTATTGCGTTTCATAAGCTAAGATTTATTGGTTTACGGGAGTGGGCCAGGTGGCGCAAGTGTATTGATATAAAGGTAGTTATAAATTGAAATAAAAATTGCAAAATAAGTGGCTACGACTCACCCCGGCTACGCTTCGCTGGCCGACCCTCTCTTCACCTGCGGTGGAAAGAGGGTTTGGGAAGTTTTTTCCACCCTGAGGGGACGAAAAGTTCTGTCCCCTCAGGGTCTCCTTGAAAAGGGACCCTGAGGCTGCTTGCAAAGTATACACCATGCATATTTGATCCGCATGGTGCCTCAGGGTCCTCCGTTGGAGAGACCCTGAGGGGACGAAATAAAGCTTTTGTCATCCTGAACGATAGTGAAGGATCTATTCTCCGCTATACTTCTTCGACCTGTACAGTCTGCGAATAGATCCTTCGTTCCTCAGGATGACAAACTTTTCAAACGTCATTATCCTTTCAGTGTCTTCCGGATAGTAAAACTCAGGATGACAAACTTTTTAAAATGTCATTTCACCTTTTATTTCGCCACTGCCGCAACCGGCTGCGCTATTTTCAGCGACTTGCCTTCGCGTAATAATTCCTGGGTGATGGCGCGGGTATAGGTTTTAATCTCTTCCTGGAAATCGGCTACCGAAGCGCCGGTACGGATCTCTTCCAGTCGCTTTTCCCAGGTACCGGTGAGTTCGGCCTGCGCTATCTGCTGGTTTTTTACTACCTGGTATACCGAGAGCCCGGTTTCGGTAGGTACGAGGTTCTTTTTTTCGCGAGAGATATAGTTGCGCTTCAGCAGGGTTTCGATGATGGATGCACGGGTGGCGGGGGTGCCCAGTCCGCTTTCTTTCATGGCGTAGCGCAGTTCTTCGTCGTCAATCTCTTTGCCCGCGGTTTCCAGCGCTTTCAGTAAGCTGGCTTCGTTGTACAGAGGCTTGGGTTTAGTTTGCTTCTCTAATAGTGCCTTATCGGTAATGGGCAGGTTTTCGCCTTGCTGCACTTTGGGCAGGGTGGGGTTTTCTTCCTCTTTCTTTTCCTCGTCGGTATCGTTAAATACGGCGCGCCAGCCCGGGGTTTGGATCACTGTTCCGCTGGCCATAAAGGTGGAACCGGATTCGACGGTGATTTTGGTGATCTCTTTGATACAGTCCTGGTGAAAGGCTTCCAGCATGCGGCCGGCAACCATGTCATAAACGGCTTGTTTATCGGGCGTTAACTGGTATGGGGTTTCGCCGGTGGGCAGTACGGCATGGTGATCGGTCACCTTTTTGGCGTTCACACTGCGCTTGTTTAGCTTGGCTGTTGATAATACCGTGGCCTGTTTGCCAAACTCGGGATGCTCTTTCAGCTTCTCAATTAAATTGGGTACGCCGGCAAATACATCATCGCCTATATACCTGCTGCCGGTACGAGGGTAGGTTACCAGCTTGCTCTCGTACAGGTTTTGCAGTATGGTAAGCGTTTGATCGGCGGTGAAGCCTTTGCGTTTATTGGCTTCCTGTTGCAGGCTGCTCAAATCATGCAGCAGCGGTGGAGGTTCTTTACGGGGCTTGGCCTCTACATTTGCGATATGGCCGCCATTGGTAAAGCCGCTGTTTACATCCTGCACCAGGTCGACAATGGCCTGGGCTTCCTCTTTGGTTTTAAAGCTTTGTACAGAAATAGCTTTAAATACCTGTCCGTCTTTATCGGGCTGGATGCTTACCTGGTAATAAAGTTGAGGTACGAAGTTTTTATTTTCGAGATAGCGCGAGCAGATCATGGCCAGGGTGGGGGTTTGCACCCTGCCCAGCGACAACACCGCCCGGTTACCCGACGACAAGCTAAGCGCCTGCGTAGCGTTCATCCCCACCAACCAATCCGACTGTGAACGGCAATGGGCCGAATTGAACAGGGTATCATAATCGGTACCGGGCTTTAAATTACGAAACCCTTCTTTAATCGCTTCGTCTGTCTGCGACGAGATCCATAGCCTTTTAAAGGGCTTTTTGCATTTAAGGTAGTAGTATATATAGCGGAAGATGAGTTCACCTTCGCGCCCGGCATCCGTTGCTACGATGATTTCGGTAGCTTCATCAAACAAGCCTTTTATAATGTCCAGTTGTTTTTTAACCGATGGGTCGTCGACCATTCCGGCCTTTGTTTTTACCTTGCGGATGGAGAGCTTAAACTTGGGCGGCAGCATGGGCAGGTTTTGAACGTTCCAGCCGTAATAGCCATATTCCTGCGGGGCGGCTAACTGCAGCAGGTGCCCAAAAGCCCAGGTAAATGTGTACCCTTTGCCTTCCATATAGCCATCTTTTTTGGTGGTGGCACCAAATACTTTGGCAATTTCGCGCGCAACGGATGGTTTTTCGGCTATAATGACTTTCATAAAGTTCTTGTATTAAGTAAAATAGCCTTCAGCAGCATCATTCATTTACCCTGGCCGAATGTATTGAAATACTGATGGCTGTGCAACGGGTGTTGATAAAATGGGTGGGGAGGGGGATTATTTGGGTGCTAAATTTACTTTGCCATAATGAAAGGGCATTGTCCCGCTCATGGCCGCGGGAGGGCCTAGTCCTTTTTGTCTTGAAACAAAAAGGACCAAAAAATTCAAGTCAGCAGAAATGCTTCTTTGCCGCACAAGGCCTCTGCCCTGCAAAACGGGCAAAACCTGGGCTGGAATTATTTTGCCCTTGCCCGCCTGTCTCCTACATGCAAAAACTTCCTATGCCCTGCAGCCGCACAACCCTACATTGTTTTACCCGTTTTCGCCCGAAGCTGTTCTGCTGACGAAAAAACCGCCAAAGCTCTGTTGCTGATATTTTTGAAATTTTGAGAACAATAGGAGTACGCGTTGGTATAATTTTTGCCCTATAACATAGTTCTTTATGATAAGCGTCATTTATTTTGCGGCTTATAATTGCAAACTTTGTTTACCCTAACCTTCAAAGAATATTGCAGTCATGAAAACCATTATAGTACCCACCGATTTTACTGCACAGGCCGATAATGCCGCCCGTTATGCCATCGGTATAGCCAGGGAAATGAAAAGAGATGTTAAGTTGTGTCATGCTTTATTTGTGCCGATAGAATTACCCATGGCCGATCCCGGTTTATGGCCTTTGGAGGATTATGCTTTTTTGAAAGACGCCGCCGCAAAACAACTGGAAAGCTTAGCCGTGGAATTGGAAGATACTATTGATGATGTGGCGAAAGGTCCTGCATCAACCCATAAACCGGCCATTAGCTTTGATAATGAGATAGGGCCGGTAACCGATGTTGTAGTGAATTTTATGGACGATCCAAACTCATCATTGGTGGTTATGGGAATCTCCGGGACGGGCGGGTTCGGTCGTTTAATTATGGGAAGCAAAAGCAAGGATCTGGTTGATAAGGCAGATTTTCCTGTGTTGCTGATTCCGGGTTGCGCGGTTTTTAAAGGTATTAAAACAATTATTTTTGCAACAGATTTGAGCGATGGCGATATAGCTATAATTAAGTCGATTGCCGGCATGGCCAAAGTTTTTAAGGCGGAGATTCGTGTTTATCATATCACCGGCGAAAAGTATGAAAGGAATGTGAAACGCAACCAGGCAGATACCTTTATGGAAAAATTGACCGGGGAAGAGCATTATTCAAATATATCCTATCACCACTTCAGGGGCATGAATATTAATGATGGCCTCGAGTGGCTTTGCGAACATGGGCAAATTGATTTATTGGCCATGGTGCACCGGCCGCATAGTTTGTTGTACAGGGTTTTAACCGGCTGCCACACCCATCACATGGCCCGGCACATCAAGATCCCATTATTGGTTTTTCCGCCCGATTATAATATGTCATTATAAAAACAGCTTTAAGCGGTTAATTGTATTTTAATTAAGCGTATAAATTTATTCAATTTGGAAATACCTACCTTAATGGAGGCCATGGTTTTTGAGAAGGCCGGGCAGCCACTTGTACTCAGGCAGCTACCGGTTCCGCAGTCGGCTAATGACCAGGTATTGCTTAAAGTTATTGCCTGTGGCATATGCCGCACCGATCTTCATATTCTGGATGGAGAGCTTAGTCAGCCCAAATTTCCCTTGATTCCTGGCCATGAGATTATCGGTCGGATTGTTAAAATGGGAGATGGGGTAACAGAGCTGAAAGTAAACGAGGTGGTGGGTGTTCCATGGCTGGGCTACACCTGTGGCCATTGCAAGTTTTGTAAACAGGGAAAAGAAAACCTGTGCGATAATGCATTATTCACCGGCTATACCATTGATGGCGGGTATGCCGAATACACTGTAGCGGACGCCCGTTTTTGTTTTCGATTGGATGAGGCGTATGCTAAATACTCATCAGCGCCTTTACTTTGCGCTGGGCTTATTGGTTTCAGATCGTACCAAATGATAGATCCCGCCGTAATTAACCTGGGTATTTACGGCTTCGGCGCGGCGGCGCATATCCTTATTCAAATTGCGATTGCACAGGGGAAAAAAGTATTCGCCTTTACCCGCGATGGTGATGAACAAGCCCAGCGCTTTGCTAATAGCCTGGGGGCCGGGTGGGCGGGTAACAGCTCAGAAGTGCCGCCAGAGCGATTGGATGCCGCTATCATTTTTGCACCTGTGGGCGAACTGGTGCCAATTGCATTAAAAAATATTGATAAAGCAGGGCAGGTAATTTGCGGCGGCATACATATGAGCGATATTCCCGCCTTTTCATATGATCTTTTATGGGGCGAAAGAATGATTAAATCTGTTGCCAACCTTACCCGGCAGGATGGATTGGATTTCTTTAACATCCTTAAATCGGTATCGGTACATACACAAACGGAGATATTCCAATTATCAGAGGCAAATGAGGCAATTAACAGGTTAAGAACCGGTAAGATTAATGGAGCAGCGGTATTGGTGATGAAGTAGGGTGGCAGATTGTATTTTCGTTCAAAAAAAAATAAGATTGCAGCTGCTGTTAATCAGTAAGTTATTTTTTATATAACCAAATTCAGGTATCTTGTATTATGAAACAGATCAGTACAAAACATTTAAAATTTGCGCATAATGCGTGGATGAGAGGGCTCGGTTTTTACGAGCTGGAACTAAATTTTTTGCGTGAACGACTGGAAGAAGTCGCCGGCGGCAATACCGGCCGGGAGGTTGGCGAAAATGTTGAACATTTTCAGAACCAGCTGATTATCCACCGTGATTACCTGGATGGGCTAAAACACAGGATCCGTGGAAATCAGGGGGTATTGGAAAATGAAATCAGTGCCTCACCGGAATTTATTGACGACAGGGAACTCACCGTTTATAATCAGCTTTCTGATGATTATGTAACGGAGGAAAAAATGATCAACGAATTGCGGCATGAGTTTAACCATTTTGCCGCCAAGTGGTTATAATTCGCGGGCGGTAATGCCTTCCGTAAATACCTGCCAAAATAGGACTGCAGCCAATTAAAGTACAGCCCTGTTTTATGCTATATAATAATTTAAGGGGCATTAATAGGCCGCCCCAACAGTTATCTGCATTATAACACTTCTATTAATTAAGCCTGCGGGTTGATAACTGACGCCCGGGGTGTTTAAGGACATTTATTAATCTCTCATCATGGAGGGAATAATCATAACCGGTACCTGTTGTCGCTTTAACAGTTCATTGGCATTTGTGCTTTTAAATATTCGGTTCAAAAGGCTAAACCTGTCGTGTATCAGCACAAGCAGGTCGGTTTTGTTTTCTTTGCAAAGGCGGTTAAGGCGGTTAATCAATTCTTCGCCAACGATGGTTCTATAAGTGATACCCGGATACCCAAATCGGGCGACCTGGCTAATAAAGGTTGTTTTCTTCTCCATGTTCTGCTCGTTATTGTGTTCCCAGAGGGATACGTACACAATTTCGATTTGAAAATGAAAGATGCGGCCCAATTGAACAAGGTAATGCACTGCATCCAGATCGGTGTCGTTAAAATCGCAGGCAAAGGTTACTTTTTTAAATTGTCCCAGGTTGGTGCCTCCGGGGATGATGATAACGGGGCGGCTGGCACGATTGAGCACAACACTGGTATCATTGCCAATCAGCAAATGTTCCATCGTACTGCCCGCCCGGGCGCCCATGATAATAAATTCGATATCCTTTTTGTTCTTAAAAAACTCTAACTGATACCTTAGGCTCCCTTCCTCGTACCGGCAATCAATACTGGGGTGATGATGATCTGCAGGGAGTGTTTTAATAAGCTCTTCTAAATCTTCTTTCAGGAAATTTAGTTTTTTATGGCTTTCATTTTCCCATAACATCTCATCAACGGCACATGGTATGCTTCCAAATCCGGCCAGAACAGGCCGGCTGATGAATGTGTTTAACAGTATGATGTTTGAATATAGCTGAGCACAAAACGAAACGGCAACTGTTGCTGCATGATTGGCATTTTCGGTAAAATTGGTTAGCACAAGTATCTTTCTCAAGGTGATTTTTTTAAAGAAATATCATTAACTAATAGTTATATTTCTGGCTGTGAAGTAAATATGTCCAATTAATACCCGTGCGAAGGCTATAATCATCATACTAAATAATGGATCTGAACGTATTTTTGAGCAGACGGCGGGGGACGCGAAAGAAGTATATTTTTAGAAAAGGATTTTAAAAGAGAATTACAAGGCAGGTTTTGGCATTTTTCCCCAAATATTCTAATATTATATGCTACCGAAATTTGTTTATAGTATTTTTATAAATAGAATGTATTTAATTAAAGGTTAAAGTGGGCAATTTGTTTTGTTATAATTGCAATTATTATTTATTATTTAATTGGGATAGCCATATTCCATGATTTTTGTAATTCGTAAAGGCTGCTGGCTGGGCCGGTTGCTGCTAATAACGGGGGGATCTTGCCGTTTTTAAACAACAAAAAGGGTCTTCAAGATTATCCCTGGTTTGCTATCATCACGTTTTACATTTCCCGAATAATGCAGGTTGTATTATTCGGGAAATGTTCCTGGTGGCTAAAGGCATAGTATATATGATTTGTTCCTGGCTATTTAAAACTACCACGCTCGCTGTTGACAATCGTGCTAATTTCTTCGGGAGTTAATGCTTCTTTAAATACTTTTACCTTATCCATGTACCCATGAAATATTCTTTCGGCGGGGAATTCTTCATTCCTGCCCAGTGTCCACTTGTTACCGTTGGATAGGTCGGCATCATTTTCCACTATCGTTTTACCTGCCAATGCACCGTCAATGTATAAGTAAAGTGTTTTGCCGGTGCATACACCTGCTATATGGTGCCAGTTGTTTTTCCAGTTTGCGGGCAGGTTAACTGTGCAATCTCCGCGTCCCCAGCCGCCGGCAAAAAAGGTGAGGGTTTTATGGTCAGTTACCTGCAAAACGTGGCTATCACCCTTGGTTATCATATCAACCAGTCCGTCTTCATTTCCGGTTGGGTAAATCCATCCCATCATCGCGATGGTTTCGCCCATATTATCCAGACTTGCCGAATTGGGAACTTCAACAAAAATATTTTCCTCAAAGCCTAATTTTGCAGCTTTCTTATCTTCAAGAAAATTATTTGTAAGCATAATATGTCCATTATTATGGTATCCCGAATTATCTGTTACCAGCTTATCTGAATTATAGCCAATAGCGGAAAGGTCAAGCAGAAGCGATTCTTTATGATCATCGTATACTTTATAGTCTACCCCTGCATCATCAACCCTGATGTGCTTGAATCCTTTTACAGTGCAGGGCAAAGTGTGTGCAATACTTTTTCTTTCGCCTGCTGCAAGCATTATGGTATCGGTAAAAAGCAAGGAGTCATTCATCATCACCGGGATATTAAAAGTTCGGTTTAAACCATCAATATTTTGAATGATATAGGTAACCTGTTGCACCTGGTTAAGCTTAACCATTGGCTTTGCAGCCAAATCTGTAATTTTAAACGGATGGGCAGATGGCGTTGCCGGTAGTTTTACATTAACCGTTACCGGTGCCATGCCTTGCAATTGAAGTTCGGTTTTACCTTCGGGATAAAGCCGGCATATGAGAGAATCATTTTTAACGCCTCCGGAAACCACAATGCAGTTTTTGTAGCCATAAGGCTTTCCGTTTACAAACAGTTTAACAATTTTTACACCGGTGCTGCCACTGTTGGCGATAGAAAAATGTATGGTAACCGGCTCGTTTGGCTCAACACTATTTTTTGAAACTGTATAATTCAGGATCTTAAAATCCGGGTTTTGTTTCGTTTCTGATAACACGGCCTGATCCTTATTCGTCGGCCACTTGCTTTCCCGGCTACCCATAGCAAACGTCATGGAACCGCCCTTTGTTAATATTGAATGTGGTAGTGTTAACTGCTGCCAGGCGTTTCCGTTTACACTTAACGATTGGACGTAATTATTATTTAAGGCTGTATTGGTACTGTTAATGGTGAAATTTTTGCTGTTTGAAAGGTGCAGCGTTACCGATTGAAATAAAGGTGCGCCTATGGCGTAAAAGGGCCTGCCGGGGCAGGTGGGGTAAATACCCATTGCGCTAAAAATATACCAGCTGGATGTTGAACCAAGATCATCATTGCCGGGTAAACCACCTGGGTTGACACTGTAACGGTTAAGCATGATCTGCCGTACCCATCTTTGTGTTAATGCAGGTTTACCAGCCTCGTTAAACAGGTAAGGCAAATGAAATACGGTTTCGTTATCAAAGGGGATTACATTGTTAGTCAGCGCCGAATCAAGCCTGCTGGCAAATTGTTCATTGCCACCGGTAAGGTTGATCAAGTCTTTCGCGTTATGTGGAACAAAGTAGGAGTATACCCATTTGTCTCCCTCTTTATAGCCCGACATCCCCGGCTGCAACTTAAACTCATGGTTGTTACGGGGCAATAGCAACAATTCATCATTGTTCAGGAGGTTCCTGTAATTGTAACTCCGGTTTAATAAAAGCTGGTAGTCTTTATCGTTGTGGATGATGGTTTTGGCAAACTGCGATAAGGCCCAATCATCATAAGCGTATTCAACCGTGCGGGTTACCGATTCTGACCGGGTAAATGGAATGTACCCATTTTGCTGATAGATCTCCATATCCGGCTGTATAAATGGCGGCTCAACAATACTCTTTTTCATGGCTGTATAAGCCATCTGTTTATCAAAACCAGTAATGCCTTTCAGGTAAGTATCTACAATAATAGGGATAGCATGGTTACCGGTCATCGATTCAGTGGGCAGGTGGCCGGTTTGCTTATAAATATCCAGCATAGATAAAACAACATCTTTTTGTTTATCCGGGTAAAGCAGGGTAAGCAGGGGGTGCAGGGAACGAAAGGTATCCCAGGGAGAGAAAGCACCATATTGATCGGCCCCTGTTTTTTGGTGGATTTTACCATCGTAACCTTTATAACGGCCATCCACATCATCAATAACCCATGGTATTAAAAGTGAATGATAAAGTGCGGTATAAAAAACAGTCTTATTTTGCTCATTACTATCCGCTACATCAACAACAGCCAGTTTTTTGAGCCATTTATCCCTCGTTTGTTGGCGTACCTGGTTAAATGTTAAAGCTCCTATTTCTTTATCGATGTTGTTTTGAGCGCCTGCATAGCTGACCGAGGATGTGCTTAATCTAACCTCAATAACTTTATTATGCTTTGCTGTTGATGCAAAAGTGAATAGACAGCCGCCTTCAACCTGCTTTTTTGACGTATAGTTTTCGGAAAAGTTGATGACGGTATTACTGTTTGTAGCATGCAATATTTTTGAGGAGATTATGCTGATCTCGCCGGCATCGGCTATGAATATCTGCGGGATATTATCTGCCGTAAAGGTGAATTTAAAAATACCTGTCCTCGCCGTGGTTGTGGCTTCGGCTATGGTGCCGTCGTTATCAAACACTACTTTATAATAGCCCGGGGTTGCTGTTTCATTGGCATGCGAAAACGTCCTGCTGTATTTACCGGCCTCAAATGGGGTACCGTTGCCAACCGGCATAACATAAAACCGGCCCGCAGAGCCTTCGGGAAAACCACTCATGTGCCTAAAACAGCTGAAGTAGTAAATGCTGCTATCGTTATAGTTATATCCCTTTGCAACCCTTGTTTCTGGGCTTAACTGTACGTCCCCCGATGGCGCAACCGCTCCCGGATACGTGCCGCCTTCACTTCCCCATTTGGTAAAAACATCGCTTTTTGCAGTACCAATAAATGGGTTTACATAAGGCAGGTGATCTGCCTGTTGGGCAGAAACATCATAGTTTAACAGTATCGTTAAAGTAGCGGTTAAAACAAAAACAGGTTTGAAGAGCCGTTTGGAAATGAATGAACAGATCGTTATTGATAGTGGAGAAGTCTGGTAGACCCCAAAAGGGAAATGACCTTTTGAAAGGTTTGTCATCCTGAACGTAGTGAAGGATCTATTGTCCGCCTTGCTTCTTCGCCCTGTAAAGTCTGCAAATAGATCCTTCACTACGTTCAGGATGACAGGGCTTTTTTTATACAAGTACATTAATAACATACCCGTCATTGCGAGGAACGAAGCAATCCCCTCCCTACAGAGTAACTTTGCAAATCCGGTCTGTACCGTTTGGGATTGCTTCGTGCCTCGCAATGACGGCGGAATAGGTATTTTACCAGCTTGTAACATTCTCAAAAAATAAGATTTCAACTCTTTCAGCCCTCCACTATATTTTAATATAAATTTTTCTTTTATCGAGGATATAAGCCACAAGCCAGCAAAGCATCATATAACAAATGGCAAATACCAGTGTACCCAAAGCCCCGGGGAATAAACGCTGGTAAAATACTTGGTTTATCCAATCGTAAAAGCTTAATTGGGGGCGTACCCATATAGTTTGCAATACGGTGAGCAATAACTCCGATAGCAGGTAGATGGCCAGTGAGTTACGACCAAGAATAAGGAAGAAATTGGTGCCGCGCTTTAGCTTTTCAATCTCGATGACAAATATGAGCAGGCCTAAAATGGCCAGGTCGATACCTATGGTCAGTAAGGTAAAAGTGCTTGTCCATAATTTTTTGGCTATCGGGAAAAACTGGCCCAGGAATAAAGCGGCAACTATCAGCAAGCCGCCGTACAAGAACAGCTTAGCCACTGTTTCATAGTTTTTTCCTTTACGTTGGATAAACGCGCCTGCTAAAAAGCCGCCAATTACATTCACTATGCCCGTTAATGTGCTTAATAAACCTTCGGGATCAAAGGCAATGGGGCCTCCTTTATCGTGGTATAAATGATCGTTGCCCAATAATACAATATCAAGCTTTGTACCGGCATTGCCCAGCATCGTGAACTCCTTACCGGCTTCGCCAAACAGGACTAAAAATGCCCAGTAGCCAACTAAAAGTAATACTGAGATAATTACAGCTGTTTTTTGAGAACAATAATGAACTATCAAAGCGCCGAAAAAATAACACAGGGCAATGCGTTGTAATACGCCCATAATACGGGTATGACTTAATGAGTTAAAGGCCCAGCCATCATTTACACGATGGAAGAACGGGAACCAATACATGAGGTAACCGAGTAAAAATATAATAACCGTTCTTTTAAAGATCTTACTTATAAAAGCCGCATCACTCTCAAACTTCTTTTTAGAGAAGCTGAGCGCGTTACCAACAGCGAATAAGAAAGATGGAAAAACAAGATCGGTTGGAGTAAAACCTATCCATGGGGCATGGTCAAGCGGTGTCCATACGTTTGCGCCCGAACCGGGTGCATTCACAATGATCATGAAGCAGATGGTCATTCCGCGGAAGATATCGAGCGCTGTAAATCTTTCAGTAGTTAAAGCCATTTTTTATTTATTAATTAAGATCAGCACTTATTTGAGTTATTGTACGCCCAGCTTCCGGCTCGGCTATGATTAATGTTTGGGTTGGGCGTTTACCATCTTCATCATAGATCACCAATTGGTTTAAGCCCTTGTTGAGCCAGCATTCAGGGATGTATAAACTGGATACCGCTATTTTTTCGGGATAGCGGCCAATGTTGTGCCCGTTAACCCATACCGAGCCATGCCCTAAATCTTTAGGCTCAAACCGCCATATGAAAGTTTGTCCCTTTACCTGCGGAACAGTAAATGAGCTGCGGTAAAAGCAAGGGCTGTTTATCTTATTGCCCGATGTTAACGTTTGCCAGCCCTTTACCGCTTGCGGATCACCCGGACCGCCCTTTAACTGCCAGCCGGTTACGGCATCGGCGTTACCAATGGCGTTTATTTTTACCGGCTGATCGATACCACCCTCGTTTGAATAATTTTCAATAAACACGCTAAGTGTAACAGGCCCTTTTAAAATACCGGCATCTGCAATATTAACTTCAAAAGGCTGGTTCCAGCCTTCATGGCTCAATACCTGTTTACCATTGATAAATACTGTTGCATTTTCATCAACACTTTTAAATAACAGGGTTATTTTTGATGTGCCCGCGGGTTGTTGCGGTATAATTGTGGTAAACCACCCGTACCCTTCCTTTAAATTAAAAGCATCAGCTCCTATTTTATATTTTTTATATAGCGTAGTATCAAATGGCGGCGGGCCTTGTTTGGCATCATCACGGTGCGCTGCTTTAACAAAATACCAGTTATTTAATTCACTAATAAACGGACCGCCTTTTTTAATAACGGCGTTGCCAAAAATACCTTTACTATCCACCTCATCAATTGGGCCAAGGTAGGCAGCCAGTTTGTCGCGGCCGTCATGGGCGGTAAAAACGGCAAGGGTATGTTTACCTTTTTTTAAGTTAAGTGAAACTTCGGCGTTGCTCAGTTTCCAATTTGCAGCTGGCTCTCCATCAATAAAAGCCTGGCCGCGGCCGTTGCCATTAACCTGCAGCGTGTATTTCCCGGCAGTAGGAATATTCAGCGATGTTTTGTACCATGCATCAGCAGTGATATCACCATCGGTACCCATGGGTAAGGGGGTTTTTGAGGATAACCACTGGCTGGTGTTATAATTTGCAACAGCAAAACCGGAAGCATTTTTAAACTGCCAATTATTTAAAGTAGTGGCTTGTGTTTGTTGTGTATTGGGGGATGGAGCCTGGTTCAAAACTATAGCTTTTTTATCTGTATAGATCCATACCTGCCCGGGCTTTTCTGCTGATAATGGGCGCTCTATTTCTCCAATAAACTGACCGTTTTTAATATCTGCTTTACCTAAATAAGCAGTACCAGTAACGATGTAGTTTTTATCTGCCATGTTGGTTATCCAGGTTTTATCGGTCCATTGCCTGTTCATGGCTAAAACACGGATCGTTTGAGTGCCGGCTTTAAAAGTATATTCCAAAGGTTTGTTACTGGCAGGCATCGTTTCATTGATAAGCACATTTTCGCCATCTATTTTTACATCAGAATTTTCCGTTGAGGCTTTGTCTTTTGTGTTAAAATACATGTATACAGGCATACCTGCTTCAGCATCAGCAATAATGGTGGTGGTATTATCCTGCTTTACAATGGCAAAGATCCTGGTTAAAGCCCAATTGAGCGTAACCCTATCGTTAACCTTGTAATTATGAACCAGGGGATAAATCTCACCCAGCAAAATGGTCACCTTTCTATCGCCTGAAACTTTAGCATCACCTAAATGCAGCTGCGTGGTAATAGCTTCTTTACCCGAATTATCAAGGAATATAATTTCCCCGGCAGGGCTTTTTCGTGCGGTTACCCTTAATGATGGATCTGTTATTATTTTGCTGTAGGATGCAGAATCATTTACACTGTTTTCCAAAACATTCTGGAAACTGCGGGCAAACCATGCCGCGCGTTTAAAGGTATAATAGATAGGTCGCAGATCACCAGTTTGCCCGATGGCTGCACCATAATCATAGGATGCCGCATCTTCATCATTATTGGTATAGCCAAAGTTCGATCCACCATGAGCCATGTAATAGTTATAGCCATTACCGCCATTGGCAATAATTTTCCAGGTGCGCCTGTCATAAAGCGCTGCATCGCCCGGTTTAGCACCATATTGCGAGTACCATACGCTCCAAAACTCTGTAGAGAACCATGGGTTGGGTCTTGCTGCATCATCCAATTTACCATTACCAGCCGGATCGCTGTCATGATGCAGGCCGCTGAAAAAGTAAGGCACCTGCAAGCCCATACTTAGCGCCTTGGTTTGCAAATGCTTAAAATAGCCATCGGGCATTATGGTACCCCATCCTTTAGGATGCTCGTTCTCCAGCTGAACCAATATGACCGAACCACCTTTGTTTACCTGGTTATTAAATACAATGGGTAAAAGATGATCGAAAAAACGATCAACATATTTTTCAAACAGTGGATTGTCTTCCCTAACCCGCACTCCTTTTTTAAACTTGAGCCAGATAGGGTAGCCGCCATTATCCCATTCCGCGCAATAGTATGGGCCTACGCGTACGATGGAATACATGCCCAGGTCTTTAACCTCTTTTAAAAATAAATTGAGATCACGGTCGCCGGTAAAATCAAATTTGCCTTCCCGGGCTTCGTGAAAATTCCAGATGGTATAGATCTCGATACAATTGAAGCCGGCCCGTTTAATCCGCAGCAATCTATCATGCCAAAGCTGCTGCGGGATCCTTGCATATTCTAACCCTGCCGATGCCAAAAAGGTACGCTTGCCATCTATCAAAAAACCTTTACTATCAAAATCAATATAAGGTTTGGCTGCTGCAGATGGAGAGAAAATATGGTCGTTTGCTGTTTGGCTGTGTACCATTGTACTATGAGCCAATAGCAACGTGGTTATTAAAAATAAGTATATCCTTTTGATCATCTGTTTATGATTCAATGTTTTCGTTATGGTAACGTAAAGTTCGTTTTGCTTTTTCAAATGTAGAGACGCATAATTGCGTCTCCCGCGTGCAAATCGACTTTGCAAATTCGGAATGTCCTGCGGGAGACGCAATTATGCATCTCTACAAAAAAACAGAGGTATTGGTTAATACGCTGCCTGCTGCACCAAACTATTATACTTTGCAAATAAAGCCTTTGATTTTTCAACGCCATCGCCTTTGGCGGCATCGGGGTATGCATTATCGTGCTTATTAACCCATTGCCATTCCCAGTTTTTTACCTGTGCATCAAATGCTTTGTCATCAAAAGCGGTACCTGTTGCCAATGATTTATTAAGCTGCGAAAAATATAATTCCCAGCGGGGTTTATAATAGCCTTTTATTAAACCTGCCCATTGCCGGTTTGAATACTCGCGCAGGCCGCTTTCCTTATCGCCCCAAAGGGTAACCAGGTCGCGCGCGTTAAACTCGTAAAGGTTCTTTTCTTTTTCGGTAATGCCGTTTGCCCTTGCCTCGTTGATCCATTTGCCCAGTAAAAAATCTTTACGGGTACTTAGCAAGGAATCCATATCGTCCATCAACTGTAAAAACGCGGTGCTGTATTGTTTAAATGCTTCCTTATCACCGCTTTTATAGGCAGATGCCATTTTTTGCTGTAATGGCGTTGCATAATTAGCCAATACCTGGCGTGTTACGTCAATCAAATCATACTGAAAACCGTCACTTTGTTTTAAGCTATCGGCCGCGTTTACTAAAAGCTCCCATGCTTTTGCCAATTGCTTAGGGTCATAGTTCAGTTTAGTTAACACCCTATCGATAGTTTTTTGCATAGTTGGCCGGGCCACAATGATGGATTCCGGGCCACCTTCGGTAAGGCCGCCGCTGTAAACGGTGTTCAATAATATATGCCATGCGTTGTCTGCATTGGTATTTGTTTGTCCATAACGCCTGCGGGCATAATTGCTTACCCATGCATCCGCGTCAATAGGGGTATCGCGCCAAACGTTTTCAAGCATCAGGGCAAATAATGCCGGGTTTTGCTCAATCCCTTCTGGTGTTACGCCTATACCGGTCATGTTTTTTGATTCGGGATCATGCAGGGCAATGGCAGGATCGGCGGCTACATGACGCATACGGCCAAACAAACTGATGTTACCACCAAAGTTTTGCAGCATACTCCAGATCCATGGTTTACCGTAATAGGCTTCGGTGCGGTTCCAAACCGGGTGGGCATCACTGTACAAATCCAGAACGATCATCTGATCATCCGGTACAGCATTTAGCAATGCTTTGATTTGTTGTGGCTGCCAAAATTTGTTGTTGTAATGAAACATCCAGCCTTGCATTACCCATACCGCTTTGGGATCGGCGGCGGTCATGGATCTGAAAACTTTTTTACTCATCCCATCCAGGTAAGTAGAGTCATTGGTAGGAGGGACGTTTTCGTTAAAAGTATCTGCCGAGTAAAGGTGATCTGTGCCAAACTCTTTGGTTTGTGCCTCTATATATTTTTTGCCGATGGATTCAAATAACTCATCATCGGGATCAAGAATGTAAACATCTGGGAAGCCGGCATCCCAATTGGTTTTCTTAACTTTTGCTTTCGGGAACCGATCCTTAAAGGAAGGAGGCACGTGCCCGGTAAATGATGACAACACGGGTTTCATCCCGAACAAACGTTCGCGTTCCAGGATCTTTTTTTGCAATGCTTTGTGGCTATCCATCCAGTGCTGTGGCAGCGGGCCGCCCCAGGCATCAATGTTACCCATCCAAAACCAGGAGAAATAGGCCGGTCCGCTAAAAAACGCGTCCAGTTCTTTATCTGTAAAGCCCATGCTTTTATATACATCCTGCCAAACCGCTTCCTCGCCGGTAATGGCCAGCGGCATGTTAATGCCATTGAGTGCCATCCAGTCAATTTCTTTTTGCCAGCGTTCCCAATCCCACCAGGCCATGGTGTAATTAAAGGTGCAATAATTAAGGTAATAGCGGTATTGGTATGGGGTTGATTTATGGATTTTATTGTTAACCGCTGGCAAAGTTGCCGGGATTTTTAAATTGGTACCATTCCAGCCGATATCGCAAAAGCAATACGTTTTGAGGTAATAATTTAAAGCTGCCGCTACAGATAGGCCGTTGCTGCCACGTAAAACTATTTTACCATCGCTGTTATCAAGCTCAAATGCGTCTTTGCCATTGTCCTGGGCTATGGGTTCAATTACAAAGGCAGCTGATTTGCCCGGAATAACCCGTTCAATAAAATCATAGGAAGCTTTTTGGTCAACCTGTGCGTAGGTATTTAAACTAAATGCGGTAACAATAAATATCAATAAACCTTTTTTCATCATTTAAGCGGGTTCTTTTTTTATAGGGTATTATTTAAATAAAAATGCCGGTAGCCAGCGCAAATTAACTTAATAAATTATTGCTGGCTACCGGCCTTTAATTGATCATTACTTAAAAGTTTGGATTTTGGACTAAAACTCCTTTACTCTTATCAATTTCTACCTGTGGTAATGGGAAATAATAATTTTTAGGACGAACAAACGTCACCGTTTTAGACTGATCAAGAGGCGCTTTTGAAACTGCCCTGTTGTATATAGCTGCGATATCAACAATTTTAGCTTTGTCCCAGCGCATTAAGTCCTGGTGGCGCTCACCTTCGCCGGCAAGTTCTACGCGGCGCTCGTGGATCAGCTGTGTCATTCCTGCACCTACAACCGGCGGCAATAATGTTGATGCCCGACGCCTAACCTGGTTGATTAATGCATCACCGGCACCGGCGCCTTGTGTACGGATAAGGGCTTCTGCTACCAGCAGGTAAATATCAGCCGACCGCATTAATGGTACCGCGAAGGTATGATCTACACCACCACCATCTGCAGCTGTGTTAAATACCGCGTACTTTTTAAAAGCAAAGCCCGTTGCCGAAAGATCGGCAGTAAAGGTGGTTAAACCATTTCCATCGCCCAGGTCAACCTTGTCACCTACAGTTAATAAAGTCGCTGCTTTACGGGGGTCATTAGCTTCAAACTCGTTAGCCAAACCTTGCAATGGCTGGCTAAAGCCGTAACCACCCCATGGCCTTGGAATGTAGTAAACCGTAAAATCGTTTTGAACCACATTTTGTACCGCCTGGATAGAGAAAAGCAATTCTGTGCTATTCTCATTTGCACGGGTAAAATTGTCCTGGTATTTGGCAGCCAGTGCATAATTCGAATTTGAAATTACTTTTTGCCCTGTTGCAATTGCTTGGGGTAGTTTTTCCCAATACATATACAGCTTGGTTAAAAATCCAAGTGCAGTACCTTTGCTTACGCGGCCACGGTCTGAAGCTCCATAGCTTTCAGGCAGCAGATCAACCGCTTTCAGCAAATCGCTTTCTATTTGTTTGCGTACCTCTTCAATTGGTGATTTTGGAACATTAAAGTTTAGTTTGGTGTAATCATCTTCGGTAATGATAGGCACATCGCCATGAATGATCATTAAACGCCAGTAACCAAAAGCCCTTAAAAAATACGCTTCGCCCATGCTGCGATTTTTAACATCGGCAGAAATAGCTGTGATCTTAGGGATATTGATGATACAATTGGTAGCGCGGTTAATTTCCTCATATCTCCATCTCCATGGGTACCTGATAGCGGCGTTTGAGGCATCATAAGTAAGATTTTCGATACCCTCGTCTTCACCGTGGTCACCAGAACGCCAGTAATCATCGGATGGGGTATCAAATGTTGATTCCGCGTGGCCTATATAATCTTCTTCGGGTAAAATGCTGTAGATACCTGTTACCGCGTTAACAGCGTCAACCTCATTACGAAAATAGTTTGTGGAGCTGTAAACACCTTGTTGCTTCAAATCAAGTGCCTTTTTACAGCTACTGCTAAACAAGGCAAGCAATGTAAGCGTATATAATATTTTGTTCGATTTCATGATCTTATAATTTAACTGTTAAACCGAATGTAATTGTCCTTACTGATGGATACTGGGCTACATCAACCCCTCTTTGGAAGTTCCCGTTGGTATAACCTAACTCTGGCGTGTAGCCTTTGTATTTTGTTATAAAGAACAGGTTTTGGCCGGATGCATATACCCTTATGCTTTTTAAAGCAGCCTTTTTAGCCCAATTACCCGGTAGGGTATAACCTAAAGTGGCGTTTTTAAGACTTACATAACTTCCGCTTTCTACAAAAAGGTCAGATGTACGGTAGTTATCATTCGCACGATCAAGTGATAATCTTGGGATGGTATTGCTGGTACCCGGCCCTGTCCATCGGCCTAAGTCTTCGGCATACAGGTTAAACGGATAGGTTGGATCAATGCCCTGCATCCTATCGGCATTGTACAGGCTCACACCAAATACACCGGTAAAGTTTGCCGAGAAATCAAAACCCATGTATGATATGCTGCCTTGTAAACCGGCAGTAACGTTGGGGTTAGGGTTACCAAGGGTGGTACGGTCATTGCCATCAATCTGGCCATCACCATTTAAATCAAGGAAACGTACATCTCCTGGTTTAATATTGCCCTTACGGGAATCATTTTTAAGTGCCGGGTCATTATCAATATCAGCCTGGGTTTGGTATAAACCATTAGTTTTCCATCCATAAAATGAGGCTATTGGCTGTCCCTGGTAAGTTCTGGCAATTTCCTGGCTCGAGCGACCATATACGGTAGAGCCAACAAATGTTCCTTCGCCGTTTAGCTTGGTTACCTTGTTTTTGATGAACGAAGCGTTAGCGCCAAAGGAATATTTTACCTTGCTGCCGCCCTGGTAGTTCAATTCAACCTCAACGCCATGATTGTTCATGGTACCGATATTCTGGAAAGGGATAGATACCGATCCAGCCGATCCAACAACAGGTGGAGCTAAAAGCATATCCTTGGTGTTTTTATTGAACCAGGTTAGCGTTGTTGTTAATTGGTTATTCAAAAATCCCGCATCTAAACTAATATTGGTCATAGCTGTGCGTTCCCAGGCAATGACAGGGTTGGCAAGGCTGTAAACCGCAGCACCCGTGTAGCCGACACCACCAAACGTGTAACCATTGTTTTCATAAGTACTGCCAAGCCTGATTAAACTTGCATATTGAAATGTGCCTATATTTTGGTTGCCCAACTCGCCATAACCACCTGATAATTTCAGGTTGCTTATCCATGTTATATTTTTGATAAAAGCTTCATTTGATAGTCTCCAGCCCAAAGAGAATGCCGGGAAATACCCCCATCTTTTAGTTGGCGCAAATCTCGAAGATCCATCTGCACGGAAGGTTAATGTAGCCAGGAAACGACCGTCATAATCATAAAACAACCTGCCAAAACCAGATTGTAGCGACGACTCATCAGGTATCACGCTTGAATTGAACTGGCTATTGCCCTGGCCAAGTACTCGTTGGTCTTGCGAAGTGTCATCATATCCTAATCTTGATGCATTAAAACCGTACGTTTTAAAGTTTTGGTAGGAATAACCACCTGTAAACGTTACGTGGCTTTTGCCAAACACTTTATCATAAGTAAGGAATGACTCAAGCAATTGCGACGATAATTCGCCCTCGGTTTGTGTTAACGATGATGTGGTATTTTGCCTTGCCTGGTTAACATCCGCTATGTTAAAATTGTATGACCGGTTCAAGGTACCATCATACGCATAGTTTACACGCAGTTTTAATTCTTTTAAAAACGAAATCTCGGCAAAAGCATTCGCCAGCGCGCGGTATTTTTTATTAAACCTGTCTGCCTCCTGTATGGTTGCATAAGGGCTGTTTATATCGCCCAACTGGTTGGCAAAAGCTTTTGATGTGCCGTAAGTACCATCGGCATTAACCAAAGGTATGGCCGGGTTAAAGCGCAGTGCGGAGAAGATAAGACCTGTTTGTGAATTATTATTATCAAAACCGTTATTATTAGCATAATTCAACTGGATATTTTCGCCCAGCTTTAACCAATTAGTTACCTTATGTTCTGAATTGATGCGGGTACTGAAACGTTTATAGTTGGTTTTATCGATGATACCATCCTCATTATAAATAGAGGTGGAGAAATAATAATTGGATACATCATTCCCCCCCGTAATATTTACATCACCATTGGTTACATGACCGGTTTTCATGATGGCCCGCTGCCAATCTGTTCTCTGAGTAGCATAGTAGGAATCATTCCATGGTGCATCAATAGTTGCACCATCATTGGTATAACGCTCCCTTTTCAATTTGTACAGGTCGGGCGCGGTAAGCAGATCCAAATATTTGGTTGTATTAGAAAAACCGCTATAAAAGTTAACATTGGTGGCTAATTTTTGATTGTAGGTACCCTTCCTTGTAGTCACTAACACCAC
This sequence comes from Mucilaginibacter sp. P2_A4, assembly GCF_056405015.1. Classification (NCBI taxonomy): domain Bacteria; kingdom Pseudomonadati; phylum Bacteroidota; class Sphingobacteriia; order Sphingobacteriales; family Sphingobacteriaceae; genus Mucilaginibacter; species Mucilaginibacter sp. P2_A4. The sequence continues at coordinate 39,209 of NZ_JBFUCX010000024.1, read as the reverse complement.
ACCATTGGCGGCACGTGTACCGTAAATAGCTGCGGCGGAAGCATCTTTCAAAATATCTACCGAGGCTATATCGTTTGGATTGATATCGCTTAGGGCATCAGGGCTATTGGTAGGCACTCCATCAATAACTACAAGTGGGTTTGCATCATTTACAGTACCGGTACCACGAATCCTGATACTTGGTGCTGCACCTGGTGAGCCATCATTACGCACAATATTTACACCGCTGGCACGGCCATCCAAAGCCTGTGCAGCAGAGGTTACCGGCAGATTTTGAATATCACCGCCTTTAACGCTGGCAACAGAACCTGTAATATCAACTTTTTTGCTGGTACCATAACCAACTACTACCACTTCGCCCAGTGCAGATGGTAAAGCTGTCATCACAATGTTCAGCGGCTGATCTCCGTTTATAGTTACAATCTTTTTTTCATAGCCGATATAGCTAATCTCCAGCACACCTTTGTCGGGGGCGTTAATCACAAAATTACCGTTAATATCGGTAGTGGTGCCCAGGTTGGTACCCTGCAGCCTAATGTTTACACCAATTAGCGGTTCGCCTTTGTTATCAACAACTTTTCCTTTAACAATAAGCTGGATGTTGCCGTCTTCGGGAGTTGAGATAATAACTACATGGCCATCGGTCATTTTGTAGGGTAGTTTATTATCAATAAGCGCACCTAATACCTGCTCAATTGTTGCATTTTGCACATCAAGATCAACCTTGCCCAATTTTTTAAGGGACGCGTAGTTGTAAAAAAAGCGGTAATCGCTTTGTTTTTGAATTTTGGTAAGTATACTACTTACATCTGTTTGCTTAATGCTGAGTGTGAATTTCTGTTGCGAATATACATTGGCCGAAACCTGCATACATGTAACCAGAATTAGAAAGAATACTGCTTTCATTAGCAAAATAACTTTAAGGCATACGGGGGCAAATGGACTTGCAAATGCCCTTCTTGTTTTTTTCATTACATTTGTTTTGAAAATTAATGGATAGAGTAAGCGCCTTCATAACACACTTACTCTTAATAATAAATCCCAGATTTTTGCAGGGAAGAGGTGCAACTCTTCCCTTGTTTATTTATGGGTTTTCAGGAATCTGATAAGTAAATGTTTCTCTTCATGTTTTGTAATTAAGTTAGTATTAGTTGGGGTATTTATTTTTTAAGCTTATAGGCCAGGTAAACAGTATTGCCTTCAATTTTTGATTGAAATGGCATAATCTGTTTTAGGATCAATAGCGCGCTTTCCAAGGTTTCGTTTTTCAGCACACCGCTAATCTGTTCCTTTTTAAGTGCTTCATCTTCAAATACGATGTGCACATCATATTTGCGTTCCATTTGCCGGGCAACATCTTCAAAATCATTATTAACAAACATGATTTTGTTCTCTGTCCAGGCATTTTCCTGGTAAATGTCATTACTAATATTGGGCAGTGTAGCCACTTCATATTTTATTTTAGCCACATCCACCTTAATTGACGGATGGCTGGCAATTGGTAACGGGTTATTTATAGTGAGCTTTTCATGAGGTGATAAAATGATTTTCTTTTCAGGGTCGTCTGTTAACTCTACCTGCACCTTACCTTTCAATAAGGTAGTTTCGGTTGATTTATCATCCCGGTAAGCCTTTACATTAAACACAGTGCCTAAAACCTTTACAGTAAACCCGGCGGTGTGTACTAAAAATGGTTTCTTAGCATTTTTGGTCACTTCAAAAAAACCTTCTCCTTCTAAATTTACTTCCCGTTGCGCATTTGAAAAAACAGATGGATAGGTAAAATGGCTGCCGGCATTAAGTTTAACTTTGGTGCCATCCGCCAGGGTAACCTGCATCATTTTACCAAAAGGTACATCTACTCTTTTTATGGTAACTTCAGCAACCTGCCGGCCCACCTGCTGTTTGTAATAAAACAAAAAGCTTAGCAAAGCAAACACCGTTACCGCCGCTGCCGAACCTATCCATTTCCAATAATTGAACGATCTTATATTATCATTTAATGTTTCAGTTGCTGATCCTTCCGCACTTTTGATTTTAACCCACAGCTCATCAAGCTTGTTGTTTATCGCCGTTACCTCTAAAATAGCATCATCCTTATTAATTGTGCTGGTTAAAGCATCCGTTACATGCTGTATCTTTTTATATCCCGGATACTGTTTTAAAAATAGTTCGAGTTCTTTTAATTCATCTTTACTGGCCGACCCATCCATGCTTTTGGCCATCAGCTCAATAAACCTTGATTTTCCCATAGTTTAGTTAATCTGATATAAAGACACCAAACAATTAAGATTTTCCTAAAAGATTTTGAAATAAAATTAAAATTTGTTTTACCTGGGTTTGTGCACGGTAAATTTGGAAGAAACTTAGCTAAGGACGCTTTCGAGTTTTTTAAGCGCGATGGATAATTGGGCAAATACCGTTTTGTTTGATAGGTCAAGGATAGATGCTACTTCGTTGCAGCTAAGCCCATCTTCTTTTACCATTTTAAAGATGAGTTTGCAGCGGGGGGGAAGGCAGTTAACAGCATTGATGATTTCGGCATGAAGCTCCTTACTGATAAGTAATTGTGCCGGATCTGCATTGAGGTGAAAGTAAAAAGATTCGGCAATATTTAGTTCCCTGACTGTCCTGGACGAATTACTGCGGATATGATTAAGGCAAGCATTTTTTACAACAACATATAAATATACCTGCGGGTTCCTGATCTTATCCAGGGAGCTGCGGTTGAGCCAGATCTTCACGAACACGTCGTTCACAATTTCCTCGCTGGCTTCATTGTCGTCCAGAAAAGAATTAGCGAACTGGCAAAGCTTAACTACTTGTGCTTTGTAAAGCTCGTTAAATGCCGACTCATCATTATTAAATCGGATTAAGTGAACAAGCTCATGTATATTCAAAGTGACAGCCAATTAAAAACAATTTCTTGTAATGCATTACCTCGAGGCACGCAGTAAATGTAAAGAAATTATTACATACCGATAAAATGATAATAGAGGATCACAGGGAATCCCTTAAAAAAAACGCCACGTCATGCCGAATTTATTTCGGCATCCCACATTCATTGAGCACGGGATAGGTCTGCAGCAGGTAAGTCGGTGACGTGGCAGGCGTGATTGTCCTGTGAGATGCCGAAATAAATTCGGCATGACGTCCGCGTTTTAATTTCGAACTCCTCAGGCTAATATAAAGCCACTATAAATTTAAAATAGTTTACCACCATTTTAAAGGGAAAACTATCTTGTCAACCGAACTCGCAATCATATCGGGTTTAAAGGCATAGTTGCCCAAGGTTTCTTTACTTGATATACCAGACAATACTAAAATGGTTTTATAGCCCATTTGAACACCACCCTGTATATCTGTTTCCATGGTATCGCCAATCACGGTTGTTTCTGCGGTTTCCAGACCCAGGAATTTGCGGGCCGATCTCATCATTACCGGGCTTGGTTTACCGGTTACAAATGCTTTGCGGCCGGTTGCTTCTTCAATCATGGCGGTTGTTGCCGCGATACCTAAATTGTTCCATCCAGGTTTTTTAGGAGAGGGGTCTCTATTGGTTGTGATAAACTTTGCACCGGCAAGTATCATATCAACTGCCCGCTGTACCATTTCAAGCGTGAAATTACGGCCCTCGCCCAAAACCACAAATTCAGGATCCGAGTCGACAAGAGTGATGCCGTTTTCATGCAAGCTGGTTAATAAACCGCCTTCGCCCAATACGTAAGCTGTACCATTTGGGCTTTGGTCGCCAAGAAACTTTCCAGTTGCCATGGCGCTGGTATATACATGTTTGGTTTCTACAGTTATGCCCATTCTTTTTAATTTACGCACCACTTCCAGGCTTGTACGCTGGCTGTTATTGGTCATAAAAGCAAATGGTATATTATTATCTATAAGGTGTTTAATGAATTTATCGGCTCCTGAAATCAGCTCTTCACCGCTGTAGATCACGCCATCCATATCAATTAAAAGTCCTTGTTTCATATTTTTGGTTTTAATAGTCGATTTATGCCTGCAAGATTACGTTGTAAATCAATAACATCAAATCCTTATTAAAAATAAACCTGCAGGGGGATTTTTAGGTTTGCATGACAGCAATGAAGTGATTTATTGAACTATCATTGTGAGTTTTACTATCCGGAGGACACTGAAAGGAAAATGACGTTTGAAAAGTTTGTCATCCTGAGGAACGAAAGATCTATTCGCAGACTTGTACGGGTCGAAGAAGCATAGCGGAGAATAGATCCTTCAAATCGTTCAGGACGACAAAAGCTTTTTTAGTAAATACGTCATGGGTAGGTACGAAGCAATATCCAAGGCGTAAAGAGGGGCTCTACAAGGTCGATCTACTTATGTAGAGATTGCTTCGTACCTCGCAATGACGACCTGTTTTTTATTTGTATATGACTAAAAATACTTATTGCTTTGAGTATAACGTTGAAGCCTTACAATCCATTCGCCCTAACGGTTAATTCGGCAACATCAAGTACCTGTATTGCCTGTTCTTTTTCTTTGAGTTTAACGCCGTCGCTAAGCATGGTCATACAGAAAGGGCAGGCCGAGGCTACGATTTGTGCATTGGCATTTATTGCATCCTCAATTCTTTCGGCATTTATTTCTTTGTTTCCTTTTTCTGGCTCTTTAAACATCTGGGCGCCGCCTGCACCGCAGCATAGGCCGTTGCTTTTGCAGCGTTTCATTTCAACCAGTTCGGCATCCAGCATCTCCAGGGCTGCACGAGGAGCCTCATACACATTATTAGCCCGGCCCAAATAGCAAGGATCATGAAAGGTGATCTTTTTGCCTTTAAAGCTTTCACCGCCTTCGGCTTTTAATTTTCCCTCATCAATCAGCTGCTGAATAAGTTGTGTATGATGAATTACTTCATAACTACCACCCAGGCCGGGATATTCATTTTTAATGGTGTTAAAACAATGAGGGCAACCTGTTACTATCTTTTTTACGGAGTAGGCATTCAATACCTCAATATTGGTCATGGCCTGCATCTGGAACAGGAACTCATTACCGGCACGCTTAGCGGGATCGCCGGTGCAGCTTTCTTCGGTACCCAACACGGCATAGCTGATGCCTACATGTTGCAGAATCTTACAGATATCGCGTGTTATTTTTTGCGCCCGCTCATCAAAGCTTCCGGCACAGCCAACCCAGAATAATAATTCAGGTTCTTTGCCTTCGGCAGCCATTTGCGCCATTGTAGGTATCTTTAGTTCGGATTTCGGATCTTCCATTTCGGATTTATTATTTTCCCAGGGCATATAAACCTTGGATTTATTTCATTAAGGCAAGCTTAAAACCGCCTGCTATTTCTCTGCCCAATTCAATCTATCGGCCTGGCTATATTTCCAGGGAGCGCCGTTATTTTCAACATTGCCAAACATACCATTCAGGCTGGCTGGCGCCTGTGATTCTTCCATCACAATGTAACGCCTCATTTCGGTAATAATGTTCAGTGGGTCGATGTTTACCGGGCAAGCATCTGTACAGGCATTACAGGTAGTGCATGCCCATAATTCTTCCCTGCTGATGTAATCATCAAGCAATGATTTGTTGTCATTATGATCTTTGCCAAACTTATCAATATTATTACCCACCTCTGTGATACGATCGCGGGTATCCATCATGATTTTACGGGGCGATAGCAATTTGCCCGTGATATTGGCCGGGCAAACGCTTGTACATCTGCCGCACTCGGTGCAGGTGTAAGCATCCATCAGGTTTTTCCAGGTAAGGTCGGTTACATCTTTGGCGCCAAAGCGACCGGGAGCTGTAGCCTCCGGAACAAAAGACGGATCAAGCATGGCTTTTACCTCATTGGTAACAGAAGCCATATTGCTGAATTGCCCTTTAGGCGTAAGTTTTGAATAGTACGTATTTGGAAATGCCAGCAGGATATGAAAATGCTTGGAATAGGGCAGGTAATTTAAAAATGCCAAAATGCCCGTGATATGAAACCACCAGCACCCGCGTTCAATCATTTCCAACGGTGTTGCCTGGTTGGGCAACAATGGGGCGATAAAACTGCTTGCCGGGAAACTGCCCGCTTTTAGATAATGGCCAACGTGAAGCGCCTGTAATTTGTAATCGGCAGCGTTCATGGTTAAAAAAGCAACCATGAGCGATATTTCTATGATGAGGATATAGTTGGCATCCGATTTTGGCCATGCGGTCATTTCTTTACCGCTGAAACGCTTTAGGTGCACAATATTTCTTCTGGTTAAAAAAACAACACAGGCAACAAGTACCAACACAGCCAGTACTTCAAACCCGCCAATCAGGAAACCGTATAAACTTCCCAACGGCTTTGAAAATATCCTATGCGAACCAAAGAGACCATCAATCATAATCTCCAATACTTCGATATTAATGATCACGAAGCCTACATAAATAAATATATGCATTATCGCGGCTAAGGGGCGTTTTACCATTTTGCTTTGCCCAAGGGCCACCTTGGCCATGGTTTTCCAGCGTATGGCCGGGTTGTCATTGCGGTCGGTATCGCGGCCCAACAGGATATTGCGCCTTATTTTACCCGCGTTTTTTGTGAACAGGTAAACAGCGGCAGCAAGAATGATAATAAATATTATTTGTGCAATCATTACTAAAAGTTTATTGACAGATTAGCTGCTTTTGGGATGCCTTGTTAATTGTTCAATGCTATCCCACATATCGTTAGTTACCATTTCCAGGCCGTTAAACTGACCGGCACCCTGCAGCCATTCGCCGCCATCAATGGTTATTACGTCGCCGTTAATATAGCCAGAAAAATCTGAGATCAAATATGCGGCAAGATTTGCAATTTCCTGGTGTTTGCCTACTCTTTTAAGTGGTACCCTGTTTTTAAAATCAAATTTTTGTGCCATTTCGCCGGGCAACAGGCGTTCCCATGCGCCCTTGGTAGGGAAGGGGCCGGGTGCAATGGCATTTGTACGGATCTGGTGTCGTCCCCATTCTGCTGCCAATGACCTGGTCATGGCCAATACGCCGCCCTTTGCACAGGCAGATGGCACCACATAAGCAGAACCTGTAAAGGCATAGGTGGTAATGATATTGAGAATATTACCCGCCATTTTTTCTTTTATCCAATACTTACCCAAGGCCAGTGAGCAATTAACAGAACCTTTAAGTACAATATCAATAATGGTTGAAAACGCGTTGGCAGATAGCCGTTCTGTAGGTGATATAAAGTTGCCTGCAGCATTGTTTACCAGCGCGTTAACGCTTCCAAAGCTTTCAATAGCCTGTGTAAGCATATTTTCTACTTCATCATAGTTGCGTACATCGCAGGCTAATGCCAATACTTTACCACCGGTTTCGGCCTCCATTTCTTTAGCCGTTTGTTGAAGCACATCCAACTTGCGGCTTGTAATTATCAAATTGGCCCCTAACTTTAAAAAGTAAGTACCCATAGCTTTACCCAGCCCCGTACCACCACCTGTTATAATAATGGTTTTGTTTTTAAATGCATTTGCCTTCAACATCCCTTCTTCTTCATCGGGATGGTTCAAAAAGTCATTATTGCCAGGTGCTTGCATATAATTATTTGCTTTTAACAGGGTTCATCAATTTGTCAATTATTTTTTGCAGCGTTGAGCGTGTCTCAGGCGCCCACCATTGCTGTAGCATACTGTTTAAGGCAGCGCTATGATCAACCTGTAGCTTTTCAGAAAGTTCTTTCCTGAAATTTATTTTGCTTTGGCTCCAGGTAGCCGGGTTCAATTTCATATATGCCCGCACTTTTTTTTCTGCCGATGCTAATACATCTTCAGCGGCACAAACCTCGTCAATTAATCCATCTTTAAGAGCGTCTTCAACGGTCAGCAATTTCCCGTCCAACAGGTACTGGTAAGCCTTGCGGCTACCTAACCAGAATGCATAGAGGTGAAATACGGTATCAGGTACTATGATGCCTACGGGAATCTCATTTAAACCAATAATGTATTGGCCGGAGGCCATAACCCGGTAATCGCTGCATAGGGCTATGATACAGCCGCCTGCAGGGCTATGCCCTGTTATTGCGGTTACAAATGGTTTTTTAAAGTTTATCAAAACCGTTTGCATCAACATGAAACTGGTCCAGAAATCTTTGCTTTGTTCTTCGTTGTAGTTGTATACCTCCATTAAATCGATACCGGCAGAAAAGAAACCTTCTTTGCCGGTGATGATTAGTCCTGCTATGTTATCGTTTGCTTCAATATCCTTTACTGATGATATCAGTTCTGTGATCATTTCTGTATTTATGGGGTTGGATCGGCCCCTATCTAACGTGATGATGGCAAGTTTATCCCGGATAGTTAACTGAAGTGTATTCATTTACATGGGTTATAAAAAGAATAAGGGAGTGAAAATTAATGAGTAACAGCCGGATTGTCAATGTCGCTGGTATACATTTTTTCTATTTCCTTATCGTATTTTTCTAAAATAGCGCGGCGTTTCATTTTACCGGTAGGGGTAAGTTCGCCGCCATCAATGGTCCATTCGTGTTGAATCAAAGTGAATTTTTTAACTTGTTCAACATGGTTGAACTCCGTGTTTAATGATTCTATAATTGATTGAAATAATGCAATTACGGTGGCATTAGTCACAATTTCATTATTGGAAGAAATATCGAGCTTGTTTTGAGTGCACCATAATTTAAGATTAGGAAAGGAGGGCACAATTAAGGCCGATGTGAATTTTCTGTCGGCACCAATCACCATCATTTGCTCAATAAATGGGCTCTCCTTCATGCGGTTTTCAATGGGGCCCGGTGCAACATATTTGCCACCTGATGTTTTAAAGATCTCTTTCTTCCTGTCGGTAATTTTCAGGAAACCATCTTTATCCAGTACGCCAATATCCCCGGTATGAAACCAGCCATCTTCCAGCACCTCGGCAGTGAGTTCGGGGTTTTTGTAATAGCCCACCATTACACTTGGTCCTTTAGTGAGTATTTCTCCATCGCTGGCAATTTTAACCTGCACATCTTTTATCAAGGGCCCAACTGTACCAAATTTTCTGTGAGCAAGGTCATATCGGTTAACGGAAATTACCGGGGAGGTTTCTGTGAGGCCGTAGCCCTCTAAAATAACCATGTTAGCGGCGGTAAATATTCGCTCCAATCTAACGGGGCATGCTGAACTACCTACAACTATCGCCTTTATATTGCCGCCTATCGCTTTGCGCCATTTACTATAAACAAGCTTATCAGCAATGGCTAATTGCAGTTTATACCAGGGGCTTTTACCGGTAAGCTCAAACCCCTCTGCAATTACAATTGACCATAAAAAAATTCTCCTTTTTATGCCTGTAAGTTTTTGCCCTTCAATGATGATTTTTTCAAATACTTTTTCCAATAAGCGGGGTACTGCTGTAAAAATATAAGGCTTTACCTCCTTCATATTAAAACCAATAGTCTCCATACTTTCGGCATAATAAATAGAGAAACCGTAAAAGAGATAAATATAAGTACACATTTTTTCGAAAATATGGTTAAGCGGTAAAAAGCTTAACGCGCGTTTATTTTCTAAAGGGATTTGATCCAGTACATCACCCGATCCGGTTACATTATTTACAATGTTTTTGTGGCTAAGCATTACGCCTTTGGGTCGCCCCGTGGTGCCCGAGGTGAAAATGATGGTAGTTACATCATCTTCCTTAATGGTGGCGCTTATTGCGTTTACTTTGTCTTTGTCGGCGTTCGTAATGGGTTTAAGCAGTTGTTTCCAGCTTTTACAGTCTTTTAAATCATTAAAAGAAAAAATGGATTTTAAGGATGGCACATGATCAATTACGGTATTTACCTTGCCGCAAAGGTCGGCATCACTTACAAAAATGCACTTAACCTCTGCTTCAATTAAAATTAGCTCAATTTCCTTTAAGCTGCTGTTGGGATAAAGAGGAACCAGTATGGCGCCTATTAACTGAACCGCCAAATCAACTATGACCCACTCGGGCCTGCCATTACTGATCAGGCCAACCTTATCCCTGCCTACTGTGGTACCATCACCGGCTGATATGCCCATCCCGAGAAGAGCCACAGCTAATTGATAGATTTTTTCATGCACCTCGGTTGTACTATAGGAAACCCATACACCGTTTTCCTTGGCGTTTAACAGGTCGGCTTTAGGATTTTGGGCCTGTGTGCTTATACAATCAAACAATCTTGCTACATTCTTCATATAACCTGTTTTAAAATATTAAATGAGCCCGGTTAGAAGCAATATTTATTTTGTTCAATCAGTTTTGCCGCAATTCTTCTGCGGGCAGCGGTGGTGTTAATATCCTCCGTTTTGGTAAAGCGTTTTAGGCCGGTCATCATCATCCTTCGTTCATCGCCTTCGGCAAAAGCATTCAATGCTTCTTTACCTGCTTTAAATATTTTATCACCGGCATCCCTTATATAAACCTGCATCATATCAATCTGATCCTTAACAGCATCTTCACCACGCTGGCCGGCTAATTTTTCTACCCTCAGCTGGATTGATTCGCTGGCATAGGTTTCAATAACCATATCGGCAATATTCATCAAAACTTCCTGCTCTTTAGCAAGGTTGGCCATCAGTTTTTGAACTGCTGCACCCGCTACAAGTAAAATAGCTTTTTTAAAGTTTGATACATACTTTTTTTCTTTGGTGAAAAGATCTTCCTCAACAATATTAAAATCAGGAATGCTCATTAATTCGGTAGCAACTGTTTGCGCCGGCCCCATCAAATCAAGCTCGCCTTTCATGGCGCGCTTCAATATCATATCTACTGTTAAGATACGGTTAATTTCGTTAGTACCCTCAAATATGCGGTTAATGCGGCTGTCGCGATAAGCCCTGTCCATTGGTGCTTCTGCACTGTAACCCATGCCTCCGTAAATCTGTACGCCTTCATCCACAATATAATCAAGCGCTTCTGATGCATGTACTTTTATAATTGCCGCTTCTATAGCAAATAGCTCGGTGCCTTTAAGTTTGGCTTGTGATGCATCCATGCCATGTTCAATTAAGTTATGTGTGGCATCTTCAATGTTCTGGCTTGCGCGGTACATGGCAGATTCGGCAGCGTATGCGCGGATAACCTGCTCGCCTAATTTATAACGGATTGCCCCATATTTTGCGATAGGGCGGCCAAATTGCTCACGCTCGTTGGCATACTTAACAGAACTTGTTATAACAGATTTGGAAGCTCCCAAAGCGGCCCCGCCTAATTTTATACGGCCAAGGTTAAGAATATTTACCGCTATCTTGAAGCCGTTACCCCGTTCCGAAAGCAGGTTTTCTACCGGTACCTTGCAGTCATTAAAAAATACCTGGCGGGTTGAACTGCCCTTAATACCCATTTTGTGCTCTTCGGGGTTAAGGGACAAGCCCTCAAAACCTTTTTCAACAATAAAGGCGCTCAGGTTTTCGTCATTGTCTATTTTGGCAAAAACGGTGAATACATCGGCAAAGCCCGCATTGGTGATCCACATTTTTTGGCCGTTGATGAGGTAATGTTTACCATCGGCAGATAGTGTAGCGCGCGTTTTGCCCGAGTTTGCATCTGAACCCGCACCCGGTTCGGTAAGGCAATAGGCACCTTTCCATTCGCCGGTAGCCAGTTTAGGAATGTATTTGTTTTTTTGTTCGTCGTTCCCGTAATATAATATAGGCAGCGTACCAATACCCGTGTGGGCCATAACCGCTACCGAAAATGATGCCCCCGGACCGGTTTTTTCGCTGATAAGCATTGCTGTGGTAAAATCCTTACCAAAACCGCCATATTCTTCGGGAATGGAAACACCCAGGATGCCCAAATCGCCCGCTTCGTTAACTAAACGAATCATCAGCCCTTCTTCCTGTAAATCTATACGATCAAGCACGGGAACAACTTTTTGTTCCACAAAGTCCTGGCAGGTTTGGGCTATCATCAGCTGCTCTTCATCCCAGTTTTCAGGAATAAACACATCTTCAGCATTTGTTTCTCTTACCAGGAACTCACCACCTTTTAAATGCTTGTTTTCTGTTGCTGTGCTCATAATTGTATGTATTTAATGTTTTTTATCTTAATTTAATAATTCAAATATCCCTGCGGCACCTTGTCCAGTACCAACGCACATGGTAACCATGCCGTATTTTTTATCCCTTTGTTTCAGCTCATCAAAAAGCTGTACCGAAAGTTTGGCACCACTGCATCCCAGCGGGTGGCCCAATGCAATAGCGCCACCGTTAACATTTACAATATCGGGGTTTAAGCCCAGTCCCTTTATTACTGCTAATGATTGCGATGCAAAAGCCTCGTTCAGTTCAAAAAGGTCTATTTCATCTTGTTTTATGCCGGCCTTTTTTAATACTTCGGGAATTGCATACAAGGGGCCAATACCCATAATTCGTGGTGGAACGCCAACAACGGCATAGTTTACCAAACGGGCAATAGGGGTAAGGTTGTTTGCTTTCATAAAACGCTCACTTACTACCATTACAAAGGCGGCACCATCACTGGTTTGTGATGAATTGCCGGCAGTTACCAGGCCTTTGGCGTCAAACACAGGTTTAAGTTTTGCCAATGCTTCTAGAGAGGTGTCGGCACGCGGCCCTTCGTCTGTATCTATTGTAAATGATCTTGTTTTTCTTTTTCCAGTTTCGTCAACATAGTTTTCAGATACATTAACCGGGACAATCTGATTTTTAAATTTCCCCCCTGCAATAGCACTGATAGCCTTTTGATGCGATTGGTAAGAAAACTGGTCCTGCTCATCGCGGTTAATATTGTATTCCCTGGCAACAGCCTCTGCGGTTAATCCCATACCCCAGTAATAATCGGGATGTGCTATGGCAACATCGGCGTTGGGTACAATACGCCACCCACCCATGGGTAACAGGCTCATGCTTTCTACACCACCGGCTATAATACAATCGGCTATCCCGGCATGTATCTTTGCCGACGCGATGGCAATAGTTTCTAAGCCCGAAGCGCAATACCGGTTCACTGTCATCCCTGGAACTTTATCGGTATCCAGCGCCATCAGCGAGATCAGGCGGGCTACATTTAAACCCTGTTCGGCCTCGGGTGTGGCGTTGCCTACAATTACATCTTCAATTTGCTCTTTATCCACATTGGGTACAGATGCCATTAATTGCTTAATTACTTCGGCAGCAAGAGTATCCGGTCGGGTAAACCTAAAACCGCCTCTACTTGCTTTGCCAACTGCACTGCGGGATGCTGCTACTATATATGCGTTCATTTTGTCGTGTTTAAATTAGTTTCTTAATGCTTTTCCGCCGGTTAAAATGGATTGTATGCGCTCTAATGTTTTGCGTTCGGTACAGAGTGACAAAAAGGCCTCGCGTTCCAGGTTCAATAAATACTCTTCACTTACCAATGTTGGCTGCGATAGATCTGCGCCTGCAAGTACGTATGCCAGTTTTTGTGATATTTTAACATCATGCTCGCTGATATAATTACCGCTAAACATGGTATTTGCACCTACGTAAGCCAACCCAAGCGCCTGTTTACCCAATACCCTGATATCCTTGCGCTGAACCGGTTGCACATAGCCTTCATTAGCCATTACCAGGCATTGCTTTTTAGCTTCGGATAACAGCCTGTTGCGGGATACAACAACTATGTCTCGTCCTTTTTTCAAATAACCCAGCTCAAAGGCTTCCTGTGCCGAGGTGGATACTTTAGCCTGGCCAATAGTCAGGAATCTGTCGCGGAAATTATTTAGTTCGATGTCGCCATCCTGTAACTCGTCACTTAAACGCAGGGCAAACTCTTTGGTGCCGCCACCGCCGGGAATCAGGCCAACGCCAAATTCAACCAAACCCATATAAAGCTCGGCATGAGCCACCACCTTGTCAGCATGTAAACACAGTTCACAGCTGCCTCCCAATGCCATTTGATGGGGAGCCGCAACAACAGGGATAGAAGAATACCGGATGCGCATCATGGTGTTTTGAAATGCCTTGATCACCATATTCAATTCATCAAATTCCTGCTCAACGGCCATCATAAATATCATCCCCACGTTGGCACCTGCACTGAAGTTTCCACCTTCGTTAGAGATTACCAGTCCTTTATAGCTTTGCTCGGCAAGGGTAATTGCTTTGTTGATACCCTCTATCACCTCGCCGCCAATGGTGTTCATTTTAGTATGAAATTCCAGGTTAATGATGCCATCGCCAAGATCTATAATGGTTGTACCGCTATTTTTCCAGATGGTATTTGCCGCGCGGATATTATCCAGCAGGATAAAATCTTCGGTGCCTGGGATCACCTGGTATGTTTTGGATTTGATATCATAATAAAGGCGTTTGCCGTCCTGTATATTATAAAAGCTTGCTACGCCGCTTTGCAGCATATCATAAACCCATTGTGCAGGTTTGTGGCCCCCGGCTTCCATCGCTTTAACAGTGGTTTCAACACCCAGTGCGTCCCATTTTTCAAACGGACCTGTTTCCCAGCCGAAGCCGGCATTCATAGCGGCGTCTATTTTATATAGTTCATCAGAAATTTCGGGGATGCGATTGCTGGAATAGGCAAACAGCTGGTAAAATATAGCACGGTAAAAATCTCCGGCCTTGTCTTTAGCGGCAAACAAGATCTTCATCCGCTCTTTTAAATTATCAACCGTTTTGGTTGTTTCAAGCGATGGGAATTTTACCTTTTTAGATGGCTCGTATTCCAGCGATTTTAGGTTAAGCGTGTAAAATACGTTTGCGCCGTTAATTTTTTCTTTTTTATAAAAGCCTTGTCCGCTTTTGCTGCCCAGCCAGTTGTTGGCCACCATTTTGGTTACAAACTCCGGGATCTGGAACAGATCTTTAGCCTCATCATTAGGAACGCCCTGGCTTAAGCCGTTTGCCACGTGCACCATGGTATCTAAACCTACCACATCGCTGGTACGGAAGGTAGCCGATTTAGGGTGACCTATTACCGGGCCGGTAAGTTTATCAACTTCTTCAATGGTGATGCCGGTTTTTTCTGCATAATGCAATATGCTCATGATGCTGAACACCCCGATACGATTGCCGATAAATGCCGGGGTATCTTTTGCCAGTACGGTGGTTTTACCTAAGTATTTTTCGCCGTAGTGCAATAAAAAATCAACAACTTCGGGCAAGGTATCACTGGTAGGTATCACCTCCAGCAGTTTCAAATACCGGGGTGGGTTAAAGAAATGGCTGCCGCAAAAATGCTTTTTAAAATCTTCACTTCGTCCATCAGCCATCAGGTGAATGGGTATGCCCGATGTGTTGGAAGTGATGAGGGTACCGGGTTTACGGTATTTCTCTACATTCTCGAATACTTTTTGCTTAATATCAAGCCGCTCAACCACCACCTCAATTACCCAATCGCAGCCGGCAATTTTGGGCATATCATCATCAAAATTTCCGGTGCTGATATTTTTAGCCACGGCCTTTGAATAAACAGGAGAGGGGTTTGATTTTAAAGCCGCTGTCAGCGCATCATTTACCAGCTTATTTCTTGATTTGGCATCGGCATCTTTTGGTACAATATCCAATAGCAGTACTTCCAGGCCAATGTTTGCAAAATGGCAAGCTATACGGCTGCCCATCACACCCGAACCCAATACAGCTACTTTTTTTATAATTCGTTTAGCACTCATGTGTTTATGCTTGTATTAATGTAGATAGATCTTTTTATAATATTTATTCTGCTCTCTCCCAGGTAGTGGTACGCCCAAATAGCGAGATGCCGATATAACCCCTTATATCAAGCGTTTTACCTTTATGGGTAATTTTGCAGCTATAAGTTTTTCCGTTGTTAGGGTCATAAATTTTACCGTTTGTGTATTTATCATCGCCATCTTTTTCAAAGCCCGATAATACAGGCAGGCCAAGCCTGGGCCGGGTGCGCAATTTTTCATCGCTGTTAAGCTCATCAACTTTAGGCTTGCCATTTTTTAAGGGTTCTTTAAGCCAAACCACCTTGCCGTAAAATTTGCCATCCTTTTCTTTCGTTATCTGTATTTTGGCACTTTTAACATCATTATACCATAAGCCTTCTATTTTGTCTTTTTCGCTCTGCGCTTTGGTTACAAACCCCGCGGATACTACAGTGAGCATTATTAATACCAACCTGGTGAGATGTTTTTTACAAACTAACATTGTTTTAGGGTTATGGCCATGTGATTAAATAATTCTAAAAAGCACCTGCATGAAGCTCTCTGCAACCAGGCAGTAATCAAATGCATCTTGACAGAAAACTTAACCACCTGAGCGGTGAATAATTTATAATTGGTTTATGTTAACAAATATCCCATTAAGTAAGGGATTCTATAGGGCCATATGGCGGAAACATTTGTCAAAATTTCGGTTGTTTTAATTGCAGTTTACGCCGGGCGTTTTAACTGTTCAATTAGATCAATGTAATCAGTCATCGCGGTATCGGGCGTTATTCCTGTTAAACTTTTCCACGCTTCATACTTGGCCTTATTTACAAAATCAAACATGTTTGGTACAGGTATGTCGGGGCTTATGTCGCCGTCGGTAGCCTGCTTGTATAAGCTGTATAATTTAAGCAACGTTTCATTATCGGGCCGTTTGGTTAGTTCCTTACTTTCTTTAACGGCTGTTTCAAAGTTTTCTTTCAAACTCATGGGTGTAATTTTATGGTTAGTTAATTGAGGGGTATTATTCTTTTGGTTTGGGGAAGTCTTCAACATAATCGCTGCTCCGGGGCGAGTGCATAAACAAGCTGCTTAACTCAACAGGTAATATGGTTAACTTTCGTTTCTCCATATCAATCCAGGCACCTTCGGTAATAATTACAGCAGCTTTGATGCCATCACCACGATACAAGTCATGCCTGATGGTCCAGCGAGATCCATCTGCCCTTGAGCGCGTAATTTCACAGCTTACGGTAACATAATCGCCCAGCGCTATTTCGCGCAGGTAAAATAGTTCCTCCCTGAAAAGCACCGGGCCTATTTTGTATCCAAAAAGTTTTATGGGATTTAAACCTACTTTTTCGAGCATGTTCAACCTGGCCTGTGCGGCAAGATCGGCATAGGCCGAATGCCTCATGTGCTGGTTGGCATCTATTTGTGACCATAGTACCTGGCCTTCATAAAAAACGTGCATACTACTATTAATGATGTTGTTCTTTAAACTTTTTTACGGCTGCTGTCAGTTTTGGTAAAATGGTCATGGCATCGCCTACAACACCATAATTTGCCGCTTTAAAAAATGGCGCTTCGGGGTCTGAGTTAATTACAACAATGGTTTTTGAACCATTAACCCCTGCCAGGTGTTGTATGGCGCCAGATATACCCACGGCTATATAAAGATCAGGGCGTATGGTTCCCCCGGTTTGCCCCACATGCTCATGATGAGGGCGCCAATGTGTATCGGCTACCGGGCGTGAGCATGCTGTTGCAGCACCAAGTTCTTTTGCCAGATCCTCTATCAGTCCCCAGTTTTCGGGGCCTTTCATGCCGCGGCCGCCAGATACCACAAGGGTGGCATCAGCAAGCGCTATTTCGCCGGTAACTTTATTTACGGCGGTTACCTTAATTCCAAAATCCTTTTCGCCAAAGCTGATGTCCTTTTTTTCTATCGTCGCCCTACCATCAGTTTTATTAAGCTGGAAGGTATTGGGCATCAGCATAATTACTTTTACATCGCTCAGTACATTAACCCAGGCAAAGGCCTTGCCCGAAAAAACAGACTTTTTGATAGCGAACCCTTTATCAAGGTTGGGATAGGAGAGCGCTCCGGCTACCATGCCAGCCTTTAGTTGTGCCGCCACCCTTGGCGCAACCGCACGGCCATTAATATCATAAAGTGTTATAATGATCTTGCTATCCTCTTCGCGGGCAATATTTATCAATGCGGTAGCATAGGCTTTGGCATGAAGCTCATTAAGGCGGCTATCGGAAATATGAATTACCTTGCTGGCACCATAGTTTCCTAAAGCCTCCATTTCTGCATCGGCTATGCTTCCTAAAACAACCGCCGTTACGGTGGTGGCTGTTTGTTGTGCAATGTGGGCAGCATACCGCACGGCTTCAAAGCTTTTCTTTTTTATATTTCCTCCGGTATGTTCTACCAATACAATTACAGACATGTGTTTTAATTTAGTTTGATGTTTTTACAGTACTAATAACTATTTATTAAATCGACTTGGCTTCGGAGTGAAGTAAGGCTACCAGCTCATCCATATTATCTGCGCTTACTAATTTTACGCCTGCTTTGGCGGCTGGTAATTCGTATGGTAGTATAGCAGTCAGCGGAGTTACGGCTGATGGAGCAATTACTTTTAACGGGCGTGTGCGTGCAGCCATGATGCCCCGCATATTGGGTATGCGTGCTTCGGCTACTCCTTTCTGGCAGGCAATTACAACCGGGAGGTTGCAGCTATCGGTTTCTTCACCGCCCTCAATTTCACGATTTACTATGGCCACATTGCCTTCAATTTTTACACTTGTGGCAAAGCCTATGTAATCCATATCAAGCAGTTCGGCAAGCAAAACGCCTGTAGTACCATTGTTATAGTCTATTGACTCTTTACCGCACAATACCAGGTCGTACCCCGCATTTTTAGCATAATCGGCAATATAAACTGCGGTTTGATATGGGTCGGTGCTTTCGGCATCAATCCTGATAGCCTCATCACCTCCCAATGCGAGTGCTTTGCGTATTACCGGCTCAACATCAGTCTTGCCAACAGTTACCAGGTGGATCTCTGTAGCAATCCCGCTTTCCTTTAATTCAATAGCACGAACCAGTGCGTACCACTCATCATAGGGGTTGAGTATATAGGTAGTACCCTGGCCATTAATGGCCGTGTCATTATCTTTTAATATTATTTTGGTTGTAGTATCGGGCACCTGGCTAATGCATACTAATATCTTCATATAGGTTATTATGTTAAATCTGGTAAAATTTACAAGGCTTTACCGGCCCCCATTTGTTTTGATAGCAAGCGCTATCCGGTTATATAATCAGGGGGTAAAATTAGAAGTGAAGGCTACTGCCGCAAAGGGCGGCAGTACGGAGATATTAGTCAAAAAGTCGGAAAGAAGAATATTGGCTAAAGTAGGGCTTTAACTAACGGGGAATAGCCATCCTGTAATCTGAAGGCGATGAGCCGGTTTGTTTTTTGAAATATTTGCCAAAAGATGATTGATCTGGAAAATGAATTACATACGCGATATTAGCTATACTGATTTCCTGGTTCCTTAACAAAACCTTAGCTTCAAGAATCACGGCGTCATCTATCCATTCGCCTGCAGTTCTGCCGGTTACATCTTTTATGGTTTCGGTAAGGTGTTTTGATGATACACATAAAGCATCTGCATAATATTGCACATTACGGTGCTCTTTATAATGATGAAACACTAAATCCTGGAAAAGTACATTCAACTCCTGCTTGCGGTTTAGTTTTCCTTTAACCATCACATGCTGCTTTTCATAAATAGATCCTACTTCATATAATAGTGTAATAAGGATACTCCTGGAAATCTCCATCCGGTAGGGGTGATCCTGCCTGTCGAGTTTTTGCTGAAGCAGGACATAAATTTCAAGCAGCATTTTAGCATCCTCATGATCGGGATAGATTACCGGCAGGGATGCACTTTTAAAATAGCTGAAAGATTCAAGGAAATGACTATTTACATTATTCTCAATAAGGAAGGCTTTTGAAAAAACAATAAACCTGCACAAAAAATCGGGGCTGCTTTGGTATATCCTTAATACATGAAAAGGGGTAGCCAGTAGCATGGCATCAGGTTTAGCTTCGTAAACCTGCAGGTTTACTTCTACTAACGCGGTTCCGCGCGTACAGATACCTATAATATAACCATCTGAGCGGTAAGGGTATTCACTAAGGGAGAGGAGTTGTTTTTCGTCTGTAATAAAAAAATCAGGGCCTACCAGCTTGTCCGCATACAGGTCCGCAAACTTTGATAAACTGAGTTGTCCTATCTTCTTCATTTTAAAGCTTAAAAAGGTTTAAATATTTCATAACCGACTTTTTGACTAATATCTCCGCATTATAGCCCTTTTTTTGATTGTTTAACGAAGTAATTTTAATTTTTAATAAACAATAGGCGCAATCCCAAACTGCGGCCTAAATTATACCAATTATATTATGAGAAAACTATTACTCTTAGCGTTCGCGTTATTACCGGTTCTGGCGTTCGCCCAGGGATTTCAGGTTAACCTTGAAGGTCAGAAACAGATCGGGATGGGGCACACCGGCACCGGGGTGGTGCAGGATGGAGCTTCTGTATTTTTTAACCCCGGCGCGGTTGTTATGTTGCCCGGTAATTACATCCAGGCCGGAATAAGCCCGCTTGTATTTAAATCCGTTTTTAACCCAAATGGTACATCGGCTCAGTACCACACCACCAACAAGGTTGCCACTCCATTTAGCGTTTATGCTGCGGTAGGCCCCAAATCATCCTGGTGGAAACTTGGACTGGCCGTTTATACGCCTTTTGGCGGGCTAACCGATTGGGGCCATGATTGGGCTGGGAGATATTCGCTGGAAAGCCTGAATCTTAAAGCCTTTTATTTTCAGCCTACATTGAGCGTTAAACTGGCCAGTAACCTAAGCATAGGTGCAGGGTTTGTTTATAACCGCAGCACGGTTGATTTAACCCAGGCCATTCCGATATCAAATCAAAACGGGCAGGACGGACAAGCCGAGATAAAGGGAAGCGGTAACGGATACGGATGGAATGCGGGTATTTATTATAAACCATCAGAGATGTTTACCGTGGGCTTATCTTATCGTTCAAAAATAAATACCACCATTAAAAAAGGAGATGCAATATTTACCGTACCTGCTTCTCTCCAAAGCAGTTTCCCACAGCCTAATACTTTTAGTTCCTCATTACCTCTGCCTGCAACAGCATCAATCGGTTTTGGTATATATCCCAACAAAAAGCTCATGCTGGCATTTGATGTTAATTACGTAAACTGGAGTGTTTACAAGCAACTTGCTTTTAATTATGCAACCAATACTGCACAGTTGCAGGATACTTACTCCCAGCGTAACTATAAAAACGCGGTTTCTTTAAGGGCGGGCGCGCAATACAAGGCAAATAACAAATTTGATATACGCGCCGGCGGCGGTTATGCCAGCACCGCGGTTCGTGATGGCTATGTTACCCCGGAAGCACCAGATGCTAATCGTATTTTTTTAACAACAGGTTTAGGCTATCATGCCACCAGCCACATTGATATTGACTTTAGTTTTGAATATGAGCATCTGATGTCGCGCACGCAAACCAATATTCAATCGCAACTATCAGGCACATTTAAAACTGATGTACACATCCCCGGCATTTCTCTTGCTTACCACTGGTAAATCCTAAACAATAAACAGATGAAGACTTTTAAACAATATTGCTATCGCTACTTATTTATCCTTGGTGTATTGGGCTTTGCAGCCTGCAAGCCAGAGATTAACACCTTTAAACCATCCAAAGGATCCGCAGATTTTACGCGCTATATATCCATCGGTAATTCCTTAACTGCAGGCTATGCTGATGGCGGCCTTTACCGCGAAGGACAATTAAACTCGTACCCAAGTATTATTGCCAAACAAATGTTAAGTGTAGGAGGAGGGGCATTTACGCAACCACTTTTTACCCCTGAGCAGGCAAATGGCTCTGGTTATTTGAAGCTGGGCGGGTTTAATGCAGATGGAACTCCTATGACTACGCCGGTAACTACAAACCTGGGTATAAGAGGTTTTTTAGCGGTACCTGGTTTCGGTAACGTTACTTTATATACCAAATATGCCGGCGAACTTAATAATTATGGAGTACCGGGCATAAAATTATTTCACATCACCTATGCCCCATACGGTAATCTAAATGGGTACTTTGAACGTTTGCTGCCCGGTAACGCACCTACAAACAATACTACGTATCTTGATTTTGTTACCGCGAAGCCTTTTACCTTTTTCTCCAACTGGCTTGGTAATAACGATGCCCTTGGATATGCAACAGCCGGTGGTGTAGGTGATGTTTTAACAGACAAAAATACCTTTGCACAACTATATAACCTGCTTATTGGTAAGCTTACTGCAGGTGGCGCAAAAGGCGTGGTGGCTACTATACCAGATGTTACTTCGGTACCTTACTTTACTACAATAACCGTGAATGCAATTTTGGCGGGGGTTAAGAAGGCCAATCCGTCTGTTACAGCGATTTATATAAACGCGCTGGTATCTGGTACCACTTATGCGCCGCGGGCCGCTACAGCGTCTGATTTAATCATACTTACTTTTCCAACAAGTATGATTGGGACACCTGTATCAACGCCATTTGGCAACCTGCCTTACGGACTAACGCCTTATACCCCTATAGATAATAAATATGTGCTTGATCAAGCAGAAGCAGCTATGACACTTGATTATGTTAATTCTTATAACGGAACCATTAAATCTGTTGCTGCCGCAAAAGGCCTGGCTGTTTTTGATGCTTTTACTTTCCTGAATAACATAAAACAATCGGGCTTGCTTATTAATGGAGTAAGTTTAAACTCCAATTATATTAGCGGGGGCATTTTTTCGTTGGATGGGATACATTTAACGCCAAGGGGTTATGCCGTTGTGGCTAATCAGTTTATAAGCGCTATTAATAAACAATACAATGCTAATATTCCTTCGGCTGATATATCTTCATATAACAGTGTTAAATTCCCCTGATAGCAGGGCCCGATAGCCGCTTTTTAAAGCCTTTAATTAACGAGGCTGTATCATGTAAAATTGATACAGCCTCTTTTTTTATTTCATTAAAAAGGGGAGTTCTCGGATGGCCGGAGAACGTGGGCTGGAAATATGGATGATATTTAGCTACCCGCCGCCTTTAAAAAGGTTTTTGTGTGGCGATAAGGTGTATCGCTTCTTCGCGTGATTTATTTTCTATTGCCATTACAAATTCAACGGGGCCGCCACCTTTGCCGCAGCCAAAGCATTGAAAAATATTTTTATCAGGAGAAACCATTAATGAGGTTGCCAGGTCCTTATGAAAGGGGCAGCGCCCTTTTAAGTGTTTGCGGCTTTCTTCAAGTAAAATATATTTAGAAATAATTTGGACAAGGTCGGCTTGAACGGGTGAAATGGAATTATCTGCAGACATAAATTAATTAAGTAGTATCCTGAATGAACAGGTGGCGAAATTACTTTTTATTGCTGGCAGGAAAGCGAATTTTTTTAAAAAAAATAATTACGAAAACAACCGGGTAATTTATGTGATCAGTATTTATTATTTCTGTTGCAAGCAAGTGTAATAATACAAGGTTTTGTGGCAACACCATATTGCAGAATATTCGAAATCAAAATAAAAGTCCCCTAAGCGCTCGCCGCCGGGGACTTTAAACCTAAACCTTATCACAATGGTAAGCAGGATGCTTACCTAATAGATTTTGTAAGTATATAAAATCAAATTGTAAAAATCAAAATACGGCCATCGTTATGGATGAAAAATTGCCAAATTTATAATTTGTATACTATTAAGTCATTTCATATTTCTTAATAAATAATTTTATTTATTAGTAGTGGAAGTTTCTTTTTTAGGCATGAGATTGTATTCTTAAATTTTTTCTGCTTTAGGCAAACATCAGGGCAGGGCCACAGTCAATTGCCCCTATATGGCAGAGGTATTTTTAGGTTGGCGACGGTTTCTTTCAATTAATTGCTAGTGAGTATACTGATGAGGTGATTGGTTATTATTTTATTGACTATAAGTATTTTTATAGGGGTTTAAGCTACGCTGTTGGTTGAATAAATAAAGGCTTAGTGATTAGCGTTTTACCTATCTTCGTTCATGCGGGAATGTGTTTTTATAGTATTAGCATTGCTATCAGTTAGGCCGGTTGCAGCCCAATTTAGTATAAGCGCAAACAAGCATTTTATATTAAAAGATCAAATGCCTTTTTTTTTGATGGGTGACACCGCCTGGGAGCTTTTTGAGCGGTTGAACAGAGAAAAAGCAGATAGTTATTTACAAACAAGAGCCAGCCAAGGCTTTACCGTAATACAGGCAGTAGTGCTTACAGAGTTAGATGGTTTGCATCCCCCCAAACGTATATGGCGAAACACCCTTAGTTAACGATGATCCCACCCAGCCCAATGAAAAATATTTTGAGCATGTTGATTACATTATTGACAGGGCAGAAAAGTATCACCTGAATATTGCTGTTTTGCCAACATGGGGCGATAAATTATATAAAAATACCTGGGGCGCTGATCCGGAGATTTTTAATGATAATAATGCTGCTATATTTGCCGCATGGTTAGCCGGGCGGTATAAAAGCAGAACTAACATTATATGATTAGGCAATTTATACGCTTACTGGTATAACCCGCGTGATGGAAAAACGACGGTTATTGGCAACATGCCAAACGTAACTAAAAAGGTTATACCGCCGACAATGGATACGGGCAAGACTGGGTATTGGTTTTGGATGATGGTGGCAAAGATTTTGTAAAAACCATCAACGGGCAAACAATTTGAACGGTGAATTAAAAAAAAACATGTTTTGGTATACATGTGCTAAAAGGCAAAAGGGGTGTGCACGTTGCACAATTTCTGATTCCCGGAAACTATTCTCCGTTATTTGAGTAGATTTATAAGGTAAAATACCTAAAATTATAATATGGTAAAATTATTTGTTGTGGGTATACCACGAACCATGCAGGAAATTGCACTGCTGGAGTTGTTTATGACTGAAGGCCAGGTAGAAATGGTGAAGATTGTTACGGATATAGATACAGGTGAAAGCAAGGGCTATGCCTTTGTTCATATGACCGATCAGGCGGGTGCAGACAGGGCTATCGCCGCTTTTGACGGTATGGAGATAGAAACCAGGCAGCTCAGTGTGAGGATAGCCGAGGATAAAAGAGCGTCTGCGCAAAAGCCATCGCCTGTTGCAAGCAAACCCTCTTTTGAATCACCCGGTTATCACAAAGTGGAGAAGCCAGACGGTTCTGTAAAGAAAAAACGTCCAAGACGGACATTTTAAAAATATTATCAATCAGTAAACAACGGCCGGGCCGCAGTTAATTTGTATATGCTTTACATGGCATGCGCCAATGATGAGGGTAACTGATCCTGGTATGGTTTAAAATTCTCCCTGAACTTATCGGCCAATCTGCCCGCAATAAAATCGTAATCCTGTTTGTTTGCCCAGGTATCCCTTGGGTTCAAAATAGCAGCAGGAACGCCGGGACAGCTTTCAGGAATAAAAACGCCGAAAACCTGGTGCGAGCGGTAAGCTACCTTCTCCAGTTGCCCAGCAAGAACTGCAGAGATCATTGCCCGGGTGTATGCCAGGCTTATCCTGCTACCAGTGCCATAAGGTCCGCCAGACCAACCGGTGTTTATCATCCACACTTTGGTTTGATGTTTTTCGAGTTTCTCCTGCAGCAGTGAGGCATAAAGGTTAGGATGCAGTGGCAAAAAAGGTGCGCCAAAACAGGTGCTAAAGGTAACCTGCGGTTCTTTTACTCCTTCTTCTGTACCAGCAACTTTTGCTGTGTATCCACTGATAAAATAATACATGGCCTGCTCATGGGTTAGCCGGCTCACTGGTGGGAATACGCCATAGGCATCGCAGGTAAGAAAGAACACGTTTTGGGGGATGCCGGATAGGGCAGGAGCTTTGGTATTTGGTATGAAATTTAATGGATAACTTACCCTTGTATTTTCAGTGATCGTTTTGTTTGCAAAATCAATCCGGTTAGTATCGCTGGTGAAACAGGTATTCTCAACCAATGCCCCTTTGCGGATAGCCCGGTAAATATCCGGCTCATGCTCTTCGGAAAGGTTAATTACTTTAGCGTAGCAGCCCCCTTCAAAATTAAAAATACCCGTATCATCCCAACCGTGTTCGTCATCACCTATCAGCCTGCGGGATGGGTCTGAACTTAGCGTTGTTTTACCTGTTCCGCTTAAGCCGAAAAATAGGGCGGTGTCGCCTTCCGGCCCTTCATTGGCGCTGCAGTGCATGCTTAACACCCGGTGATTAACAGGTAAAATAAAATTAAGCACAGTAAAGACAGCTTTTTTGATTTCGCCGGTATACCCGGTACCGCCTATAAGGATGGTTTTATGGGTAAAGGAAACAATGGTGAAATTACCTTGCCTGGTGCCATGCTTTGCAGGGTTTGCTTTAAACCCAGCAGCCTGGATGATGGTCCAGTCGGGTTGCAGGGTTTTCAACTCATCAGCATCCGGCGCAATAAACATGTTAGCTGCAAAGTGGTTTGACGAAGGGCATTCATTCACTATCCGGATGCTGATTTGAAATGCGGGGTTGGCGCAGGCGTAACCATCCCTTACCCATACCTCGGCTTGCTGGTTGAGGTAAGCAGTCATATCCCGGCGGAGAATTAGAAAAGATGCCTCAGATATTGGGTTGTTGAATTTATTCCAGTCAACGGTTTTATCCGTCAGTACATCTTTTACAATGAACTTATCAGCCGGACTGCGGCCGGTAAACTCACCGGTACATATCACCAGGGCCCCTGTATCATTTAATACGCCTTCTTGTCTTTGCAGGCATTGTTCCACCAATTTTACAGTTGGCAACTGGTAATTAATCCTGTTTTTCAGTGATAGGTTCTGAGCAATATCATTTACCTTTTTCATGTGGATTTTATGTTGCGTAGTTTATAAAGGGCTTCATTCAGGATTTGCCTTACCCGTTCCCTGCTGAGCCCCAAACACCGGGCTATTTCTGCTGCGGGCACTTCGCCATCTCCCGAAAGCCCAAAAGACATATCGATTACGGAACGTTCCCGTTCGCTTAAACGGGATAGGAGCATGGTTATCTCCAATGATGCATCCTCTGCCATCAGGGCCGCATCAGTTCTGTTATCTTTTTCGTAAAGCCGCTCGTAAGGCGAATAATCATCGTCATCCCCAAATGGCTTATCCAGTGAGGTTATCCACGGCGCTACAGACAAAGCTTCATTAACTTTTTCGGGCGATATATCCAGGTATTCGGCAATCTGTTCTGCAGAAGGTTTGCGTAAGGTTTCCTGTTCAACCACGGCCATCGCTTTATTGATTTTTGATATATCGTGAATCTTGTTCATCGGTAACCTTATCATGCGTGAGTTTTCTGTAAGGGCCGCAAGAATACTCTGCCTTATCCACCATACTGCGAAAGAGATGAATTTAAAGCCCCTGGTTTCGTCGAACTTTTTGGCCGCTTTGATTAGTCCCAGGTTGCCCTCGCTAATCAGGTCGCATAGGGGCATACCCTGATGCTGGTACTTTTTGGCTACAGAAACTACGAAACGCAGGTTGGTTTTAACCAACCTGTCAAGTGCTGCCTTATCTCCCTGCCTCACTTGTTTGGCCAGTGTTACCTCTTCCTCGGAGCTGATGAGGTTCACTTTGCCCAGTTCCTGGAGATAGGTTTCTACCGCACGGGTTTCCCGGTTGGTAATGGTTTGGGTTATTTGCAGTTCTCTCATGCTTCATCTATTCTTGTAAAAACACAATTATCATCGTTGAGCCAGATCTGCGCTGCTTCAGTTGCCTTTTTTTTGTGTTTCAGGTTTTTTAGCATATCTCTTACCATCATATTAAGATCAAACCGTGGCTGCCAGTTCCAATCGGTGCGGGCGCATTGGTCATTAACACTGGCCGGCCAGCTACTTGCAATAGCCTGCCGGCTATCGGGCTGGTACGAAACCTCTAAAGCCGGTATGTATTTTTGAATTGCCGCCGCTAAATCACATGGTGAAAAGCTTAATGCAGAAAGGTTGTAGGATGTGCGTATTTTAATTTGTCCGGCGGGAGCTTCCATCAACTCTATCGCGGCGCGCACAGCATCGGGCATGTACATCATCGGCAGGCAGGCGTCTTCCTGCAAGAAACAGGTATAATGGCCTTTTTCAACGGCCTGGTAAAATATATCAACCGCGTAATCGGTGGTGCCGCCGCCCGGAGGCGATGAGTAAGAGATAAGACCGGGATAGCGGAGACTGCGTACATCAAGCCCGTATTTATCAAAATAATACTGGCACCAGTACTCGCCCGCCCGTTTGCTGATGCCGTAAACCGTGTTTGGTTCTGTAGTTGGCTCCTGCGGGCAAAGGTGTTTAGGAGATCCGGGGCCAAATACGGCAATGCTGCTTGGCCAGAAAACTTTGTCCAGCTTTTGGGAAGCCGCTACTTTAAGCACATTAAGCAAGCCATTCATGTTAAGCTCCCACGCGGTATGGATATGTTGCTCACTGCTTGCCGAGAGCATGGCAGCCAATAGGTATATCTGCGTTACATGTTCCTCGCGGATGAGATGCGTTAATGCGTCAATATTTAAAACATCCAGTTGCCGGTAAAGACCATCATCCGTACTACGGAAAAAACGGTCGGCCGCAATGACATTGTTACTGCCATACCTTAATCTTAAGGCACGGGTCAGTTCGGTGCCGATCTGTCCGCAGGCACCAATCACCAGGATTTTTACAGGCTTCATTGGTTTATAATTGTTGTAATTGGTTAGCTGAGGATGTTGGTCATCCTGAATACTGTAAAGGTTGGTGTATTTAGTTTCTGAAACTATAGGATTGGCAGTATTTAGAAAAAAGAACTAAAAATGCAGTAATTGATGATTGCTAAGATTAAAAGAGGTGGCAATTTGTATCGCTTTTAAAAAAAACGGCTATTGTACGCTGTTTAATGTCAGAATAACAGGTTTGAAAATTGGCCTATTTTACACTTAGTATCTTTTGCATAATGCGAATATTTTGACGATTTATAAAAAAATTATACTTAAATGTTGTTTTTTAAGGATTTAAGTACTTAACTTGGAAGCACCAATTATTATTATTTAAAACGTAAACTTTACACTAAGTATATGCCGATAGTTAAAACTTTGGGCCAGTTTATTATTGAAAAACAGGCCGATTTTCCGTACGCCAAAGGAGAGCTTTCCAGGCTGTTGCGCGACATTGGAATCGCGGCAAAGATTGTTAATCGGGAGGTGAACAAAGCTGGCCTGATGGATATCCTGGGGCAAGCCGGAAGCATAAATATCCAGGGAGAAAGTCAGCAGAAACTGGATGTTTTTGCCAATGAGCAATTCATATCTGCACTGGCGAGCGGTGGCGAATGTTGCATAGTAGCATCAGAAGAAAATGAAGATATCATCCGGATAGATGCGGCGGTGGCAAATAATGCCAAATATATTGTGGCTATTGATCCTTTGGATGGTTCTTCTAATATTGATGTAAATGTGCCCATAGGTACTATTTTTTCAATTTACCGCAGGTTATCGCAGGAGGGGCCTGCCACGCTGGCGGATGTGCTGCAGTCGGGTACCGCCCAGGTGGCGGCAGGCTATGTAATTTACGGCTCATCAACCATGTTGGTTTACACTACAGGAAAAGGCGTTAATGGCTTTACGCTTGATCCATCCATAGGTGAGTTTTGTTTATCGCACCCCAATTTGCAGATCCCCGAAGATGGTTTCATTTACTCCATTAACGAAGGGAATTATGTGCATTTCCCTAAAGGGGTAAAGCAATACATCAAGTACTGCCAGGTGGAGGATAAAAGTACTAAACGGCCCTATACTTCGCGCTACATCGGTTCAATGGTGGCCGACCTGCACCGTAACCTCATTAAAGGCGGTATCTTTATTTATCCGGTTACCGCCGCCGCTCCCAATGGTAAATTGCGCCTGGTTTATGAGTGTAACCCAATGGCTTTTATTATAGAACAGGCTGGGGGCAGGGCAACTAATGGGAACTATAGGATCCTGGAGCTTGATGTAATGGAACTACACCAGCGTTCACCAATTTTTATTGGTTCGGTAAACATGGTAAAACAGGCCGAGCACTTTATGCTGGAAGCGGGTGTACTTTCTTTTAATGAAGCTGAACCATTTTTAATTAAAGTATAGCTTATATTTCCATGCAGAACAATCAACTTGACGATACCGATGTTGCTATTATAGAATTATTGCAGAAGGATGCGCAAATAACGCATAAAGAAATAGGCTACCTGCTGCACAAAAGTGTTACGCCCATCCATCTGAGGATAAAGCGCCTGGAGGATGAAGGGTACATCAAGCGCTATGTGGCCATTGTTGATCCTAAAAAGGTTGGCCGCGGGCTTATCGCTTATACCCACGTACAGCTAAAAGAGCACTCCCGGGATGCTTTGCTGGCCTTTCAGCTGGAGGTGGTCAAGTTGCCGGAAATTATGGAATGCTATCATATGACCGGAAACTTTGATTTTTTACTCCGGATAGCCATAAGTGACATGAACGAATATAATGTATTGCTCATGACGAAGCTAACAGGGTTGCCTGATGTATTGAATATGCAAAGCTTTTTCGTGTTGTCGGAAACAAAGCAGGAAACCGCTTATCCTGTACATTTATAAAAGTACTTCCCTTATACTATTATCTATAAAAATACTTCAGTTTATTCTTTAAACTGCGTGTAAAAGTGTTTATGACCGGCAGCGCTTATTTTGTGTTGTAGGTATATGTTATTTATTTTCAATTGTTTACCACACAACGCATTCGTTTGTAATTGATTTTACCTCTATTTGAACTTATTTTAAAAAATGAATAAGGATGAAATTCCTATATTTGGAAAATTTTATTGGCTATTTAAAATGGCAAGGCATCTGTAGGTAATCTGTTACTAATAAGCTCCTAAACCAATTAATTTTTCCTTATTATAATGATTAAACGATGCTGATAAATACGGGAATTACAAAAGCGGGATCAACACATTATCTCCGTAGGATATTTATTATATTCCTGGTATTTATTTTCCTCCTCACTTCTGGCTCGCTGTTTTTGAGAAACTCCATTTCAGAAAAACTACAATATGTAGGCCAGCACTACAAAGACCCGCTGCAGGCTCAGGAAATCAATAATATTCTGTTGGATTTAAACAGCGCTGAGAATGATTTTCAGAAGGCAAGTTTATATGGTGGCAGCGATAAACTGGAAACCTATAAAACAAAACTCACCAATGTTTTTAGCCAGATCAATATCATACTCGATAAGTATAAATCTAATATCCCTCAATATTTTCCACAGGGTAAGGGGCAGCTTGAAAAAGCATTTAACCGTAAATTACAAATATCAAAAGAGGTATTAGAACTTAAACACCGGTTTGATTCTCTTTTAATAGTAACAACCATTAGGGGCATACAAGGGGAGAGCAATAAAACTATTGTGGCTGCTTATCAACACAGGCACCATACTAATATAACAAAAGCCAAAGCTGATACATTGGTAAAAGATATAAAAGCGCCCGGCAGTAAAAAAGGGTTCTTTAAACGGCTTAGGGATGCCTTTAGCAATAAAAACCAGGCGGGTAATACCGTTAGGGTAATCACAGTTAACCGTGTAAAACAGATCAGTGATTCTGTTACGCGATCATTGGTTAAAAAGCAGAATTTATCGGTTGAACAACTGGTGCGGGAGCTTAATGAAGAAAACAATCATCTTACCCAATCAAACAAACAGCTGATTGGTGCTAATCTTGACCTGGTTATCCAGCTTCACCAGCTCATACAGGAATTGAAGGATATGCACATTAACGCCTGGGATATAAGCCGGAATGAAGCACTGGCGCAATACCAGATGGCAACGGGCGAGCTTAACAATTTTACAGGTGTGGCCATTATTATGGTCCTTGTTTTTATCATCCTGTTGCTTATTTACATCCGCAAAGCAGGAAGGGCAGAAGATCTTTATCTTTCAGAAAATGAAAGAGCTGTTGCTCTTGCCGAGCAGAAATCTGAGTTGCTGGCCATTATGAGTCATGAAATCCGTAATCCGCTCACAACCATTACAGGAACAATTTATATTTTAAACAAGACCATTCGTGCGCCTGATCAGCAAAAACGATTGGCTTCCATGAATCACGCGGCGCAAATGCTGATGGAAACCATTAATAATATTTTGGATGCCAGTAAGATAGATCATCAGAAAGATGAAGTGCTTAACTTATCTGAGTTTAACCCCTGCCTGGAAATTAGCCAGGCGATAGCGGCCATGAGCTTTCTTGCAGAGAATAAGCAAATTTATTTAACTGCAGAATTTGATGGGAATGAAGAAGTATTAGTTCTTGGAGATGTTTTCCGGCTAAAACAGGTGATGATTAATTTACTGGGTAACGCCATTAAATACACAGAGAGTGGAGGCGTAACCGTTAAGGTTAGTTTGCGATCGATTGACGAACAGCAGCAAAAACTGGAGGTGCGTATAATAGATACCGGAACAGGCATCCCTAAAGAAAAACAAGCCAAGTTATTTACAAGATATTACCAGGCTGATCGTTCCATGGGCAAACCGGGTACCGGCCTTGGTCTTTATATTTGCCACCAGCTTCTTGTGTTGCAACAAGGAAACATCGGCGTGGAGAGTGACGCAGGAAAAGGTAGCTGTTTTTACTTCAATATCCCTTATCAAAAGGCAGGCTAAATATTATGGTTTTATCCTAAAAGCATCTTGTCATTTCCCTTGCATATATGAAACATTCACGCTATCTTTGCACCCACAATTAACAGAATATTTAACGCTTTAATATTATTCAAGTAATGTATTTAGGTAAAGAAGCAAAGGCTGAGATCTTTGCAAAACACGGTAAAGGTGCTACAGACACAGGATCTGCAGAAGGACAAGTAGCATTATTCACCACCCGTATTGCACATTTAACTGGTCACCTGAAAAAGAACAAACATGATTTTTCAACCCAGTTGTCACTACAAAAATTAGTAGGTAAACGCCGTGCATTGCTGGCATACTTATTCAAAAAAGACATTGAAAGATATCGTGCTATCATCAAAGCTTTACAGCTAAGGGATATCATTAAGTAATTCTCTCCTTTTTTATTTAAAAGCCATCCCAAGTTTGGGGATGGCTTTTTTACTTTTGCATACATTATAGGCCACCTGTTAAAAAGCTTATAAATCATTGCCGGTAACAGGCAATTATATACTGAAACTAATATTACACACATAAAAAACCGGTGTGCTCCGAAAGATGAAAAGTGCACCACAAACAAAAGAAGATGAGTTTAAACGTAATTAAAAAAGTTATTGATTTAGGTGACGGCCGCACCATTGAGATCGAAACAGGTAAACTGGCTAAACAGGCAGATGGCTCTGTAGTTATTAAAATGGGTGATACCATGTTATTGGCTACTGTAGTATCATCACGGGAAGCAAAAGAAGGAGTTGATTTTTTACCTCTTTCTGTTGACTACCAGGAAAAATACGCTGCCACCGGACGTATCCCGGGTGGTTTTTTACGCCGCGAGGCGCGTTTATCAGACTATGAGGTTTTAATCTCACGTTTGGTTGACCGTGCTTTACGTCCGTTGTTCCCTTCAGATTATCACGCTGATACACAAGTGATGATTTCTTTAATTTCGGCAGATAAGGACATCATGCCTGATTGCCTTGCCGGTTTGGCAGCATCAGCAGCATTGGCTGTATCTGATATTCCATTTAATGGTCCTATCTCTGAAGTACGTGTTGCTAAAATTGATGGCGAGTTAGTGATCAACCCAACGTTAAGCCAGCTTGAGCGTGCTACTTTAGAATTTATTGTAGCAGGTAGCGAGCATGACATCAACATGGTTGAAGGTGAATCAAAAGAGATTCAGGAAGCTGAATTGGTTGAAGCCATTAAATTTGCACACACTGCTATTAAATTACAGTGTTTAGCTCAAAAAGAATTAACCATTGAGGTTGGCAAAACCGAAAAACGTGTTTACAGCCATGAGCACAGCAATGAAGATTTGAAAAAAGCTATCTACGCTGCTACTTATGACCAGGTTTACGCTATCGCATCTTCTGCATCTGCAAAAGATGAGCGTTCTGCCAAGTTCAAAGAAGTTCGTGATGCTTATATCGCTACTTTAGGCGAGATTGATGATATCACTAAATTCCTTGCTAAAAAATACTATCATGATGTAGAGTATGATGCTATCCGTAACCTTGTATTAGATGAAGGTAAACGTTTAGATGGTCGTACAACTACTCAGATTCGCCCTATATGGAGCGAAGTTAGTTATTTACCATCTGCTCACGGTTCTGCAGTATTCACCCGTGGCGAAACTCAGGCATTAACCACCGTAACATTAGGTGCTAAGGATGATGAGCAAATGATTGATGGCGCGTTCATCAACGGTTACCAAAAATTCCTGTTGCACTATAACTTCCCAGGTTTCTCAACCGGCGAGGTTCGTCCAAACAGGGGTGCTGGTCGTCGCGAAATTGGTCACGGTAACCTGGCCATGCGTTCATTAAAACAAGTATTGCCATCTGAGGATGAAAACCCATACACAATCCGTATCGTTTCTGATATTTTAGAATCAAACGGTTCATCATCAATGGCTACGGTTTGCGCCGGTACATTGGCTTTGATGGATGCGGGTATAAAGATCAAATCGCCGGTATCAGGTATCGCGATGGGATTGATCACCAATGAAATGGGTACTAAATACGCTATCCTGTCTGATATCCTTGGTGATGAAGATCATTTGGGTGATATGGACTTTAAAGTAACAGGTACTGTTAATGGTATTGTTGCCGTACAGATGGATTTGAAGATCAATGGCCTTTCATACGAAGTGTTAACTAACGCTTTAAACCAGGCAAAAGATGGTCGTTTACATATCTTAGGCGAAATGTCTAAGACGCTTACTGCGCCACGTGTTGATTTAAAACCACATGCTCCACGTATCGTTACCATCAAAATTGATAAAGAATTTATTGGTGCTGTTATCGGGCCCGGTGGTAAAATTATCCAGGAAATGCAACGCGAAACCGGTGCAACTATTTCTATCGAAGAAAAAGACAACCAGGGTATCGTTCAAATTTTTGCCGATAACAAAGCGTCTATCGATCAGGCTTTATCACGTATCCGCAATATTGCTTCTAAACCAGAAGTTGGCGAGATATACGAAGGTAAAGTGAAATCAATTATGCCGTTTGGTGCATTTGTTGAAATCATGCCAGGTAAAGATGGTTTGTTACACATCTCTGAAATAGATCACCGCAGGATTGAGAAAATGGACGGTATATTTGAAGTAGGTGATGAGGTAAGGGTTAAGTTACTTGACGTTGATAAACAAGGTAAATTAAAGTTATCCCGTAAGGCATTATTGCCAAGACCAGAAGCTCCAAAAACAGATAAATAATTCCAGTTTTAAATAAATAACAAAACCCTCTTTATGAGGGTTTTGTTATTTAACTTGTGTTTTTTACACTTTTTTTTAATAAATTAAAACAAAAGGCATTTATTTAAACTTTATATCAGTTAATAAATAGTTGATAAAACCTTAAAGTTCGATCCCGCTTGTAAAAAACATGACTCCTGCTACTAACGATCCTTTAGATTTTCTCAACAATAATCCGCATGGAAAGCAGTCAGGTGCACATACCGATCTGGTCCAGCAATTATTATATGAGATCATCCGCGTTAAAGAATTAATACTGTACTACGATTCCATTCCCAATGGAGGTGGTCAGCTTGGCTCATCAATTTTGAATGAGCTGGTAGCAGAGGCTTATGGCTCCTTAGTTAATTACGATACGGTACTGATGAAAAAGTACTATGATCTGTTGCTTAACTGTGATTAAGTTGCAGATGTGCAGATTTTAGATTTCAGATGTGCAGATGTTGTAATTGTTCCTTTTTTAAAATTCTCCATCAAATTTAGTAGTTCAATTTATTTCGGTATCCCTCTTGCAGGGTATATTTCATGCTGATCACTTGTCCTGTGTGATCTTGAAACAAGTTGAGGACGACGGGCTGCCTAAAAACTTTACAAATAATTACTTTTTGCCGACCTTGGGTTTTATATATTTGCATATGAACCACCTGATAGCACCATCAATTTTAGCTGCCGATTTTGCCAACTTGCAACGTGATATTGAAATGATCAATAAAAGCGATGCCGATTGGGTGCACGTTGATGTTATGGATGGCATGTTTGTGCCAAACATCTCCTTTGGTTTCCCGGTTGTTGCAGCCACTAAAAAGCACGCCACCAAACCGCTGGATGTACATTTAATGATTGTTGATCCCGACCGTTATTTAAAGGCTTTTAAGGATGCCGGTGCGGATGGTATGACCGTTCACTATGAAGCATGCCCGCATTTGCACCGTACTATACAAGCCATCAAAGAACTTGGCTGCAGGGCAGGAGTGGCCCTTAACCCGCATACTCCGGTTGCCTTGCTTGAAGATATCATCGCCGACCTGGATATGGTGCTTATCATGTCTGTAAACCCAGGCTTTGGCGGACAGAAATTTATTGATAATACCTACAAGAAACTCAACGACTTAAAACAACTTAGCCAAAAGAAAAATCCAGGTTTACTGATAGAAGTTGATGGCGGAGTTGGTGAGCATAATGTAACAAAATTGTTAGATGCTGGTGCAAATGTGCTTGTTGCAGGCAATTCTGTGTTCTCCTCGGCCAATCAGCTGGGTGCTATATCAAACCTTAAATACCCCGAAAAGTTATTACAATTGTAATAATTACTACCAACCCAATAGGATTAATTTAAAATTTGCAATCAAAAAGGCTTTTGTTGATTAATTGTATATTTTTTCAAAAAATGTAAATAATCTCTATATATTTTGTCAAATTAATTAACTTCGGCCCAACTAAATACAAAGTTCCTAATCAAGTATTCAGAACCTACAATTCGTTAATTATATGAAACATAATTTTGGTGCCGGACCAGGCATTTTACCTCACGAAGTTTTAAAACAAGCTTCAGAGGCGGTTATTGATTTTAATGGTACAGGATTATCATTGCTGGAGATCTCTCACAGATCAAAAGAATTTGAAGCAGTTTTGGATGAAGCTGTTGCATTGGTAAAAGAATTATTCAGTGTACCAGAAGGTTATTCGGTATTATTTTTACAGGGCGGCGCAAGTACACAATTTGCAATGGCTCCTTATAACCTGCTGCCATCAAACGGCAAAGCTGCTTACCTGGAAACAGGCGTATGGGCAAACAAAGCTTTAAAAGAAGCTAAATATTTTGGCGAAGTGGAGATTGTTGCCTCATCAAAAGCAAGCAACTTTACTTACATCCCTAAGGATTATACTATTCCTGCTGATGCGGCTTACTTCCACATTACATCAAACAATACCATTTATGGTACACAGTTACAGGAGTTCCCTAAATCACCAATCCCGGTTGTTTGCGATATGTCGTCAGATATATTCAGCCGCAAAATCAACGTTGCCGATTTCGGTTTGATTTATGCCGGTGCTCAAAAAAATATGGGCCCTGCAGGTGTTACTTTGGTGATTGTTAAGGACGAGATCCTGGGTAAAGTTGATCGTAAGATTCCGGCTATGTTGAATTACCAAACTCAAATTGAAGGTGGTTCGATGTACAATACTCCACCGGTATTTGCTATCTATGTTTCTATGCTTACCTTAAACTGGTTAAAGGCCAAAGGTGGTGTTGAAGCTATTGAGCAGGAAAACATTACCAAAGCAAGGGTATTGTATGAGGAAATTGAACGCAACCCTATATTTAAACCTGTTTGCGCTGTTGAAGATCGCTCCCACATGAATGTTACCTTTGTAATGGAAAATCCAGAACTGGAAAAACCATTCCTTAAACTATGCGACGAAAGAGGCATAGTTGGTATTAAAGGCCACAGAAGTGTTGGTGGTTTCAGAGCATCAATATATAACGCATTGCCAATAACCAGCGTTTACGCGCTGATTGACGTAATGCAGGAGTTTGCTGAATTAAATAAGTAGTCGTAGTTCATTAGTTCACTGGTTCATTAGTTCATTAGGACTTGATGAATAAGGCCGGTGAACTATTAAACTAAATAAATTAACTCTAAATCGTTTATTAGTTCCCCGTTCGTTCATCAGGTTGTTAAATATTTAACGCAACATACCAATGAACCAATGAACTAATGAACCAATGAACTAACAAGATGATCAAAATATTAGCTAATGACGGTATCGACCCAATTGGGAAACAACTTTTAGAAGAAGCTGGTTTCTTTGTTGATACTAATAACATCCCACAGGATGAACTATCTGTTAAATTACAAGAGTACGATGCCATTACCGTGCGCAGTGCTACCAAAGTGCGTAAAGCATTAATTGACGCTTGCCCTAATCTTAAGGTAATCGGTCGTGGTGGTGTTGGTATGGATAACATTGATGTTGAATACGCAAGGGAAAAAGGCCTTAGCGTTTATAACACGCCTGCATCTTCATCATTATCAGTAGCCGAACTTGTTTTTGCAAGCTTATTTGGCGCGGTAAGATTTTTGCCAGATAGCAACCGTAAAATGCCTGTTGAAGGTGGTACCAAATTTAACGATCTGAAAAA
This sequence comes from Mucilaginibacter sp. P2_A4, assembly GCF_056405015.1. Classification (NCBI taxonomy): domain Bacteria; kingdom Pseudomonadati; phylum Bacteroidota; class Sphingobacteriia; order Sphingobacteriales; family Sphingobacteriaceae; genus Mucilaginibacter; species Mucilaginibacter sp. P2_A4. Next base: position 880 of record NZ_JBFUCX010000024.1, on the reverse strand, counting down.
AGCTTATGCAAAAGGTATTGAGCTGCGTGGCAAAACTTTAGGGATTGTTGGCTTTGGCCGTATTGGCAAAGAAGTAGCTAAAATAGCTATTGGCGTAGGCATGGAAGTTTTGGCTTATGATTTGTTCCCTTTTAACCCTGAGTTGGATATTGTTTTAGGTGGCGGTACAACAGTAAAAGTAGCTGTTAAAACTTCAACCTTAGATGAGATCATCAAAACCGCTGATTTTATTACCCTGCATACTCCATTTATCGACAAAGCTCTTTTTGGCGCCGAAGAATTGGCTCAAACTAAAAAGGGTGTTGGCCTGGTAAATATTTCACGTGGTGGTTTAATTGACGAGCTTGCTTTGATCGACGCTTTAAACAGCGGCCAGGTTTCATTTGCTGCTTTAGATGTATTTGATAACGAGCCAACTCCTCGCGAAGAGATCCTGAAACACCCTAAAATTTCCTTAACCCCTCACATTGGTGCTGCCACCAACGAGGCCCAGGAAAGAATAGGTGTTGAATTGGCTAATCTGATCATAGATCACTTTAAGAAATAATTGACTCGAATAGCCCGAATTGAATCGGGCACAAATTTCACGAATAAAAACGAATGGCACGAATTCCTAAAGAGTTCGTGCCATTTGTGTTAAAGCCATTTTGTGTTAAAGAAGTATGTCATTGCTGTAAGGGTTTAGTAATTCGGTAACAGAATCAGGTATTTTTATTTGTTGTTTAGGGTGACCATATCGATAGGTTTTTTACCATTGATGCCCTGATGTGGCCGTTCCCAGTTATAATAAACAAGATATTTGAGGAGTTCATCTTCCAGCTCTTCAAAGCTGTCGAAATCGGTATCTTCAATAAGGTCTTCTTTAAGGGTCCTCCAAAAG
>NZ_JBFUCX010000023.1:0-78340 GCF_056405015.1 Mucilaginibacter sp. P2_A4 | reverse complement strand
TGTCAAGGGTGTCTTTCGGTACGTTTTTGATCCAATCAGCCAGAAGTGTTACCAAAAAGGGAATTTCGTTACCAGATACATTGGTAATATGCTCATCATTGGCACCTTCGGCACTATAAGGCATTCCAGCACCCAATCGCTTTTTCTGCTCAAAGATGGTTATCTCTATGTCCGTTCTCTTAGCGTCCACCAGTCTTTTAAACATGAACAGCCCGCTTGGGCCTCCGCCAACAATGGCTATGCGCTTCTTATCTTCCACTATTTCAGATTTAACATTAACAAGCAATCTTCTGTATAATTTGTTTGCGTACTATAAACTACCTTTTTAATTTCGGGCATTAAAGTCATTTGTAGCGATTATCATAACCAATAAACCATTTTTCGACGCTTCTTTCATGCATCGGTGGGAACGAACAAAATATTTGCATGCATGGGGTCGCTGCAATAGGCAAATAGTGACTGAATAAGTTTCGCAGGGCGCCTAAACCGAGAAATGAGACTGGTTTATTTTGCGGTAATCTTTTCGGAAGTTTGCCTAACTTCTCAAGTCTCCCAGCGACGTATGTATGCCAAATGAGCGCCTGCCGGAGATACGGATGAGCAGAAAAGCGACCACAAACATCACCGCGCCACGGCTGCTCATCTGGAGCGTGTTGAGGTTCTTGCCCTCACCGAAAATTTTTAAAAGCAGTTCCATAGCAATTGATTTTAGTTTTCAATTAATTCCTTTTGCCGCAAACAATGACCACCGGTTTCTTCAACTCTTTAGCCGGATAGCGGCTTACTACCCACCCGGCGACTAACAGGCGTGTACCAGGCAGCAAGAATGAGTGGGGTACTTTTATTTTTCATCGTTTAATAAATTGGCGGCCTGCCGGGCGTTTAACCTGGCTTTCACTTTAAATACTTTGCGCGCCTGCTCGTTATAGTTTTAAAAAAATGCTTCGAGCTGTTCAGAGATTGCCTGCGGCAATTATTCCAGGTTGTTGACGTCCGAAAATAGCTGGGACACCTGCGGAATGCCGATGAACCGGTCATTCCGCATCGTGTCACCGTTACGCTCGGTCTGCTCAGCTTGTATGGCGCCGATGACACGGCAATCTACCAGGCAGTCGGGGAAAGTGGAGCCCTCTGAGATGACAATCATATCCAGCGGGTCCCCATCCTCACCTTTGGTCCCGGGAATCATGCCAAAATCAAAGGGAAACACCAAACCCGCAGGCAAGATCTTACTCAGCCGGAACCGCTGTGTTTCGGAGTCGTAATCAAACTTTTGGTTTGACCCTTTCGGACATTCGATCATGGCCATGACTGTTTGCTTTTTCATAGTTTGCCCTTTCGATAGCCTTTCAAATAACTTTTATAATAGCGTTTAACCTTGATAGCGTATTTGCGGGCGTATTCGCTCACGGCTTCTTGCCATCCCTGGTCCAGACCAAAGGCCATTAATTCGTCAATGACCGCAGAGCCCTGAATACCGCCGCTGCGGAGCTGGGCGGAAGCGGTCAGCGCCGCCATATCATCGATGACCTGGTACATATCACGGTAATCGTCTTTCAGCAGTTTGAATTTGATCGTGTCCTTCACGGGCTGTAATTCCTGGATGATATATGATTCCTCACGGAATAATGTTGTGCTGAGCAGCGCTGCCGATACGTTCTGCATCCGCTGCTGCACTCCAATAACCCGCGCGGCCTCGTTTTCCCATTGCAGTTGCTGTACGGTAGTATAAGGCAATATCGAAGACGTACGGGCCTGCTTCATATCCAGCAACAAATACTTATTTTTTGTATTAGTACTTTTCAGCAGGAACAGGTAGCGTTTAACTCCTACACTACCGGTACCGGCCAACCGGAAAACTGCGCTGATCACTTCGTAATTATAAGGACCATCGCTGCTGGTCTTAATCCATTCGTTGATATGCGCCCGGAGTTCAGTCCTCAGTTTCTTGTCCAGCTTAAAATGTCGCTCATCCTCCAGTGACAACATGATATGTCTCTTTTTACTAACCGTACGTTTTTTAAGCAAGGTTTTCTTGTCGATATGGGTAGCCGCCTGTAAGAAATTTCCTACGATGCCTTTGGCCGTTCGCGGCTCTATACTGATCGCCTTTCCTTTAGCCAGTGTGGCCGAATAGGTTTTCAGGTAGAGTTGCGCCATCTTTTGAGCTTTTTTGGGTTCGATAGCCAGGTTGTCAAAAGCGATAAAAATACTGCTGACCATCCGCGCTAGCTCATAGGTAGCCGGTGCCAATAGGGCTTCGTCAAAATCATTTAAGTCAAAATAAACCAGTTTATTATCTCCTTTGTAACTGCCAAAATTCTCAATATGCAGATCACCGCAGATCCAGGCAAGCGGAGAGAGTGGCAGGGCTTCAGCAGCGGCCAGATCCTCGTAAAACAAATGACAAGTGCCCCGGAAGAACCGAAAGGCATTCTCGGCCATGGCCTCGTATTTCAATTCCAGCATATCCGGCAGTAAGCCGGTGTTAAACGCGATAAGGCGTTCGAAAAGGTCAATTAATTCCATGCCCTTTAGGTTTGAGATTCCTTGTGGTAGACTTCCCTCGCTGATTTTCCTCCGCCGCATCGATCGAATGCGTGCAGGTAATATCATCCTCTTTTTCCGCCAAGGCCGAAAGTTGCGCGTAAAAGCGGTGGAGCTTATCCAATTCATCTTCGGTTAAATTTTCAATGTCGACAATGCGGTTACTGGTACCTTCATGCGAGGCCAACAGCTCGTTCAGCTTCAAATGGATCGCCTTGGAATCCTTGTTTTGCGATTTTTGGATTAGGAAAACCATCAGAAAGGTGATAATTGTCGTACCCGTATTAATCACGAGCTGCCAGGTTTCGGAATAATGAAACAAAGGGCCGCTGACCGCCCAAATGACTACAACGGCTGCGGCAATAATAAATGCCGCCGAACTTCCGGTAGCCGTTGTCGCCCAGTTCGAGAACCGCTCAAATAAATTAACTTTCTTCTTCATATTCGTTGATCTATGATCCTCCTATTTTTATTTCTGCGTCTTTGAGGTCCTGCAATATTGCTTACTGTAATTTGAGTTTGGCATCTTCGAAGCCGTGGGCGTTGACCAAAACATTAATCACCAAAGTAAAGCTGTCTGCTCCAGAAGTTACACTCAGATCCTCCTTTAACCTGTCATAGGCCTGATTATAGAATTTTTCAATTTTCATTTCCAGTCAATATGAATTTCGCTATCGCCTGGAACAGTAAATTCCAGGTGTCCTTCTTTAGTTTTTTTTCCTTTTAAACTTTCCTTTTGGGCATTCATCCTTACCGTAAATTCCGGCATTTTACCTTTATCTGTTTTAACCAGCATCAGGACGCTGTTCAACCTACCGTCACCCGCGAGTTTAAATTTAGCCGGGCGATGCTTTTTCGGCGAGAATCCGTACGTCGGGTAATCGGTATAAATCATAAAAGGCTGGTCTTCAACCTGCATATAATGCCGCGGCAGAATGCCAAAGGCATTACCCGCGCCGTAGACTTCCTGGCCAACTTCGCCGGATTTTTCCCAGCCATCGTGCAGATCCTCCAATGCGATCCAGAGATTTGGATCAACCTCACCAGTCTTGACTTCCTCCGACAGCATTGCTTTCGGCAGCATGGTCGGATAATAATAAACAGCTCTATCAACCAGGAAACGGATATATTCCGCTAAAAGCAATCGTAAAGATGGCAGAATCTCCTCCCCTTCGGCGTTGCGCAGGTAATCATGAAAGGCACAAAAGACCTCCTGCTCCTCGTAAGCCGCGGTATAAGGCGCATCATTGAGCGGGAACAAGGCAAAAAAGGAAGGGAAGTTTTTGCCGTAACCATAATTACAATCCCACAGCCGGACGTTTTTAAAAACATTAGCCAGACAAAGGTAACTCAACTCCCTGTAAACCTCTTTTCTCGTAATTTTATATAGTCGCAGTAGCGCCCCTGCTGAAAATGAAGTATTGTTGGCCTGATAGAAAAGTTCAAAGCCCAGGCCACGTAGCCGCTGGGCTGCTTTTTCCGCTTCTGCCAGGTAACGTTTATTCCCGGTCAACTCCCAGGCCTGCAGCATGACATGAGCGTAAAGACCGGGTACATCCTTTTCTCCCCCTTTGCCAGGCTGGGTTTCAGCTTTCAACACTTCCAGCGTATCCATTTTATAAAATACAGGCCACTTATAATCAAAATGGTGGGCAACTCTAATGGCAAAGTCAAGAGAGTCGAGAAACAGCTTTTCCGCAATCTTATCGCCTTTCAGCGCCAGCCGGGAAAGGTTTAGCAACGGGTGTTGCAAATACCAGGAATCCATAACCATGGGTTTCTTGTGTTCCTCCTCCCCTTCCATGGTGTCTGCTACCTTTGGATGCCAGCGCATGATCGTTTGAAGCTCCCCATTGTAGAATGCGGATAGGCCTTCTTTTATTTTTTTCATCATGATCAATTCCGCACTGCTCCATTCCACATAGTCAAGCAAGGGAAGCAGCACCGCAAGCTGAACCATGATCTCGGGCGGCGTTGCATAGTCACATACATATGCATTGAGATAATGATGACCATCAACCTGGCTCCAGCTGCCGGGGCTTTTCTCCAGATCGGTCAGGCCTTTTTGCAGTATCACCGGCCAGTGTTGATAAGTGGTATTTGGTTTTGGCAATTGCAGATATACGTCCGCCAGCAGGTCAAGGTATTGTCGTATCATTGCCGGTTCATTCCCCGGTACTTCTTCCGAAAACGCGATAAAAGCATCACTCAGAATGTATTTTTTTCCCGCTTCCAGTGCTTTATTCTTTAACGTTGGCGGCAAGGCAAAGCCGATTTCCGGCCATTCGCCGCCTACAGTTTCACCGGCCGAAGTTTCTGTCTGTTGGTTATAATCCGCCAGGGCGGTCAGGTTCTGCAGGTAAAGCACTGAGCCTGCCTTTGGCCTGTTCAAGCTAAAATAAAGTTGCCCCGAACGGGTACCCACCTGGCTGACCTTGATCTCACCCTCGGCCAGTAAGTCGCTGCCTGTTGCGCCAAGCGGCACAATGTCCCTCGGCCAGTAAGGAAATAAAAGCGAGGAATCTGCTTTCAGTGTCGTAGTTAATCGAAGTACAGGATTATCCGCGGCTGGCAATTGCACTACAGCTTCGTATTCACCCATGATCGACTTAATCCGGAAAGTTATATTTTGATTTTTCTCCCAGACCTTCTTTAATTCCAGGCTGTCATTTGGCGAATAAGCCAGGCGGAATGCAATCCGGCTGCCTTGGGGCCATGCCGCCACAAGCCAGCAGGAGTCGTCGATCAAATAAATTTTAAAGGAATAGCCCGCCGCTTCCTGTTCATAAAGAGCGGCCAGGTTAGCACTGTTCAGTTTTGCGTTAACAGTTAAAAGCCATGGTGAGCATGCATGCATCTTAAAAAAATAATACTTACTCCGTGAACGCCGCGGATAGCGAAAAAGGTATGATATCAACTTAAAGCGCCACTATTTTGTTTTATAACTTTCTCAATTAATTATTTTTTTAATTAGAAACTAAATACAAACTCAGTAGTTGTACAATAAACATACATTAAAACTCAACTTATGTTTCACCACGTCAAGGACTTACAATTCAATGCAAGGGTATCCCGCCCTGATCCGCGTTTTGCCAACCTCTTATTGGAGCAATTCGGCGGCGAAAATGGTGAGCTGGCTGCGGCCATGCAATATTTCACCCAGGCGTTCGGCGCGAAAGTCCCGCACCCCGATAAATATGACATGCTGATGGATATCGCCACCGAGGAATTCAGTCACCTGGAAATCGTTGGTGCAACAATTCAGATGCTGTTGAAAGGCGTCAACGGCGAACTTAAAAATGCCGCCGACAGCTCCGAGATCATGCAGGTGATGAACGGCAAAGTGGCAAAGGAAAGCATTATCCATGAAGCGCTGGCCGCCAATCCACAATTTGTAATGATTACCGGCGGTGGGGTAACGCCTCGCAATAGTCAAGGCATTCCCTGGTGCGCATCGTACATCCACTCCAACGGCGACCTGACTGTGGACCTGCGTAGTAACCTGGCTTCCGAATCGCGTGCCAAGCTGGTTTATGAACACCTCATGAAATTTACCGATGACCCCTATATCCACGAAACGTTGTCTTTCCTGATGACGCGCGAAGTAGCGCACTATAAAATGTTCGAGGCGGCGCTGGAAACCATCCAGCCTAATTTCCCGCCCGGCGTATTGGCTGCCGATCCGCGTTTTACGCAACAGGCTTTTAACCTTTCAGATGGCGCCGTGCGCGGCCCCTGGAACGAAGGTGAAATGCCGGGCATGGGTAAGGAATGGGTCTTTGTGGAAAACCCTTTAACCCAAGTGGAAGAAACCGAAGGACAAACTAAACTGCCGCAGGATTTCAGCAAAGAATTAAAAGCCAAGGATAAACTGGACAAAGAAATGAGTGCCGTAAAAAGTGCAGAAGTAAAAGATGCGGAACCCAAAGGTGTTGCGCAATGGAGCAATTTTGTACCAGTGGCTAAATAATTAAACAATGGATGAGCACTTGTTCTTTAAAGGGCAGCGTGTGCTTTCACAGGAAGGTGAAGGCGAGGTTGTGTATGCAATCGGCGATAGCATCGTAGTGAAACTCGACAATGGAAAAACGCAGGCTTTCCTGTACGCTGAACTGGAGGATAACAACAGCGCGGGCTGATAGCCTGTAAATTTAACATCAACAAATAATAACTATACCTATGGAAATATCTGAAAAATCGATCGATGTGATCAATGACCTCATCAAGATCAATAATGACCGCGTAGCCGGTTTTGAAAAAGCGGGCACCGACCTGGAAAACAATGACAACGGCCTGATCTCCGTTTTTAGCAAATTGGCCGGCGAAAGCCAGCAATACGCAACGGATCTGACCGCTATTGCGCAGCAATATGGCACCGAACCAGCCGATGGCACCAGTACCTCTGGCGACCTGCACCGCGCCTGGATAGATATCAAAGCCACTTTTACAGGCCATGATCTATTAGCCGTACTGAACGAGTGTGAGCGTGGCGAAGATGCTGCTAAAAGTGCTTACCGCGATGCGCTGGATCCGGAGAATGATCTTGATTCCGAATTGACACAGATTTTACAAAGGCAGCAGCAAGGTATTATTGATGGTCATGATCTTATTAGATCTTTACGCGACCAGGTGGAGGCATCTGATGACAATGATGACTATGACACTGACGATACCGGATTAGCCACGAGCGAAAAACCTGGTTACCCAACAGCTACCAACAAATTTGTTGCGCAGCCATCATACGAAGGCGCCGCAGGTGAATACCCAAACCAGGCTGCTTATGCGCCGGAACCGGAAAGTATCGAACAGGAAGAGGAATGGCAGGAAACTGGGGGAGATAATTCCAAACTAATGGAGTTTTTTGTGAATGAACTAAAAGACCTGCTTTGGGCCGAACGGGAATTGGTGGATACGCTGCCGGATATGGCCGAAGCAGCGACTTCCGTTGAACTGAAGAGTGCTTTTGAAATGCATTTGTCGGAAACGGAAACCCATGTTCAACGTCTTGAACAAGCTTTCGCGATCCTGGGCCTGGAGCCGGAAAGCAGGAAGTGCGAAGCGATGGCGGGTATTGTGGACGAAGGTGATGAGATCATCAGCGCTACAGCGGAAGGAACTGCCCAACGTGATGTAGGACTGATCTTTGCCGGTCAGAAAGCAGAGCACTACGAAATAGCTTCCTACGGTGGCATGATCGCACTGGCTAAAACATTGGGCTATTATGAAATTGCTGAATTGTTTGTATTGACGCTGGATGAAGAAAAAACAGCAGATGCAAAATTAACAGAGATTGCCGAGAGCCAGGCTAATTATGAGGCCAGCACCGAACCGGCAGAAGATTAAGATGGTAAGGGTGATGTTGTAGTTTGGGCCGCTTAAAATTAAGCGGCCCTTTTTTTATGAAATACCCGGCGTTTCCTCTTTAACCGCTGCCTTACGAAATTCGGTTTTAACTATAAGTGAAACTATATGGAATAAGCATAGTTATATTATAAAAGCAATGCTATGGCAAAGACACCAAAGAAACAAAACCGGCAGCCTGGCATTGAAGCCAAAATGAATCCGGCACCGGAATACATCAAAGCCAGCTACCAGGGTTCAGGAAAACTGAAAGACAAGGTGGCCCTGATTACCGGTGGCGACAGCGGCATCGGCCGCGCCGTCAGCGTTCATTTCGCACGCGAAGGCGCAGATATTGTAATTGTTTACCTGAACGAAGATATTGACGCTGAAGAAACTCAAAAGTTGGTTGAAGCAGAAGGCAGACAATGCCTGTTAGTAAGAGGCGATGTTAAAAAAGCCTCCTTTTGCAAAAAGGCTGTACAGCAAACTATTAAGAAATGGGGCAAACTCAATATACTCGTTAATAATGCGGGCATGCAAGTATCCCAAAAAGACCCTAAAAATATCGACGAAAAACAACTGAAAGATACTTTCAGCACCAATATCTTCGCTTATTTTTATTTTGCTATCGAAGCACTGGAATTTATGAGGCCAGGCGACAGTATTATTAATACCACTTCGGTGACAGCCTATCGATCCTCGCCAAATCTTATCGACTATTCCTCCACAAAAGGCGCGATCACCTCATTCACCCGGTCATTAGCCACCAATATTGTAAAAAAGAAGATCAGAGTAAACGCTGTGGCACCCGGCCCGGTTTGGACACCACTCATCGTAGCTACATTTGATAAAGAAAAGATTAAGGAATTTGGATCAGAAACGGCCATGAAAAGAGCAGGGCAACCATCTGAACTGGGTCCGGCCTATGTTTTCCTTGCTTCTGACGATGCCTCATTTATCACCGGCCAGGTCATCCATGTAAATGGAGGTGAAGTAGTTAATGGGTAATTATTATGCCGGCACAAGCGGCTTGGTGTTACCTGTGCCAAACAAAACACATTATCCTCCAGCTTTTAAAGAAAAAAGCAGGTTGTGCTATTATGCTTCCCTGTTTAACAGTATTGAAATTAATTCGTCATTTTATAAAATACCCCAAGCTAAAACAGTTGGTAAATGGGCGGAAGACGTGCCGGATGGTTTTCGGTTCACCTTCAAGCTTTGGCGCGGGATAACCCATGAAAAAGGCTTGGAATTTAACCCGGCTGATATCATCCGCTTTATGGAGGCAATCAATAGCGCCGGAAACCGTAAAGGCTGTTTGCTTGTTCAGCTTCCGCCATCAGCAAAGGGTAACCTAATGCCGCAGCTACAGTATCTGATTGGCAGTGTGAAGAAGGCCGATCCTGAAGAGACATGGAAAATAGCGCTGGAGTTTCGCCATGCTTCCTGGTATACAGAAAAAATACTCCAATTCGCTATGTCAAGTAACCTTAGTATTGTTCTACAGGATATCCCGGCTTCTGCCACCCCGTTACATTATGTCGCAGGCGATACGATATACCTCCGTTTTCATGGTCCAGGCGGAAAATACCGAGGAAGTTACCCCGACGATGTATTAACCGAATACAGTACTTATATCAGCGAATGGCAGGAAGAAGGCAAAACGGTTTATGCTTATTTTAATAATACGATGGGTGACGCCGTGCAGAACCTAATCACGCTAAATAACCTCGTCCAGCAACCTTGAGGGTAGCGTGGCACACACTGTGAAAATGATATGAGCCGGCACCAGTTAAATTTAATAATTCGTAAAATCTATCGAGGGCGGCGCAGGGTGCGCTTTCAGGGTTACTTTCCATAGGCCTACGGCGAAAGCCCCGCTTAGTGCTCCCAGGATAATTCCGTTACGTAAGTTTTTTTTGATCTAAAGTTCCTGATTAACAAGAGCGCGCGACAATGACATTAACTCATACCTAAACAATTGTCTTTTTAAATAAATCAACAACTAAAAGGGTTGCCGCTTGTTGACCTTTAAAATATCGACTATGAAAAATCCTTTTAACAAAAAAGACAACACAATGCTTTACATCGCGGCTGCCATCACTGGGGCATTGGCTGCAGGGGCCGGAATTTGGTTTTATTTACGCGCAAAACGTGCCGCAGAGGCTGAAGCTTACAGGCTAGACCATGCCCAGGACTACTTAAGGGCTAAAAAGAAGATAATGAAGAAACACAAAACTGATATAAGTAAACTGGGCGATTTTGTACACCACCCGCAGGCATAATTCATCAATCAGTATGTAATTTACAACTTAAAATAATGAAAAAAGTGCTGAACACTCAACTGGAGACATTTGGCGTTTCTGAATGAATTCAAGATTCCGCCTGAAATAATTTTTAATATTAAATTAAAACATTTCTAATATTGAACTGTTTACTTACCTTACAAAATCTTTCAACTTGCCAAGTTTGGATCGTATAGCAAGCGTATATTTATATATTTAACCTGTATCCTTCATCCATGTCACTAAAAACACATCAATTGTTAAAAAATAAGAAAAAAAACATCCTGGAACTCTGGATGAAGAACCAGTTAGCTGACGAAGGCCTGCGTGAAGACCTGATCAGTAACGATGAATTGCGCAGCCAATCCGAGGAATTAATTACCGCCCTGGTCAATAATTTATCAACAGAAAATTTCATTAACCTTGATTCAGATGAATGGAGCCCGGTGATCGAAATTTTAGGAGGTATAGCTATTACGCGGGCGCGCCAGGGTTTTAGCCCGCGTGAAACAGGGAATTTTGTATTCACGCTGAAAGAGGCTATCCTGGACGTTTTACAACAGGAAATCCCGGAAGATCCGATGAAGCTTTTTAAAGAAAGTCAAAAGATCAACCGCATCATGGACAACCTGAGCGTGGTGACTTTTGAGACTTTTATTAAAGGCCGCGAAGAAGTAATCCTGCGTCAGACTGATGAGATCACCGAGATCTCTACGCCTGTGATCCGTGTTTGGGATGGCATTTTAGCGTTGCCAATTATAGGTACTTTAGATAGCGCCCGTACCCAGGTGGTTATGGAAAACCTGTTACAGGAAATCGTGGAAACCGGGTCAAGCATTGCCATATTAGATATTTCAGGCGTACCGGCAGTGGACTCGCTGGTAGCTCAGCATTTAATAAAGACGGTAAGCGCTACGCGTTTAATGGGCGCGGAATGTATCATCAGTGGTATTCGCCCTGAAATCGCGCAGACAGTTGTGCATTTGGGTATCGATCTTTCCAATATTATTACCAAGGCAACTTTAGCCAGTGCGCTGGCCTATTCGTTTAAGGTGATGCGCCTGGAGGTAAAAAAGATCAGTACAGCTACAAAATATTAATGAACCAAGTTAATGGATAAAATTCCTATTCTCCGGATGGGCGCCTTTTTACTGGTGTCGATTCAGGTTGACCTTTATGACCGGCTGGCGCTGAATCTGGAAGCCGACCTGGTTCAAATGGTCAATAAAACCAGTGCAAAGGGTGTATTGATTGATATTTCGGCGGTGTCCATAGTAGATTCCTTTATGGGTCGCATTATCGGCAATATTGCCAGTATGTCGAAAATACTGGATGCTGAAACAGTTGTCGTAGGCATGCAACCCGCAGTTGCTATCACATTAATTGAGCTGGGCTTGCCGCTGAAGGGCGTGCACACCGCTTTGGATATGGAAAAAGGTATGAATTTGCTGAAATCCATGATCAATGAGACCGAAGAGGACGCAGACCAAGACCAGACCAACGATGACCTTATCACTGAGTAAAGATACCATCCAGGTATTAAAAGAGCAGGACGTGGTCTTTTTAAAAAACCGCGTGAAGGAAACAGCAGTAAGGATTAAAATGGGATTGGTTAACCAAACGCGTTTGCTAACTGCCTGTAGCGAATTGGTTCGTAATATGATGCGTTACGCCGACGGCGGTGTTTGTATCGTTGAAGTGGTGTCCAGCGGTCGTAATAATGGCGTCCGTTTAACTTTCTTAGACCGTGGCCCGGGGATTCCCGATATAGCCGCTGCCATGAGAGATGGATTCTCTACCGGGAAAAGTTTAGGTTTGGGCTTGCCCGGGACCAAAAGATTGGTAAACGAATTTGAAATTAAAAGCAAGATGGGAGAAGGTACAGTGATTACGATTTTAAAATGGGCGAATGGTTGATGCAACTCATGTAAGTTTTACTGCGGATGACCGGAGTTATTTTTCATTGATAAAAAAAGAAATCCACCGAATGGCCACCGACGGCGGCATCGCGCCAGGCAGGATCAATGAGCTTGACCTGATCGTTGCTGAAATGACCTCTAATCTCTTCAAATATAGCGATGATGGTGAACTATTAATAGGCGTTTTTCCCAATGACGGCAACCCGTATGTGGAGCTTATCAGCATTGATAACGGGCCCGGAATGATTAATCCTGCTAAAATGATGCAGGATGGCGTTTCTACCTCCAATACACTTGGCCACGGGCTGGGCGGTATGAGAAGAATGTCAGACACGTTTGAATTGTATTCGCAGATTGGTTGGGGCACTATTGTATTGAGCCGGGTATATAGTGACCCCGAAAAAATTAAAGCAAAAAACGAAGTGGTAATGCGCCCCATCGTGGTCTATAAGCCGGGTGAAAAAACCAGCGGTGATGGCTTTGTTTATAAAACAACGGATAAATACTTGAAAATGATGCTTGCCGATGGTCTGGGGCACGGCCCGGAAGCCAATTTGGCCGTTAATGAAGCGGCTAAGGCATTTAAAACATTCCCGGATTATAGCCCTACAGAAACGATCCGCTTTATCCATAGCGCCATTAAAAAAACCAGGGGAGCGGTTATTAATATTGTTAGCTATGACTTTGCGCGCAAGATCTGGACATCGGCTGGGGTGGGCAATATTGCAGCGCGCATGTTCGGGCCGGTAAATTTTAAAAACCAAATGTCCTACAATGGTATCGTGGGCCACAACATTCCAAACACCATGAATGACCAGGAATATGCCGCAGAGGAGTTTAACCAGGTGATGCTTTGCTCAGATGGAATCAAAACCCGCATTGAAATGACCCGTTATCCGCTTATGTATAAATATGATTTAACTATCTTGGCAGCAGCTATATATAAAGACCATGCCCGCCGTAATGATGACATGTCGGTCGTAATCGCGAAAATAAAATGATCAAAGTAGTATTAATCTCATTGGAAAATGAGATGGACCTGGTGCTGGCTCATAAAAAGTCTATGAGGGCCGCCGAGCGGTTGGGATTAACCGTTGCTACCCAAACTACCTTTGCTACTGCGGTGTCAGAAATAGCCCGCACGGTTATCGAGCACACTGATGGTGGTCTATTGGAAATTGGCATCGAGCAGGTGAAGACACGCTACAGCCTGATGGCTTCGGTGTCCTTTGATAAGGATATCCGTTTCACCAATGCAGATGCGGGGTTTTATTATGCCCAAAAGCTGGTTCCTGAATTTAATTTATCTGAGACAGAATCGGTCAATATAATCACGATGAAACTCGGCCTGCCGCGTTCTTTAAAACTAGATCCCATTAAGATTAGTATCCTAAAAAAGCAGTTTGAAGAAGAACAGCCATTAAACGCTTATGAAGATATTAAACAGCGTAATGCCACCTTGCATCGGCTTGCTTCGGAAAAAGATGAAGAGCTGCGCCGTTCCAAATTAGTGGATGAAAAGAAGACAGAATTCATTTCTATCGCCAGCCATGAACTTAAAACACCGATGACGGTGCTTAAGGCTTATACACAAATGGCTAAAGCGGCAAAGGAGCCAGTCAGCGATCATTTACGTGGGCTGCTGGCTAAAATAGATCTGCAGTCCAACAAGCTACTGTCTCTGGTGCAGCAATTGTTGGATATTTCAAAGATAGAAAATGGCAACCTGCAATACCAAATGTTGCCTGTTAGTCTTAATGATTTCCTGCAAAGGCAGGTAGCCGTGATGCAGCATATCATGCCTCATCATGAATTTATTATTAATTTTTCTGCCGATGCAGAAATTATGATTGATGAATTGCGCATGGAACAAGTACTTGCCAATCTGTTGGGCAATGCTGGTAAATATTCCGACCGAAATACGCGCATTTCGATCAGTACGTCGCTGGCAGATGAGGGACATGTAACCGTGAGCATTACCGATCAGGGCCGCGGTATGACTGCCGAAACCACGGCTTCTGTTTTTGAAAAATTCTACAGGGCCAAGGATGTGCTGACAAGCCATACCGGCCTGGGAATGGGTTTATATATTACCTCTAAAATCGTAACCGACCATCTGGGCAAGATCTGGGTGGAAAGCGCCGAAGGCCACGGCTCCACTTTCTATTTCACGATACCTTTAGTAACTTCTTAAAATGAATAATGACGGGTACAAAATCATGATCTTTGACGATGACGAAGATATTCTTACTATCTGTAGTTTCGTACTTAGGGAAGAAGGTTGGCAAGTGCAAACCTATTATGATTGCAGTGATCTTATCCAAAGAGTATCGGCTTTTATGCCCAACGTTATTCTGATGGATAACTGGATACCTGATGAAGGTGGCATTGTTGCGACCCAAAATCTCAAAGCGGCCGAAGCTTTAAAAGCTATTCCTGTTATCTACTTCTCTGCCAACGCCGATATTAAAACGCTGGCCGTTACAGCGGGTGCTGATTTTGTTTTTCCAAAACCATTTGATTTGGATGCACTGAAAGCAATTGTCCAAAAAGCCCTTACGTTTAACGCATAGGTTTAAAATTCACAGCAAACTACTTTGATGATCGAATCAAAAAATAAACAGGTCATATTTTAAATTAAATAGCCTACCCCTTAAGCGTTCAGACCAAACATAATGCGATTCAATTTGTTGAAAATTTTGTGTGAGGTTAGGACATCGGCGCCGCGCTTCAGCCATCCTTTTAAAATTGACTAGATCTTAAAGTAAATCAATTAACCATCCTTACATTGACATTATTATGCAAATTAACATCACTCTTTTAGCCCATATTTAACAACTTTTAATTGCCCTACTCAGATTTACGTGGACACCGACGACAACAGCTAAAGGATAGTTGAGTAAGGCACTACAAAGTATGCCTTACTCATTTAGCCAATTTTATTTATTTCTTAAACTTCAGCTTGTTATTAATATTCTGTCCTATTATCTCTCCTTCTTTCACACCTCTTTCGCAAGAAATACGATAATGGATACCTGCATATAACCTGGCAGCGCTGATTTCTTGCGCTAAAGCATCAAAAGAATCATATGGTCGCGGGGCCATACCCAAGTAATCGTAAGAGTGATCGGTAAAATGATAATTTTTCCCAAACAARTCTGTAAGTATCGCTGAAAAAACYCCCGCAATGGCACAATGACCAGAAGTGAATTCAGGGAAGTTTGGTGTGGGAAACAACGAATTCCATGTAGAATGGCCCAACACGTCTCTTATATAGGTTATTGGACGTTCCCGGTTATATTGATAYTTGATTTTCCAACAACCAATGCCTGCATCCACAATGCCAATGCTTACYTTGGCAAAAGCCATAGCGGTAAAATCCAGTTGTGGATTTTCYTGCTGCAATATCTGRCGTAAAATGGAAAGATAGTGGCCTCCGCCAAAACCGGGRTTATCGCGGTAGTATAAYCCTATCGCARTTTGCTCGGGKGTAAGCGTTTGAGAAATATCATAGACTTCTTTTACCATTTTATAATAATCTGAAGACGGATCTGTTGAATAAACAGGCGGTGCAAGTGGTGCACTTCCATCTAAACTACCTTGTACCATTAGCCGGTTATTCCCCCAATAAGGCCCAAAAGGTGCYGCTAATGCAGGAGGCGTTGGAACCCACAAGCCTGGGCCAACAGGCGGAGTATAAGGAGCATTCGCATTTGCMGCTCCATCAGTTTTTGACCAGTCAAAAATTAATTGGGCAATTGATTTTCCAAATTGTACCGAGCGTTGAAACTCATCATTATCYACTTTAGTCTTGTAAGTGCTATTTAAGATATTCTCCAATGAATCCATTGCCGATATATTGGCGGCAGAAGTACCAGGGAAAAAATTACGGCTCATGGCGGCCAATGCTGCATTAGCACAAGTGGGCCAATGATATGCTAACCCTGGRKTTGTTTGAGGCATTGCAGGCATACCTGTTAGCTGTCCGGACAAAGTCTGATAAGAAGGCATCCCCTGCRCTACTGATTCATACAATGCAATAGCGCTATAAGTAAAATARCGCGCCGGAGGCAATCCTCCTATTGGGGTGGCGTTAGTACGGAACAAGCGAAGCTGCATRTCAATCCATTTAAATGCCACTTCCGAGGAATAGGTATTGGTTTGATTKAGATGGCCGGGGTAATCTTTTGGTCCTTTTTCTTTTTTACAACCAGACAGAAAAAAAAGGCAAATGCCCGCAAGCAATATCCAGCTGGTGGATGTGAGCTTAGTTGAATTTTCCATTTTGAAAGTTTTAAAGGTGAAAGAATTTGTTTTTATTTCCGTAAGAGTTATTTACATGCTTATTGCTGTGTAAATTGTATCCAACTGTCAATGATGTGGTAGCTAATAGATAGTATTAGTAATTAGTAGCCCAGAATGGCTTTGATCGAAAGAAAGTCTAATATATTTGATTTTAAACATCATTAGGGATTGATGCTCATTTACTTATATTTCAGTGCTACAATCTTCTTTGCATCTTCAATAAAAGAATTCGGCATTTGTACTTTTGGGGTCACATTAACACCATAACCATTTGTAAATACACAAAAGGTTTTTATATTCTTTTTAGCCTTTTATATGTGTTCTCCATCTGTTTAATTTGCACCTGTAGTTGCAATCGCCGTCCGAGTAGAAATTTGCCGCCCTAGATACCGAGATTTAATTTATAGACCCGGGCTATGGTTATATAAATTTAGATTATAAATATCAGATTATCAAATCTTAAAAGAGAATATTTAATTTATAAAGAAAATATTAATTCTTTAAAGGAATATTTTAATTTCAGCCCCCCCGCGCAATTGGTTGTAATTATTTTAAAATGATAATTGTTTGCTCATTGATTAAAACTATCCTTAAAACACATTGTTAATCAAGCACATCTAATAACATATCCTATGGCAACAAAAGGCGCAAAGGTGGAAAAAGCTTCCGTATCGGAACAGCCACATGAATTAAAATACGAAGCAAAGAAAGAAGGGACTTCACCTAATAAGGTAGAAGAAGCTAAAAAGGCTACTGGTAGTAATAAACGAGCTGCGCTTGAAAAGAAACTCGAAGGAAAGAAATAACAAAAGCCCTGCTAGGGGCTTCGTTGTCCCTGCAATTATCTCAACATATGAACAGAAAAATTAAGGCTAACATCAAAGATACCCGAACGATTGACATCGAAGATACCTATGCATTGGAACTTTGGGCGAGTGAATTCAATGTTTCCCAGGATAAAATAAAAGCGGCTGTATTGACTGTCGGAACTGCCGCTCCGGACGTAAAGCGTGAGCTAAAAAAATAACATTATGGGCCTGACCGAATACGCCAAAAAACGGGATTTTAAAAAGACCGCCGAGCCTAAAGCTGGAAAAAGCGAAGATAAGAACAACCTCATTTTTGTCGTGCAAAAGCATGATGCCTCCAGGCTGCATTACGATTTCCGTCTGGAGATGGATGGCGTATTGAAAAGTTGGGCGGTGCCGAAAGGCCCAAGCCTAGATCCAAAAGTCAAGCACCTGGCTATGATGGTCGAGGATCACCCGTTTGACTATTTGAACTTTGAGGGAATTATTCCGAAGGGAGAATATGGTGGAGGGACGGTCATCGTTTGGGACGAGGGCACCTATGAACCAATAGAGCCAATTAAGGGTAAAAAAGCCCAGGAAAAACACCTGCTTAAACAACTCGCGTCCGGACAGCTAAAGATCAAACTGCACGGTGAAAAACTCAATGGTGAATTTGCGATGTTTAAAACACACGGCATGGGAGAAAATGGCTGGCTCATGATCAAGCATAAGGATGAGTTTGCCACAGATAAGGATATTACCAAGCAAGATAAATCTGTGCTTTCCGGGAAGACCATTGAAACGATGGAAAAAACCAGCGAAAAAGTATGGCAGAACGGGCATGAAGAAGATGTGTTGCCCGATGAAGTATTGCCGGAAGATGTAGAAACGGCAGATGCACCTGATATCGATGTAAAAGCTATCCTGAAAGCTGCACCCAAATCTAAAGTGCCGGCAAACATCAAACCGATGAAGGCCACCTTAGTGGATGAACCATTTGATGAACCGGGATGGTTGTTTGAAGTCAAATGGGATGGTTACCGTGCGATAGCCGTTCTCAATAAAGAAGAAGGCGCACAGTTGATCTCCCGCAATAATCTCCCATTTGAAAAATATTATCCGATCAATGATGCCATGAAGAAATGGGGCATGGACGCCGTACTCGACGGAGAACTGCTCGTGCTCAATGAAAAAGGTATCTCCAATTTCGGGGCGATGCAGAACTGGCGCAGCGAAGCTGACGGTAACCTCGTGTACTACATCTTTGATATTTTATGGTATGAGGGCAAAAACCTGATGGGCCTCCCCCTGATTGAACGGCAAGCGATCCTGAAAGATATACTTCCAACCGACAACGATCATATTCGCCAAAGCAAAGTGTTCGATGCGAACGGCATTGACTTCTTTGCTGCTGCTGAAAAAATGGGATTGGAAGGCATTATCGCGAAAAAAGCGGACAGCCTTTATACCTCTGACCTGCGCAGTAAAGAATGGCTCAAAGTTAAAGTACAGCGCAGGCAGGAAGTTGTCATTGCGGGCTTTACCAAAAATGAAGGAACCGGCAAATCGTTCAGCGCGTTGGTGCTTGGCGTTTACAAAGGCAAAGAATTGCAATTTGTGGGCAAGGTCGGCACCGGCTTTTCAGACAAACTGCAAAAAGAAATTATGGTACAATTTAAGCCGCTTATTACGGATGAAAGCCCGTTTGACTATGAAGTAGATGTTGATAAGCCCACCCGTTTTCGTCCAAAAAGAATGGGCGCTAAACCAACCTGGTTAAAACCTGAACTTGTCTGCGAAGTAGGATTTGCTGAGGTGACCAGTGATGGCGTATTCCGCCAGGCCTCATTTAAGGGCATGCGGACCGATAAAAATGCTAAGGATGTTATATTGGAAACTGCTGCCGATACGGAAGAAGCCATTGCTGAATCTGAAATAACCACTCCGGAAACCATAGAATCACGCAAAACAAAGGAATCAAAAGCAAAGACAAAAGGTAAAACGAAGACGAGCGATCTGAAATTGGAGCCTGTCAAAACCACCGATCGTAAAACATTACTCAATCCCACGGAGGACACACAAACCAAAAAAGTTTGCGGGCATGAGCTAAAATTCAATCACGTTACCAAACTCTACTGGCCGGAGGATAAAATTACCAAAGGGCAGATGCTAAATTATTACTACAAGGTAGGCGAATATATGATGCCGTACCTGAAAGACCGCCCTATGTCCTTAAATCGCTTTCCAGGCGGCATTCACGGTCAGAGCTTCTACCAAAAGGATGTAACCGATAAAGCACCAGGCTGGGCTAAAACATTTGACCACGTAACCGGTGAAGGGAAAGTAACGAAATACTTAGTAGCAACTGATGAAGCCAGTCTCTTATGGATGAACTCCTTGGGTTGCATCGAGATCAACCCATGGTTCAGCCGCGCGGAAACACCGGATAATCCTGACTATTGCGTAATCGATCTTGACCCTGATAAACATACTTACGACCAGGTGGTTCAAGCTGCACTAGAAGTAAAAATGGTACTGGATGCGATAGATGTTCCATCTTACCCAAAAACTTCCGGATCAACAGGGATGCATATTTACATTCCGCTTGAAGGCAAATACACTTATGACCAGTCGCAAATGTTTGCCAATATCATCGTCAAGTTGGTACACAAAGAAATCCCAAACTTTACCAGCCTGGAACGCAGCATAGCCGCACGGCACGGCAAAATGTACCTCGATTTTTTACAAAACCGGCCAGGCGCGACGATTGCAGGCCCCTATTCCCTACGGCCAAAGCCAGGCGCGACGGTTTCCATGCCACTGAGTTGGGATGAGGTTAAACCCGGACTGACCATTCAGCATTTTAATATTCATAACGCATTGGACCGGCTAAAGGAAACGGGGGATTTGTTCAAAGGTGTATTAGGTGAAGGTATTGACTTGTCCAAAACCATCAAAAAAGCACAAAGTATTTTCGGATAACATGAAAAAATTAACCAGTGGTATTTTCGGCGGCATAGCCGGCGCGATGGCGCTTAATATCCTGCATCAAGTGGCAATGCGATTTGATCACGAAGCACCACGGGTAGACCTGATCGGCGAAGAAGCCTTATCAAAAGGGCTAAAAAAAATTGGAATTGAGCCACCAACAGGTAATACTTGGTTTGCAGCGATGCTGACGGCCGATCTGCTCAGCAATGCGGCCTATTATAGCATGATCGGCTTGGGCAAAAGAAATACCTGCTTTATCACGGCGCGGCCCACGGCTTATGTGCCGGAATTGGCGCACTGGTTTTGACCAAACCCATGGGGCTGAGCGATGCACCGGTAACCCGAACAAATAAAACAAAAATGTTAACGGTTGCCTGGTACACCTTCGCCGGATTAGTTGCCGGTGGTATGATGATAACCTTAAGAAAATAACAATGTTAAAGCGATTTAAAGATGCAAAGGAGCGCGATTATGAAACAGCATTGGCTGAGGTTCAAAGCGGCCGCAAACAGAGTCATTGGATGTGGTATATCTTTCCCCAAGTTGCGGGTTTAGGTACGACCGAGATCTCGCGTCACTATGCCATCAAAGACATAGCAGAAGCTACAGATTATGATGGATGAGGAACTGAGTTTACGGCTGGTCAACATTTGCAAAGCCCTGCTTGAACTCGAAACCAATGACGCACACGCCATCTTCGGCAACCCGGATAACTTAAAACTGAAGTCAGGTATGAACCTGTTCAATGCCGTACCGGCTACCTTTCCGGTGTTCGGCCAGGTGCTGGATAAATTTTATGGCGGTGAAAGAGACCAGCGCACTTTGCAACAGTTAAGCATAAAGTCTAATTAAGTTCTTTTAGATTTTTCAACCGGAACATTTCCCGCGCGATGAGTTTGCTGTTATAACAAAGTTCATCCAGGGTACAGCCGATCGTTTTAATTTTAACAGGCAATTCCAAGATGGTTTCCATCAGATCTACATGTAATACCGTACTGTCGGGCGGTGAGCCCGTGCCCTGTAACTCATTGAACAGTTTTTCCGCTGTCTCACGGTGATCGCCTAAAAAGTATTGACCGTAATTCACAAACCCTTTTGGAGTTTTGATACTCAATAAAAGATAGAACTGTGTTTCCATGCTACGTCAAAAAAATGGGCTCCTGAAGCAGGAGCCCTGTAATTAAATGAACCGATACACTTATTTGATCTCTATCTCGCGGCGCACTGCTTTAGCTTCTTCGCGTTTAGCGATATCGATGCACAAGATGCCATCAACGTACGTTGCCTCAATCTGGCTGTGATCTGCGCTGTCAGGCAATGTGAAAGCACGTACAAATGAACCGTAGCTGAATTCTCGTTTACTGTAATTTTTTTGACTGTCTTGTTGCTCCGCTGTTTGCGCTACAGATATGCTCAGGCTATTGCGCTCCAGGTTCAGTTTGAAATCTTCTTTCTTTAAGCCCGGCGCAGCCAGTTCCACATGATAGTGTGACTCGCTCTCGCTGATATTTACAGCAGGCACGCGGCTCATCATACGGTCGTTAAAGAAAGTGTCGTTAAAGATGGAATCAAAAACATCATTAAAGCCTGGCATTAATGAGTTCGCAGTTTTGTTATTGAATTTAACTAAGGTCATGGCCTTCTCTTTTAAAAGTTGAACAAAAAATTAATTAAACTATAAAACACCATTTACAACTGGTGTGCCAACTCTTCACCAATGAAAAATTTGCAGATTCATACTGAAAAATTTACAGCATCAGTGTCAAATTTGAAGCGGCGATTAGCCCTAGAGATAACGGTATATTGTGTACCGGTTATTTACTTTACTTTTACATCGAAAAAGATTGACCAGTATGATGGATGAGACGATACAAGAAAAGCGTGAATCTGGCGACGATGGACTACTACCGGAACTGGTTATCGCGCAAATGGCGCTTGATTCCGCTAATGTAGGAATCTGGGCGATGGATGCCGCAACGCGGAATTTCCTCCCTTCCAAACGTACCAAAGCGTTGTTCGGGTTTTTACCGGAACAAGAAATGTCCTTTGACGATGCACTGTCAAAAGTCGTTGACAAGCACAAACGCTCCTTCCTGGCTACGGTAGAAAAAGCGATCAAGCATCGCAGCAATCTGTATGTAGAATGCCCGGTGATCATTGCGCCCGACCAAAAGCACCGTTGGTTAAGCATTACCGGTGGGTTTAGCACAACCGATGAAACCAACAGCTATTTTTCCGGGATCGTAATGGATATTACGGAACAAAAACAAAACGACCTGCGCCGCAGCAAGTTTATCGGCATGGTGAGCCATGAACTGAAAACACCCCTAACTGCGCTAAAGGCGTATGTCCAAATGCTCAATACCTGGGCAAAAAAACAAAAGGATAGTTTTACGATAGGTGCTTTGTCCAAAGTGGAAAAGCAGGTTAAAAAAATGCTCCATATGATCAACAGCCTTCTTAACCTATCAGGCGCTGAAGCTGGCAAGATCCATTTGAAGAAGGAATTTTTTGATATGGGCGAGCTGATCAGTGAGGTCATTGAGGAAACTATATTTATTACCGCATCGCATAATATTACTGTAGTACCATTTGAGCGCATTTTGGTCAATGCAGACCGCGATAAGATCGAACAGGTGTTGGTAAATCTGCTGAGCAATGCCGCGAAATATTCCGTCAAGGAGGAACCTATTGAAGTTGCCTGTTTCGTCGAGAACAATACGATGACCGTTAGCGTTCGTGACCATGGCATGGGTATTTCAAAGCAAGATATAGATAAGCTTTTTACGCCTCATTACCGGGCGGAAACAAGAGAAACAGAAAAAATCGCCGGATTTGGCATCGGACTTTATCTTTGTTCGGAGATCATTCAAAGACACCAGGGTAAGATATGGGTAGAAAGCGAACGTGATCAGGGGAGTACATTCAAATTTTCGCTTCCGATTAATTAGTGGCATAACCAACAGGCAATTCTATATCGAACGTAGTACCGACCCCCAGCTTGCTATTTACGCTAATTGTCCCAATAGGTGTATCGACATGAGTTTTAACTGAAAACATACCAGGTCGTTTTCTTTCTACATCTGTATGAAACCTTATATAGTTAAAAAATTCCTCACCATAGCGTTCTATATCGATATCACGGCATTGTCGGTGAACCGGATGTGGCCATTCTGGCTATATTGATAAAATCCAAGAATTTACCCAATTTGTTTAACATAGCCGGGCTCGACATGTAAACGAACGATAGTAAGCAGTTCATCCAGATTAAAAGGCTTATATAAGATACCATCGCAATTGCCGGGGTTGCTGGCATCGGCGCGACTGAAATAGGCAGAGAAAATTATCACCGGGATGTGACGGTAGGCTGGATCGCTTTTTAAAGTCAGGCAAAGGTCAGCGCCATTCGTGTCTGCCAGCCGATAATCCAGGAGGATGAGATCGGGAGAAAAATCCGCTATCGCCTCCATTAACTGGTAACCAAAGCTGATGTCGAGTACCTCATAATTTTCGTATTGTAAGGCCTCTGTGACAACCTCCAGGATTGCCTCATTATCATCAAGTATTAAAACGCGTTTATTAGTCATAACAAAGTATCTGGCCTAATAAAACATGTGCAGGATAAGAGAATGGAAACTTAAGCGGTACGCTATTAAAGTAGGAATGTGTTTATATATAACAATTCAAGCCGGAAATGTTTGATTGCTAAATTAGCTGTTGTTAAAGAGCTCAATAGTAATATTCAGCTTTCACATTTAATACACTGTGTCTGCTAAAATATCCGCCCTATCTTTATTTACTACGATAACAACACCCACATGAATGCAAAATTACCAATTGTCAATATTGGTATGCCATTTGTAAACCTCAGTTATCTACTTACATAAACTTATAACCATGAGATCAATATTGTACATTATCGCCGTTGTCCTGATCATTGGATGGGCAATCGGCACATTCGCTTATGCGGCCGGTAGTTTAATCCACGTTCTATTAGTTATTGCAATTATTGCATTAGTGCTGGGTTTCCTGCGCAAGGATACAACAGTCGTTTAGCTTAACGGAATAATAAATCTGAAAAGCCCGGACGTTAACGCCGGGCTTTTTGTCATGATGTTGAACAGTTCTTTTTATTACTGAAGTCATCAGCCCGCTGGCCCGTGTCGCTCACTGGAACTAATTCCTGTTTTGCGAAAGTTGGATTAGTATAATGTGGCCACACGAATGCTTCCTAATCTGCGCAGCCTATGAACCGGATGAACAGCAATACATTGGCGGCGTCAAATTACGGGAAGAATATTTTGACAATTTAGAATTGATGGGTGATGATAACCCGTGTTTTTCAGGGGAGTTGCACTTTAATGGCTTCGCATATTTCAAGTGTCGTTACCTTGTTACCGCCTATTTGAAGGCGAAATATGGCAGATTTTCGACCTATTACGGAACGGCTGAAAAACTTGCGTCTATTAACTATTTAGTACTTGCTTAATCATGTTTTAAGCCGCGTAACGCCTGACATAACCTACCAAATCTGTTAAATCAAATGGCTTAGCCAGAAAATCATCCGCGTTGCATTCTTTTTCCCGAAGGGCGTGCCAGCCGTGGCTGGCGGAAATAATAATAATTGGGATATCTTGCGTAGTTGGCATTTGCTTTAGTTCCCGGCAGATATCCCTTCCATCCCGGTCACCGAGCTGAACATCAAGTAATACTATATCCGGCTGTATTTGGTGAACTGTGTCTACAACCGCCTGTCCGTTATCCAATCCGGAAACATGATAGCCCTCAGATTCCAGGACCATCATGATGATTTCCCGAATATCCTGATCATCGTCTACAACTAAAATCTTTTTGGCAGTGGCTAATTTATTTGTTTCCATTTTAATATTTATTTTAGTCCGCAGGCACTTCAAATGATAATTGCCTTTCTCAATTCTTACATCTGAATTTTATAAGCAAATGTCAAGCCACCATTCTGACTTTCAATATATTCCGAATTAATCAGATTATTTCAGAGGTAACACTGCATATCCCACACAATAATTGTTCTTGTTTTTTCTAATTTTATCCGAGCAGTATTTAACTTCTTCCCAAACTACTTCCCATTTTTACGCCAATTAAACGGACGGCCGCAGGTTACACAAATTTTCTGCGGGAGGTCTTGCTTCTTAACCCTTTTCATTCTTCCATTGTTTTTTTAAACGGGCATACTGCTCGTTCGCTTCTGCCGCTTTCCAACTGGCAAAAAAAATGGCCGCGGATTTCGCTTTCTCGTTTTCACCTGTCCCTTTTTCTAAAAGTTTATAGTCATTCTCTTTGTCATATTTTTTACCACCTTTATAATTGGCATAACGCCGTGCGCGGGTGAAACCCATTTGCAGGTATTTGCGTGCCATATCAGCGCCGACGAAATCATTGTCAGCAAGGTAAACCGAGAATAATTCATAAATCTTTGCGCTGCTTTCTTTGGCGATTTCCACGGTTTTAAATCGCCAGTATTGGCCGATCTCACTTTTATAAGGTTCACAGATCAGAACGCCCTGTTCGCGTTTTCCAACACGATACAATTCCGGTTGCACGCGATAGTCGACGTTAGGATTCCAGGCGTAAGCCTCTTTGTTGAAATTTAAATATGATGGGGATTCTGTCATATGGTGACCGGCTTTTTCTTAACCGCCAGCTTTTTTGCCAGGCGGTTTTGTTTCGGCTCTTCGTCCCCAAGGATAATGCCCCATGCTTTAAGGCTTTCAACCCGGTCAAAGATGATTTTTAGGACCGCTATTACCGGTATGGATAAAAACATACCGGGGATACCCCAAACCATTTCCCCAATGATGACCCCCAATACAGTAATGAGCGCATTGATCCGGACTTTGGAACCCACGACCAGGGGCAATAAAATATTGCTGTCTATCAGGTGCGTGATCACCAGCGTAATTATGACATAGATCACGGTTCCTTGTTCAGGCGATGTAGCCAGCGTAACTGCAGAACTTAAAACCAGCGCTGTAAAAATTCCGATATAGGGTATAATATTAAAAAGGCCGGTTATTAAACCCAGCAAGATCGCATATTTAACGCCCAGGAACATAAATGCAACGCTCACTACGATGGCGACAATGGCCATTTCAATCACGATCCCTATTATATAATTCCGGATCATAAATTGCACTTTTTCAATGATATCATGTACAACTTTTTTGTTGTCTTCTTCAAATACGGTCTCTAAAAAGCGCATGATCAATTTGCGGTACAACAAAAAGAAAAAGGTGTAAATAAAAGTAAAAACCAAAAACAGCAGCATTCCCGACAAGGACAATAAAGTAGCGCCGACAACTGATCCGCCGGAGGCAACTACCCTGTTGGTTGTGTTCGCTACAAAGGTAAGCTGCTTATGGCGGGTGACATGAAAGCTGGAACGGATCCAGTCCATCATGTCATTTTGCGTTTTGTGTAATTGATCCTGGAATTGCGGCCAGTCGCTTGCCAAGTTTGATACCTGCGAACCGATTACGTAAAGTAAGCCCCCAATACAAACAAGCAGACTTAAAACGGCGAGCATCGAAGCCGCGCTGCGCGGCAAGCGGAGCTTGTTCTCCAGAAAAGCGGCAAAAGGCAGTAACAAAATGGAAAACAAGCAGGAAAAGATCAATGGCGAAAGGATCCCCTTTGCGATGATCACGATCCATACCATAGCAATCAGGCTAAACAATACGGCGGCCAGTTTTAAATAAAACGGCAGGCCCTTGAGTTGCTGAATATCCACGGAATTAACTTAGTTTTTCTTTTAAGGTATGTGCAACTTCTGCTATCGCATAATCCTTAGCCCTGTTCATAAATAAGGAAGGATTGTCCAGCAAGTCATCCAGTATGGATGTTCCGTCTATGCGTTTTCTGGTAATAAAGTAGATGGCGTAAGCTGTGCCTGCGCCTAATAAAAAAGTCTTGATCGTGCCCATAAGTTTTTCATTAACCTAATCAAGTATGGTGCCATCAAATTTATTCAGCAATTTCGATCCAAGCCGGCGCATGATCGCTGGAATGTTCCCATCCTCTTATTTCCTTGTCGATGTGTGCTGATCGCAAGCGTGGCAGGAGTAGTTTGTTTAATAGAAAATGATCTAACCGCAAACCAGCGTTTCGCTCATAAGCATGTCTAAGGTAATCCCAAAAGGTATAAACAGCTTTGTCCGGGTACAATTCGCGGATCGCATCCGTCCAGCCCAGCTTAAGTAATGTATGAAAAAGCTTTCGCGCCTCCGGCCGGAACAGCGCGTTTTCGATGTATTTCTCTGGCTTGTAAGTATCCAGGTCGGTCGGCATGATATTATAGTCACCGATGAGGGCCACCGGTAAATTAAACCCTTCCAGCTTTTTGGCATGAGCCGTCAACCGTCTGATCCAATCCAATTTATACTCAAACTTTGTCCCGGGAAAAGGGTTGCCATTTGGCAGGTACAAACAGCCGATCACAATCCCATTTATAAAAGCTTCGATGTAACGGCTATGGCTGTCATTTTCGTCGCCGGGCAGGCCACGCCGGGTTTCTTTGATTTCGAATTTAGATATGATCGCCACACCGTTCCAGCTTTTTTGTCCCTGCCAAATGGCGTTGTAACCCGCCTCTAATAAAGCACGTTCAGGAAATTTATGATCCTCTGTTTTGAGTTCTTGCAAACATACCACATCGGGTTGCGCATCTGCCAGCCAGCGGAGCAGATTGCCGATCCTTCCGTTGATTCCGTTAATATTATAAGTAGCGATTTTCACAAAAGCCTAACAAGCGGTAAGCGATCTTAGTTTCACCGGTTCTGAAACAATGGCGCTGTCAGGCTGTTGGCAAATCATGAGTACGAGAACTGAATTTTCCGGTTTTGTCAGCGTGCGCGGGGCCAGGGAGCATAATTTAAAGAATGTTAGCCTGGAGATACCAAGGGATGCACTGGTGGTTTTTACCGGTATCTCCGGTTCGGGAAAATCGTCCCTTGCTTTCGGTACTTTATATGCCGAGGCGCAGCGGCGTTACCTTGAATCCGTTTCACCTTACGCCCGGCGCTTATTTAACCAGATGGCTATTCCGGAAGTCGATGAGATCGAAGGGCTGCCTCCGGCCGTTGCCTTACAGCAGCAGCGGGGTTCGGCCAGTACCCGCTCGTCGGTTGGCAGCGTAACGACACTTTCTAATTTATTAAGAATGTTGTACTCCCGTGCCGGTGATTATCCTCCGGGACAAGGTATCATTTATGCCGAGGCCTTTTCACCCAATACGCCGGAGGGTGCCTGCCCGGAATGCCACGGCTTGGGAAGGGTTTATCAGATCACCGAACAAACCATGGTGCCAGACGATTCATTGACCATCAGGCAAAAAGCGATTGCCGCATGGCCATCAGCCTGGCAGGGTCAGAACCAACGTGATATCTTAACCACGATGGGTTATGATATTGACGTTCCCTGGAAAGACCTGTCGAAAAAAGACCGCGACTGGATACTATTTACCGAAGAACAGCCGGTAGTGCCGGTTTATTCCGGGTACAGCCATGAAGAAATTCAGCGTTTCATCAAAAATAAACGGCAGCCTGACTATATGGGCACTTTTACCGGTGCCCGCCGTTACGTGCGGCATACTTTCGCCCATACGCAAAGCGCATTGATGAAAAAACGGGTGTCGCAATATATGCTCAG
Organism: Mucilaginibacter sp. P2_A4; assembly: GCF_056405015.1. Taxonomy (NCBI): domain Bacteria; kingdom Pseudomonadati; phylum Bacteroidota; class Sphingobacteriia; order Sphingobacteriales; family Sphingobacteriaceae; genus Mucilaginibacter; species Mucilaginibacter sp. P2_A4. Next base: position 49,477 of record NZ_JBFUCX010000023.1, on the reverse strand, counting down.
CAGTGAATGCCCGCTTTGTCTGGGCAAAAGATTAAGACAGGAATCGCTGAGCATCAAATTCTCGGGTTATGATATCGCGGAACTGTCTGGATTGGCGCTGAACAAACTGGCCACCATTTTCCAGCCTTATGCGACCGGAGCCTCACCCGCCTTAAAAAAGCTGGAAGGCAAGCACCCGGAAAAGGTGGTCGTTGCTAAACGTATCGCTGAAGACTTTTTAGCCAGGCTCCAGGTAATGCTTGACCTCGGCCTGGGTTATTTGACCATCGGACGCAGTACACCTACTTTATCGCCCGGTGAATTACAAAGGTTAAGACTGGCAACGCAAGTGCGCTCTAATCTTTTCGGTGTGGTTTACGTACTGGATGAACCCTCCGCGGGCTTGCACCCGGCTGATACCGAAGCCTTGCTCAGGGCGCTTGATAAATTAAAGGCGTCGGGTAATTCGCTGTTCGTAGTGGAACACGAGATCGATGTCATTCGCCACGCGGACTGGATCGTGGATGTAGGTCCGGCAGCAGGTGAAAAAGGTGGTCATATCTTGTACAGCGGGGTGCCCTCAGGTTTAAATGACATCGAAGCGTCGCTGACCCGCCACTACTTATACGGCAACCCGAAGAAAGTAACCGGCGAAGCCAGGGTGCCTAAAGACTGGCTGAAACTGGAAGGCGTTAGCCGCAATAACCTGAACGGACTGGATGCCGCCTTTCCGCTGGGCGTACTGACCAGCGTGACCGGCGTTTCCGGCTCTGGTAAAAGCAGCCTGGTGAGCCAGGTTTTGGTGGAACTGGTCGCGGAACATTTAGGTGTACAGCTGGATACTACCGGCGAAACGGAAGCCGACCCGCTGGAACATATCGAAGTGCTAACCCTGGGAGGACAGATCACCCACGGCATGAAACATATTAAAAGACTGGTGGTTGTTGACCAGAAACCCATCGGCCGGACACCGCGTTCCAACCTGGCTACTTATACCGGCCTGTTTGACCATGTGCGTAAATTATTTGCAGCTACGCCCATGGCCAAAAGCAAAAAATATGATGCCGGCCGTTTTTCTTTTAACGTCGCCAAGGGCCGCTGCCCGCACTGCGAGGGCGAAGGTATGGTGATGGTGGAACTCTTATTTTTGCCCAGCGTCTATACGCCCTGCCCGACTTGCAGTGGTACGCGTTATAACCCCAAAACGTTGGAAGTTAAATATAAGGAAAAGCATATTGCCGAAGTACTGGCTATGACAGTAGATGAGGCAGCAAATTTCTTCGACGAAGAACCGTCCATCAGCCGGGCATTGGAAGTGGTAAGGGAAGTGGGTTTGGGCTATCTGCGTTTAGGCCAGCCGGCCACCGAGCTTTCGGGTGGCGAAGCGCAACGCATCAAGCTGGCAACCGAGCTGCAGCGCGCGCAGCACGGGCAGACACTTTATATTTTAGATGAACCGACTACCGGGCTCCATCCTTCAGATGTAGAAAGATTAATGCTGCAGTTGAACCGTTTGGTGGATGCGGGCAATACGGTTATCCTGGTCGAACATGATATGCAGGTCATAGCAGGGAGTGACTGGGTGATTGATATTGGTCCCGGTGCCGGAGACGAAGGCGGGCGGATCGTAACTGCCGGTATCCCACAGTCGATTGTAAAAGTAAAAGCCAGCCGCACTTCCTCTTATCTAAGTAAATACCTGTGAACAGGCTAATAATCCATCCATTCCAGCCGGCTGATTTCAAAACCCAAACCAATCGCCTTTTGTAAAAAGCGCTGTTTCATTTCCTCGGGCATACTGTTTTCGCGGGACAGCAGCCAAAGGTAGCCCATGCCGCTGCCGGACACCAGCGTATATTGGTAGTTTTCATCGATATCCAGCACATTATAGTCCAGGTAGATCGGCAGGAAATAAGCGACTTCGAGTCGACCGAGTGTCTGGGCTCCTTTAAACTTGATCGTGCCGGTCGCTTCCACCGGTTTGTTCTTAAACGCATTGAAGGCACGGGTGACTACTTTGATCGTCCCGTCTTCATTCAGCGAATATTCCTCTGTCAGGTTCCGCAGGTCTTTTTCGATCAGGTTTGGCAACCGGGCCACTTCGTTCCACCTGCCCATATACCGCTCCTTATCGAATGGATCAACAATAGCGCCCACCGGAATTTTCTTTTTCGGCCAAAGGGCATAAACGATACTTGCTACGCCTGCCACCGCCGCGACACCGATCAAGGCTTTTCCTTTTTTCATAACTTAGTCTTTGATCACCACATCAGTAGCTGCTTTAGCTGCTTTTTTCGGCACAATGGTTTTTTTGCTGATCAAACCGGCTGCCTGTTCGCTTACACCTTCCTTCAATCTATCCTTCATTTGCTTACGATAAACAGCACCTTTTTCCGTGAGGAACAACCAGCCCAGGCCAATGCCAGCGGTTACGCCGACCGCAAGGCCGACAATCAGACTTGTATGATCTTCTTTCTTAAATGGATTCTTCATATCATATGAACAGCAACATTCCTGGAATGTTCATATTTAAATATCGGGTTCTTCGTAACGCTCTATAAACACCGCCAGATATGCCTGCTCCGCTATGCTCAATACCCGGCCTGCGAAATGCTTAACGCTGCCATTTTCAAATACAAAATGCCCCAGATAGTCTGGGTTTTGTTCATCCGGCAGGTCATCACGCGCCTCGTCAAGCTCCGCAGGTTCGGTGAACAAGTGCGTCTCCTCTCCTACCGCATCTTTATAAACTTTGAACACACCTGTTGAACGTAAACACTGCTCTCCATCTTTTTCAAGTACGGGTTCAATGATCACGTAGCGGTCGCTGCCGTCTGTCTGCGGGATACTGGTTTGTACCGGGTTTATCATATTAAGCCCCTTTCTTAGCTGACAAGCTGTTCATCAGTTGATCGTAAAGATCGTCACTTTTTGCTTTTACCGGTTTGAGTTTCTTGATTGTCGGACGTTTGCCCTTCGCCTTTTGCTCAATGATCTTCAGCAACTCCGTATGGTATTCATCCTTATATTTAGAAAGATCCAGTGGCTCCGCGTATTGGTTAATCAGCGCCAGCCCCATATCTAACTCTTTTTTACTGACCGTAATATCATCGTCCAGGTTAAGTTCGTCCTGATCACGGATCTGCTGCGCGAAACGGATACGCGTCACCACGATAGCTTTATCCACCGGATGAACAATGCACAAACTTTCCGTACTGCGAAGTACGAATCGCGCTAAACCGGCTTTGCCTGATTTTTTGAGCGCTTCCAACAAAAGGGCATAAGCTTTGTTTTTCTTAGTGGCCGGTTCCGTATAATAAGAAGTTTCATAATACATCGGGTTTACCGAAGCGACGTCCACAAAGCTTTCGATCTCGATCACCTTGGTTTTTTCGGGAGCCGCAGCCTCAAAATCAGCCTCTTCAATGATCACATAGTCATCATCGTATTTATAACCCTTTACGATTTTATCATAAGGGACTTCCTTTTTGGTATTTTCATTTACGCGCTGAAACTTGATGTGCGCATGGTCGCGGCCATCAAGCATATCCAGATCAAGCCTGGTTTCTTCAACAGCAGAAAATAATTTAATGGGTATGCTCACAAGGCCAAAGCCGATTGAACCGGTCCAGATACTTCTCATTGCTTTAATTTTCTAATGTTATCGTTGATGCCTTGAGGATGATGTGCCTCGATCTTATCGGCCAATAGGTGCAATATTTCCTCGTCTATACTTCCAGGGTTTTGGCAGATTTGTAAAAAATCATGGACGTCAGGCGTAAAACTGGCCACATAGGCTCCGTTCTCGTACACCCTGTATTTGCATTTATCATAATCGTGATGAACATATTCGCCTACCTCGAAATGATGCACTTCTTTAGCCAGGCTTATCGTGATCGGGTAATTCTCCATAGGAGTATAACCTTTAGCCTGGGTTATTGTTTACTATCAGGCAGTGATAAAAGAAAGCTAACTTTCTGGTGGGAAAAGCCAGACGAAAAATACAAGGCTCGCCTATCTTAAAAGTCTTGGAGCCGTGAGATTTGTGCCCAGTTCTTTATTCAATTGTCTGATCATGTAGTCGCACATTTCAGGACTATTATTCTCGTCAAGCTGATGTACGAAAAACCACAACGTTTGTAAGCCCTTTTCTTGCCAGCTTTTAATCCTTTGCACCCATGCGTCTGCACGTGTGTAATCAGTCTGATGTAAATTACTTCCCACGAAACGGATCATCGTATGTGGTGTTGGTAACTCCATATGAGCACAATCTCTCCGGCCAGCGGTGTCAGTTATCACGGCACCGATTTTCAAGTCGTGCAACGTATCAAAAAGTTTTTGTCTGGCTACCTCATCCTGAAACCAATCCTTATGGCGAACCTCCAGGAACACCGGAGTACTTGTTGGCAAAGTTTCAAGGTAAGTTTTCAAGTTATCGAAACTTTTAGGACTGAAGTTGTCTCCAAGTTGTAACAAGAGCGCCCCAAGCTTGTCACCAAAACCATTTATAGATTCGTAGAATTGGGCTGTCTGTAATTCCGCATTTTTCAGGCGCCTTATGTGGGTGATAGCTTGGGGAAATCGGGGACAAAACTTAAAATCCGGACTTTCATCAACCTGACCTGTCCATCTTTTCACATCCTCCGATTTGGGAATACTGTAAAACGTTGCGTTCAGTTCTATGCTGTTAAATTGTTTACTGTATTCATTCAAAAACTGTTTTTCGTTCGTTTTTGGCGGATACACCCGACCTATCCATCCCTTATTGCCCCATCTCGGACATCCAACATGAATACTTATCGGATCACTGAGTTTCGACGCTGCGAGAGTTTTAATAGTTAAATCAGAATCAACCGGTAACACGAAGTCAATTTCCGCTAGTTCAAAATCTTCAACTCTGCCAAATTCCATATTGCAAAGTAAACAGTTAAGACTACAAGTTGTACATATAGTTGATTTATATTAATTTTCATTTGACGACGTATAACTTAAGCTATCGGGTGAAATAGACAATTTTAATTAAAAAATATACTTGAAAAATCAGCCATTGTGGCTGTAAATTTTTAATTTAGAGGTAATGGCAAACCCTGTTATTGGATTCGGGATAGCATATGGCGATGAATTGATCTATTGTGAAGCATGTATGGCTGAACGGAGTTATGATGTATATTTTGATGGAAAGTGGACAGCATCAGTTGAACATACAGACCAATTCAATTGGATTCAAGCCTCAGGAGCAATATTGCCACAAAGTATTATTGACGAGATCGGGCAAAAGATCGAAAGTCACTATAATTAGAAGCACACTATACTATTTTCTACATTTGTCATATGCCAGAAATTCCAGACTTAAACATATTCAGTCAAAATTTGAGTAAGCGCCTTATAGGCGGAACGCTCATTCAGATTGACGTACCCGTACCCAGGAAACTCAAGGTTCCGGAATTTGCTTTGAAAGAAGCCTTTGAAGGACAAAAGTTAATAGGTATTACCAGGGAAGGCAAGGAATTACATTTCGCATTCGAAAACGGACATGTGCTAGGCCTCCATTTGATGCTGCATGGAACGATGTATTGGTACGATGGTAAGAATGAGAACAGATTTACAATCGCTGAACTCTTGTTTTCTGATGGGACAGGATTAGCCATTACAGACTGGCAGAAAGCGGTAATCATAACACTCGACCCGAAGCCTACAAAAGTACCAGATGCTTTGAATATCCCGGACGGCTACCTCATTGCAGCATTAAAAAATACTGCCCACCCTATCAAAACAGTTTTAACAGAGGGAAAGGTGGTGCGGGGCATTGGCAACGCTTATGTCGACGAAATTCTTTATTGGGCAAAAATATCACCGTTTTCCAAAGCGAATAAACTTCCTGAAAAGAAGGTTGACGTCATCATCAAAGCTATCAAGACTGTCTTAGCAGATGCCGAAAGCCATATATCAAAGATATTCCCTGATACGATCACGGAGAAGGAACGTGATTTCCTTCAGGTGCATCTCCCAAGACACGAGCTGACCCCCTCCGGCGAAACAATTTTAAAGGCTGAAATAAATTCACGCAAAACCTATTACACAGAAAGTCAGGAACTCTTCGAGTAAATTCTACCCAATGATCCCCGTATCTGGAGAATTGTGATGTTCGGGGAACGATAAAACAAAGGCAACGATGCGTTGTCTTATTATTAGTTAACAATCAACAATATGATCATTGCGACATCCTCCCTCGAATTGACACGCGCAGACGGAACTAAGTTATACGTCGAAATAGCGCCTGTATCCTACCAGGAAGAAGACAAGTATGTTTATACCGGCATTTATCAATTGCAGGCGACGCGCCACGACGATCCCGCCGGTGAATATACCGAAGACAACCCTGGAGACACCACAGAGATTGGCTCATTTGCGCACAAACAGGACGATAAATATGAATGGGTTTATCTCGGGGATTTTCTGGATGAGGAAGAGCAATCACAGATTGCTGATCATATCCAGCGGCTTGAAGATAAAGATGAACCTGCGGGAAGTTTTTATGTACAGGCATTCTATCATGGCGGCATGAACAGCTTTGAGGTAAAAGCGCAGGAAGGCAGCTATACTGTTGCTTACGATGGTAAGGTCATCGCGGAGTTGCAGCATAAGGAAAAATGGGAACAAGTGAGTGGTGATCCGTTGGATGAAGATGTTTACATTTCGGTCAAACAAGCGATTGAAGCAAAATTTAAGTAAATAAAGGAGGAAGAAATATGCCCTGGCACAATGGAGATTACCCGCCATCTTATAAGAACCAGCCCAAGCACATCCGAGACAAAGCGACCGAGATCGCAAACGAAGTCCTGAGCACCACAGGTAACGAGGGTGAAGCCATTGCAACCGGCCTTAAACAGGCAAGGTTACATTTTGCGAAACTAAAAAAGAAGAAAGAGAAGGATGAGTGACGATAACTTCAAACGTTTTTTAGATGCTCAACAACGTGATTACGCCACGGCTTTATCAGAAATAAAGGCAGGCCGTAAACGCAGCCACTGGATATGGTACATTTTTCCACAGATCGGCGGGCTGGGTTACAGTGAAATGTCGAAACGTTATGCGATCAAGGATCTGCCCGAGGCTATTGCCTATCTTGCACACCCCGTCCTGGGTAAACGTCTGATTGAGATAGCAGCTGCCTTGCTGGAATTAAAGTCTATTAGTGCATCTGGTGTCATGGGCAGCCCTGACGATTTGAAATTGCGTTCATCCATGACCTTATTTGCACAGGTGCCCGGTGCGGACCCTGTTTTTGAAACAGTACTTAAGAAATATTTTAAGGGAGAGATGGACAAGGCTACTTTGAAGTTGCTGTAAATGATTGCAGGATCAAATATAGTTCAGGCTTTTTATAAATTTGTATATGACCATTCCGATCAATTTACAGATCAAACGTTCCGATAATACCTGGGATATTATCGAAGCTGCGCCTTTGCTGATCGAAGAAGGCCGCGAACTCATTCCCACCGGCACGTTCCAGCTTTATCGGGGCTTCCCCGAATTTGAAAGCACACTCTTCAACTATGAAACCATGCGGGAACGCTATGTGGAAAGCCTCGAACTAACAGGCGAAAACAATCCAGGTTATCTTGGCGAGCTTCATTTTACCGGAATCGGTTTTTTCGAATGGAAATACGAAGGACTACAATTACAAGAAAGCGAAGTCTGGCAGATTGTTGACTGTATCCAAGACTACGCTGCCGGAAAAAAGCGACCTATGGCGAACGGGATCATCCTACCCAAACCAGAGCAACCCGAAGATAAATCGCTTTTTTTCAAATACGGTAAGAATCAAATTGTGAGCGAGGTGCGTATTGAAGAAATGGAAGGCCATTTTGTAGTTCTTGTTAACGGCGACCCTATCGCGCAATTCGAACTGCTGAAAGAAAACTGGGAAATTACCAGCGGTGATATAGACGACGCCGATCTAAAAGAAGAAGTCATACGCCGGATCATGGCGAATACTTAACGGTTATCCAGAACACTTAACAATTCTTCCATCTCCTTGTGGTTCCCGGTAATTTTGCCGGCCAGTTCTTCCTGTTCGGTCAAACTCAACTTCTCACCGTCATAGATCCAGTTGTCCTTCGAATCAATCAGGATACGTCCAATCCAAGCCTCTTCCATTGCATCATACAGATGATAACCCTCGCCATCGTTCGGAAAAATTCGAACCCACCTGCCTGCACTGGTTTTGGCTGTTTTCGTAACCTCAGGAAACAATTGACTTTTCATAAAACAAAAGTGGAGAAAAAAATGTAGAAAAGATAGAAGAAATGCTAAAAATATTAGCATAGCTTTGTAATCCTCAAAATTGGCTAGCATGGTACCATATAATTTACAACTCGAACTTAACGCCCGACAGGTAACAATATCTGCCGAACAGCTTGATCAACTCGCTGATGAAGCGGGCTTTATGCGCTATCAGATCAAGACGTTCAATGATAGTTCTGTGGTTTATGTGAACATAGAAGATGTGCCGCAATTACCGAATACTCCGCAAGAAGCAGAAAACCTTTTTGAAACTATCAATTATCCGGATCAAAACATCGGGTATAGTTTAGACAACGTTTTTTCGGTCGATGAGGTGGTCGCTATTGCCAGGGCTATTCGGGAATATAACAGTAGTCGTAAACTAAACTTTGATCAAATGCATTTTGACTTTTAAAATTATAACCATGACCGCTACGAAAGAAGAAATTATCAGCAAGCTCCGGCAGGATATGATCCGCTGGGAGGGCTTCCGTCCGCCGCAGCCCGGTGCAAGCAATGACCTGGGCCTTGGCCCGGTAGCCGAAGCTTTTCCGGACGGTGTATTTCCGACGGGCGCGATCCATGAGTTTATCAGCAACTGCCCGGAAGACTCTGCCGCCAGCGGCGGTTTTATTGCAGGCCTCGTTCAAAAATTATTGAGCAGCGGAGGCGCATGCCTATGGGTCAGTTATACCCGCAGGATATATCCACCGGCATTAAAACTGTTTGGGGTAGATCCAGACCGTGTTATTTTCGTGGATGTACCCATGCAAAAAGATGTGCTTTGGGTAACCGAAGAAGCACTGAAATGCGAAGGAGTTGCTACCGTGATTTGCGAAACAAAAAATTTAAGTTTTACCGAATCACAGCGATTACAATTGGCTGTAGAGAAAAGCCATGTAACCGGTTTTGTCCTGCGAAAAGATGTAAAAACAATCAACACAACAGCCTGCGTAACGCGCTGGCAAATCCGCCCTGTGCGCAGCCAGTTAAGAACCGGCATGCCCGGCGTCGGTCATCCGCGCTGGCGGGTCGAATTGCTTAAGGTCAGGAATGGAAGGCCAGGTATCTGGACGGTGGAATGGAAAAAGCAAACATTCCAAACAGTTGTAATACCTCAAATTATCGAAAAAGCCCGTCTTTATGCCTAAGCGTTTTGCGTCCATATGGTTCCGGCATTTACTAACAGACCAAAAGGCTATCCGACAGCCAGGCCTGAAAGGGAAGCCTTATGTCTTTGCCGAACCGAATCATGGACGTATGCTTATAACAGCACTAACGGATGAAGCCCGCAAATATGGCGTGACGGAAGGTATGACTGTGGCAGATGCAAGGGTGATTGCGCCCGATCTCCAGGTGTTCGATGGCAAACCTGGTCGTAACTTGAAATTGCTGACCGGCCTCGCAGAATGGTGCCTGCGTTATACACCGCTTGTACAGACAGACCCGCCAGATGGCTTATTACTGGATGTGACCGGCTGCACGCACCTGAAAGGAGGCGAAAAAGCTTATTTACAGGAAATCGTGTCCCGCTTAAAAACTCTCGGCTATGACGTTCGTCCTGCAATCGCTGATACAATTGGCGCGGCATGGGGTGTAGCACGTTGCGCAAACTCCGGACTCATCGTACCCGAAGGCGGGCATCGCAATGCACTCATGACCTTGCCACCTTCCGCGCTTCGTTTGCCATTGGATCAGCTCCTAAAGCTGCGCAACCTTGGTATGCATCAGATCAACAGTTTTATATACATGCCCAATTCAGTTTTGCGCCGACGCTTTGGTAAGAATATGGTTTTACGTCTACAGCAAGCGCTCGGGCAGGAAGTGGAATATCTTTTTCCGCTTAAAGAACCCGTGCCTTATAGTGAGCGGCTGGAATGCCTGGAAGCAATTAAAACAAGACCGGCCATAGAGATCGCCCTGAATGACTTACTTGAAAGAATTTGTAAGAGGCTTTACGGTGAAGGGCTCGGCTTGCGTTCCGCTATACTCACCTGGTACCGGGTTGACGGTAAAAATGGAAACCTCGCTATTGGTACCAACCATGCCAGTAACCGACCGGAACATCTTTTTAAATTGTTTTTTAACAAACTGGATAGCGTTGCGCCAGGTCTGGGTATCGAATTGTTTGTTTTAGATGCCCCCAAAACGGAGCCGGTCAGCGATAAGCAGAGTGAAATCTGGTCTGCAAAGGGTGGCGCGGACAGCGAAGAGGTGGCAGAATTGCTTGACCGGGTGGCCGGCCGGATTGGCATCACGCCTATTCGTCGATATTTACCCGGCGAACATTACTGGCCAGAGCGCACTCCGGCACCAAGTGCGGATTTAAAAAAAGCACCGGAAAGCGAATGGCGCACGGATAAACCGCGTCCTATGCAGTTACTCGATCATCCCGAAGCCATTGAGGCGATGGCGCTGACTCCGGATTATCCACCCAGGTTATTTATCTGGAGGGGTGAGCAGCATGTCATTGTCGGTGCCGACGGCCCTGAGCGTATCGAGCGGGAATGGTGGCTTGATCCGGGTGAACACCGGGATTATTATATTGCTGAAGATGAAGCCGGGCGTCGCTATTGGCTTTTCCGATCAGGGCATTATAACGCAGAAAATAATCAGCACTGGTTTTTACATGGCTTTTTCGCATGAGTTACGTCGAATTACAAGTGACCAGCAATTTCAGTTTCCGGCGTGGTGGCAGCCATCCGGAGGAACTCGTCGACCAGGCGGCCGATCTGGGCTACGATGCTATTGGTATCACTGATCGGAACACTTTCGCGGGTGTTGTGCGGGGTTACCAGGTTGCCAAAGACAGGGATATACGACTGATACCCGGTGTTCGCCTCGACCTGCTGGATGGACCAAGTTTGTTGGCTTATCCCACAAATAAGGATGCATATGCCCGACTTTCCGCGCTTCTTACACTCGGCAACCTCCGTGCTGAAAAAGAAAAATGCTATATCTCCAAGAGAGATGTTTACGAGCATTCCGAGGGCTGCTATTTCATTATTATACCACCTGACAAGCTCAGCCAGGATTTTGAATTTGAGTTTGTGTTTCAGCACCATGTAAAAGATTATGAGGAAAATCTGCCAAACCTTTATTTAGCGGCAACCAAGTATTATACTGGCGACGATGCCAAGCGCTTATTTTTATTAGCCGAATTAGGCATTCCCTTAGTTGCTACCAATGACGTGCATTATCATGATGTCGCTCGTCGTGAGTTACAGGATATCCTTACCTGTGTGAGGGAAAAATGCACCATATTTAATGCCGGGTATAAGCTACATCAAAATGCCGAGCGTCATCTTAAAGAAAAGGAAGAGATGGAGCGCCTTTTCCGCAATTATCCGGAATCTATCATCAATGCCCGGACCATTGCTGATGCGTGCAGCTTCGACCTGAAATCACTGAAATATAAATACCCCAGCGAACTGACCACAAATGGCCGTACGCCTCAGCAGCAACTGGAATACCTCGCCTGGAAAGGAGCAAACAGCTTTTATCATAGAAACATACCTGCAAAGGTTAAAAAAGCGCTCGAAGACGAACTGGAGATCATTGCCGAATTGGATGTTCCTGATTATTTTTTGACTGTTGAAGATTATGTATCCTGGGCGCGCGGCCAGCATATCCTTTGCCAGGGAAGGGGTTCTGCTGCGAATTCAGCGGTTTGTTTTGTACTTGGCATCACCTCGGTGGCGCCGGATAAGTCCAATTTGCTTTTCGCCCGTTTTCTTTCCAAGGAACGCAATGAACCGCCTGATATTGATGTCGACTTTGAGCACGAGCGCCGGGAAGAAGTGATTCAATACGTGTATAATCGGTTTGGCCGTGATCGAGCCGCGATCCTGCCGACCGTCACCATGCTTCATTATAAAGGCGCTATTCAGGACGTCGGCCGCGCAATGGGACTTTCCGTAGATGTTGTTAAACAATTGTCGGATGCCTTTGGAGAGTTATCCGACGAGGAAATTACCGTTGAACAAATAGGTGCATTAGGACTTAATGCGAAAGATCCGCATTTGATCAAAGTCATAGAATTGACTTCATTAATGATTGGTTTTCCACGTCAACTTGGCCAGCACACCGGCGGCTTCGTGATAACTGACGGCAAATTAACCGACCTGTGTCCGATCTTTCATGCCCGTATGAAAAACCGTACCAACATTGAGTGGAATAAGGATGATATTGATGCGCTCGGATTTATGAAAGTTGACATTTTGGCTTTGGGTATGCTGACTTGTATCCGAAAGGCTTTTGATCTCGTGCAAAGCCACTATGGAGTTACACTTACCTTAGCCAATATTCCCCAGGACGATTCCAAAGTTTATGAGATGATTACCGCCGCCGATACCCTCGGCGTGTTCCAGATCGAGAGCCGCGCGCAAATGTCTATGCTCCCCCGCATGAAACCCACTTGTTTTTATGATCTGGTAATCGAGGTAGCCATTGTACGGCCCGGTCCGATACAGGGAGACATGGTGCATCCGTATATCAGGCGAAGGAACGGCGAAGAAGCGGTGGATTATCCTTCCGAGGAAATTCGTTCTATTCTTGAGCGCACGCTCGGCGTGCCGTTATTCCAGGAACAGGCTATGGAACTTGCTATTGTTGCCGCTGGGTTTACCCCGGGCGAAGCAGATCTGCTTCGCCGAACAATGGCAACCTTTAAATTTAATGGCATGGTCAGTAAGTTTGAACACAAGTTAATCAATGGTATGACCTCCCGTGGTTACACGGAAGAATACGCCCGCCGGATCTTTAAGCAGCTGGAAGGTTTTGGCAGCTATGGTTTCCCCGAAAGCCATGCGGCAAGTTTTGCTTTATTGGTTTACGTTTCCTGCTGGCTGAAATTTTACTACCCCGAGGTATTCGCCGCGGCCCTTCTTAATAGCCAGCCGATGGGTTTTTATCAGCCTGCCCAAATCGTAAGGAATGCCCGCGAACATGGCGTAAAAATGCTGCCCATCGACGTAAATCATTCCCAATGGGATAATACGCTGGAGGCAAAACAAGGGGAGTATTTCGCGCTCCGCTTAGGCTTTCGGCAGATCGATGGCATACGCCAGGAAGAAATAGACAAATTGGTCGCCGGGAGAATAAAACTTTACACCGCACCTCATCAAATTTGTGATGCCGGTGTCAGCGTGGCCACCATGGAGCGACTTGCTAATGCTGATGCCTTTCGTTCTATGGATCTCGACCGCAGGCGCGCCCTTTGGGAAGTTAGCGCCCTTCATGACCGGCCCGTACAGCTTATGGAAGGACAACCCTCGGAAAGTGTTTATGAGCCGGAGGTCAACCTGCCAACCTTACGGCTGTCAGAGCACGTGGTACAGGATTATGCGACCACCGGTCTTTCGATCAAAGGCCACCCGCTCAGCTTTATCAGGCATAAGCTGGAATCGCTTCATATCAAAACAGCCAAAGATGCCAGCCAAACTGAAAATAAAACGGTTATTAAAACTGCCGGACTAATCCTTATCCGTCAGCGTCCCGGTACGGCTAAAGGAGTTTGTTTCATTACGCTGGAAGATGAAACCGGCACCACTAACGTTGTTGTCTTCCCTAAACTCTTTGACAAATACAGGAAAGAGATCTTACATGCACGTTTATTGATGGTAGAGGGCGTAGTTGAACGTACTGAGGTAACACACATTATCGTGCGCCGTATTTTCGACATTACCAAATTATTGGGCGACCTTACCGCCATCCGTAATGAAAAACAACCTGTGCTCACGTTGTCTCGGGCTGACGAAAAGGCCTCACCGTTTATTCCGATGGAAAAACCTTTAAAGACGCAGCAGCCTGAAGAATTTCTCCACAAGGGAAGGAATTTTAAATAAATGTATTAGCTGAACAAATTGCCCTGTTTATTCATGTCTGGAGTATAATATGTTCTGACGATTTCTTCAACCATTGTCCCTTTTTCTTTTTCATGCAGAACTGGCTCTAAGTCCGCTGGCCAATGATTGAATTCTAATTGTTCTGTATCTATAAAACTGGTGTTGATTGGCGCCAGGTCCGGATATTCTAATGGTGTAGCTTCGAGCGTCGTGCGGTAGTTCCGGTCAATAGTACAGAAATCCAATAACCGCGATGGGATCTGCGTCCGCGCAATTTGTGAAAGACGCTCCTCGCTGGGCTTTTCCATGAGCCATTCCCAGGCAAGATCGTCCGTTAAAATGGAGGGCATCCGTTTTTTTGAATTATGAATTTGCGACATGACATCATTTGAATCGGTAATACCGAACGCCACCGTGTTGACAAACCCACTTGTTTCCGGATCTAACCATTCATTATACAGTCCAGGCATGTAAAAATATTCATGGTCCTTCAACTTTACCTGATAAGGATATTTGATCATTTCCTTCAGCTGCTGGCCATTTTTACCAATTTTAGGAATATGCCTGGATTCCACAATACCTGTTGATAATACCAGGCAACGGCGGTTCTTTGCTGCGTCGGCCCACATGGAACGCTTGCCGTCCTCCTTCACGAAAAGATTCTCTGATTTGAAGTTCAGGGTCGTGTATTTTGCTCGGAAAATATTCGCTTCAGCCCGTGTTTTTATAAATCCAGGCACATATCCCCATTCCGCCTGCACGATATCAAAATCGTTGCCGTCTTCTGACTGAACAAGAATCGCACAGGGCGCATAATTAAATCCGTTATGCACTCCCACATTGAGAAAGTTGTATTTCCGGATTGATTTTTCTATCGCTTTTAGCCGTATATATTCAACCCTGGTAACTTTTTGTCCATTATAATAACACATGATCTAACCTTCCTTTCTTTTAGCCCTTATATATGTGGCAATAAGCTTGCCAATTTGCTCGGCTTCGGTTTGCCAGCCCTGTGGAACCGAAGTCCACCATTTCTTGTTGCCGGCTGCATCAGCCACAGTAATAACGAGCGGTTTCCGCCTATCGCTGAACGTTATATGAAAAACGCGGGTCTCCTTTATCTCGTGTTCACTCACATTTGCAGGCATACCTTCATATTCGATTTTAAATGGTGGCTCAATTTCCCGCATATTTGAAATTAGTAATATTAATTATGGGATTGCACCTCAATATCCGCGTATGTCAAATTCCCATCTTCTTACTGCTGATCAAATTTAAGAAAGCAAAACGAAAAAACGATGAGCAACAAATAGAAGTGGTACCAATTTGCACTGAAAACTCCACCTTCGAACTAAATAATAAAGTTTCCGGATGACAAGCACTTTCGATTTTCTACTCCCCGCCGGGATGGGAAAGGCAAGGTGACAGGTCTTTTCAAGATCGCCAGGGACATCACCGAAAGAAAACAGGACGAAATAGGCAAAAATGATTTTATAGCAATGGTGAGTGATGAGCTTAAAACGACATTGAAATCCCCCACAGCACTTTCACAGGTTCTGAACCAAAAAATGAAGACCAATGCAGATGCCTATGTTCCTTCAGCTCTGGAAAGCCAATATCCAGGTAAAATCTATATTGAAAAACAACAATTCAATATAGATGAAGGCATCCGGGAAGAAACTGACGAAGCAAGGCTTACAATTTCAAGTCATATCTTAAATTTTGAACCCTGTAACTCTGAACCCGTTTTCGCCGATAGGGATAAAATGGGTTCCGTAATTTCCAACCTCCTGAGCAATGTCATAAAATATTCCAATATTATTAAATACATCCGGGCGATCACCGCCTTAACCAGTAATAAATACCTTCAGGCATAGAACTATTTGGAATACGTTATGTTGAGTAAATAAATATATTGGCTATGAAAAACAAACTGATCCTTCCTGTAGTTGCGGGCGCCGCCGCTGCAGCCGCGCTTACTTATATTTTCACAACAGAAGATGGCAAAGAGCTGCAAGATAAAATAGCAAAAGCAATCGATGAGCATTTACCGGGAGTTGGTGAGCATATCAAAAAAATTGGTGAAACGATCAAAGATCAATTCGCTGGATTGGCAACAAAAGTCAAGGACGTGGCAGATGACATCCAGGGATAATAAAATCACTTTTCTATGAATAATTTTTTTAGAGGAATTATCGCAGCGTGGGGAGCAAAGAAATTGGGTGGAGGCTGTCTTTCGACTATTGTAATTTTTATTGTGATCTATGTCGCTTTAGGCAAGTGCAGTAATACATCACATGCCGCCGAGGTGTCTGCAAAGGTGAAAATTTCCTGCGTCAGTGGGAAGGGTCTGAAGCAGTAAGTTATTTGCACTTTCCGTCTTATCGATGACTTATCCTATAATTGTAGTACCATTTCTAAATACAGATGGCATGGCCTTGTTTCCTTTTATCCTAATTAAGGATAAAAGCGGGATCAATGACAGCATTTTGCTCAATCACGAAAAAATTCATTTACGGCAGCAACTGGAATTGCTGGTCATCCCTTTCTACTTACTCTATGTGTTAATCTACCTGCTGAACCGGCTCAAATATGAAGATCACTACCTCGCCTATAGGGGAATAATTTTTGAAAAAGAAGCATACCTGTTTGAAAAGGATTTAAATTACTTGCGAAAACGGAGGTTTTGGGCCTGGCGGTACGCTTTTTAAAACGCTTACGAATTATCGAACTATTTTACGCTTGATGATCTTCATCATTCTGAGGTCAGCGGTGAGGTGATGCATCGGGCAAACTAATAGGGCATTCGATTCCAGCACTTCTTTTAAAAAATGAGGACATGTACCGTCCTTTACATTTTGTCCTAAAGGTTTCATACCATGTATTGATCAAGCCTTGGCTTTTTGCTCTCGCGTGGAATGAGTTGGTATCTCTGATCCTATTGTTACTCATACAACGGGAGAACCAGGCTGAATGAATCGATAAGTAATATGTGTTGGCTGTAAAATCAATTAATATGATGGGTCTTGGAACCGACCGCCATCGCAGTAGAAATCTTATGACAAATGATCATGGTAGATTTATTTTGTCTTTGCCGAACCGTTTAAGGCTAATACGCATAACGGCAACGGTTTTCATAACTAGGTCGGTTATTATTCCTCCTTTTCTTCCGACACATAAAAAACAGCCTGATAGTACTCCTTTTCAAAACCTGCACAAATCAATTGTTTATCTAGAAAAGACAGGGCGCAGATCCTGCCCTGTCTGTAAAATTTGAATTAAACGTGAACTTTGCTTTTACGCGACTGCTTTTTTACTGGAGCATCCTCCTTTTGCAGCTCGCTTTGTTTTAAGTTTTTAACGGGCTTTTGTTCCGGTTGAAGTAATTCCTCCCGCTTGATTTTCTTCATTTGATGGTCGTAGAGATCTACGGTTTTAAATTGAGGATTAGCGGATATAAAGTATTTCTTATCCTCACCATCTTTTGAAACGGTGATCTGCTGGGCATTCCCTTTTTTCAATGAACGCATCAATTCCTCTTTTGCTTTAGGATCTTCCAGTTCTTTGATACCCTTCCCTGCAATGACTTTATCAATATCATAACCATAATTTTCGTGGTAATGCTTGATCTTCATATTACCGTTTTCTGTAAGATTCTTGTTGTCCAGCGTTAACCACGCGTTATATTTTTGATGTTCCAGGTTGGTCATTTGTTTATGCACCGAACGGCCCTCCATCAGGTTAAAGGCTTCTTTAGCAGTAATGCCACTTCCTTTATTGATGTAAAACGATTGATTAACATCCTTTGCCGGGTTATCCTTATGTGAAATGCTTGCATCGTATTTGTTAAAGAAATACATATCCTGATTATCACCCGCTTTAAAATGCAGGGTGTAATCAATCGTTTTCTGGTTAAACTCGTGCTGCGTCACCAAGTTAAATTCAGGTGATTTTGCAGCTATTTCTTTGTCCAGATCGGCGTTCAGCTTATCGCCAAACCCGAGGTTAAGCAAGCTTTTTTTTAAAAATTCAGAATTCTGAGTGTTCATAATTATTAAATTTAAATGATAAAAAAATTAAATTATAAGTCGTTCATTTTCAGTGAAGTTCCATCAACTACCGGCGTAGTGTTGGCTTGCATATCGTCAAAGTCTTTTTGTCTGATTTGAAGATACAAATGCCTGTTTCCGTGACGTTCATATAGTTCAATAGTCAGGGCTTGTTCTTCTGAAAGTGAAAAGCGATGAAAAGCAAAAACATTAGCTGCTTCCCTGCTTTTTAGGATCGTAGTATGCTTAGTCAAGGTTATATATACCGGCATAATTTCCTGCTCATGAGTAGCCATTCTTGAAACGTTCTTTAAATCCCTGATGTAAAAGCGGATGAAATCTATATCATAAGGCAGATTGGATTTATTGCGAATATCCAGCCTGAAAAAAACCAGGTTATCAGCAAATGAAAGTTTATTTACCCAGGCTTTTATGCCTCCTTTTTTTTTGCGATCAACTGTATTCGAGCGTTTTCCGGCAGCAAGCTGATCTCCTATTAACGCATAACTAGTTTCGGGGGCCTTAATGACCTTTACAACTTCCGGTGTTTTGTCGCCGATCCCGATACGCCTGCCAGCCCGTCCATATGAATATTGAACAGGTATGTAATATACTTTTGCTGTTCCGATCTCTTGCACATTTATTTTGACCGGGGTAAAATCAGTCTTTTTCGCCTTTAGTGTAATCAAACCGTTTTCTTTTTGTACGACGCTAAAATCAGACGGGCATTTACCTATGACCTTAACAGCTGATTTAAAAAATAGTGCGGTAGTTTTATCGCGGCTTATGAAGGCGGTATCCTGGGCAAAGGAAACTGTTCCCATTACCGCAAGCATTAAGATGATCATTAATCTTTTCATGACGCTATATTTTAATTGTCCTTGTCGTTACTGTCTTTTAGCAGCACTTCATACCCTGCTTTAACTTTGATTTTGATCTGTTTTACCTTATGGTTGAAAAGCCCTTTGGCAGCCTCTACTCCTGCACTTGCCGCCTGTGTCCCTACAGATTCATTCATTGCCATCATTTGAATAGATTGCACGGCGTCCCCAACACCATTTTTCGCGGCATCGCGGCCAATAGATCCTGGTACATATAAACCTTCCATTCCGTCCAGATCGTAAACAGACAGGGACACTGGCAGAATATTATTCAGGTATCGAATGCTGGCAATCTTAATATCCAGACGTTCATTATTAAGGATGCAGGTGCCGTAAATAAAACTTCCTTTAGGGATCAGCCTTCCATTAACATAAATACCATCTTCCAACCTTAATTTCACTACTGCGCCGCTAACCAGCGTTTGATCTTCATGTACAACGGCCTGAATAGTATTACCTGGTGTTTGGTCAATTCCGCCTGAATGAGCTTTTTTATTTTTGCCGCTGCTATCATAAGAGGCATACTGCACATTCATTTGCCCGCTTGGGTTATTATCATCGTCATCATCGCTTGCAGCCATAACGGGGTAAACCCGCTGCTGGTTCTTCAACGACTGGCTTCGCGACTGACTATTAGCATTTCCTGGGTTTTGTATATCATTGATCTGTTGCAGCATTTGGGTAAGCTGCTTCATTTCAGGATCATTGCCACTTCCTCCATTGCTGTTCAAGGCTTTCATCATTAGTTGCAGCCGTTTAACATCTGCACCTGATTGTTCTCCCTGACCGGAACCAACACCATAGTCGGGGGTTTCCGGCTGACTGATCTGCCGGTTAATTTCCGCAAGCTTGGCCTGAATTTTTGCTTCGTTCGCGTCAGCGGTTACCGATGCGCCGATTGGTCCTATTTCCTGTCTTTTAGCGGTATCGGCAAGTTTTGTTTTGGCTTCATCAAAGCCCATTGACCTTACAAAGCTTTGGCTTACGCCCCTGGTGGCCAAATTGGCTGAATCTTGTTTTTGATTTTGGTAAACGCTCATTTTGTCTTCAGATTTCTGGTCTTTAAAATGTGCCTCTGGGAGGTTTGCGTTAAGCCCTCTTGCAGCGGGAGTATCGAAAGCGCTATTATTGCTTTTTCCTCCACCTAAAGCCCAAAAAGCCATTGTAAGAAATGGCAGAATCAGTAAAGGAATAATCATTAAGAATTTTCGCTCCTTCAAAAATTCGGGTGAATACTGCGGCAATTGGCCGCGTATTGATGTTGCTTCCATGATCTACTTTTTTATGGTTAAAGAATCTGTTACTTGATTGATATTATTTTTTCGATGCGGTATATCAGAAGGCATACCGATGTGCGCGGATGAGAAATTCTGAGCAGGTCGAAGCGGGATAGTGTAAAACGAACTACAAACGCCCGTTATTAAAACAACTGCCACCAATAGTCCGCCCCCTATCACAATCCATTTTTTCCGATTAAGGGAATGGGCATTAAACCATTTGCTCAATGCGGTTGCTATACGGTATTGATACCTGACCAATTTGTTTGCAATCAGTGCGGCTAACCGTTCGTTAACTTTTTGGACAGCATCATTCTGCTGTGTTTTTCTAAATAAATTCATACCTATTGATTTTGTATGGAGGTGTCCCTGTTGGCTAATGTTTCCCAATGCAGGATCAAAAAACCATGCGGGTTATTATCCGAACGGGATACATTGCGTAAATAACCTTGGGTAACCAGGCTGCGGTTAACTGCAGAGGTGGCGCGGATCATTTTTTCTTTAGCGTAGCATTTAAAGTAGTATGGATATTGGTTGATGTCCAATTGAATACTATCCACGGTAACCTGCTGGCTGATATTTCCCGAAATCAAATTATTGTAATAGCTCTTTTCTTTCAAGTCATTATATTGATTTCTGGCACTTTCATCGGCGAGGTAAAGCGCTTTACCAATATTGGCCTCTATTACTTTTTCATCGGGATCAAGGGTAAAAAAATAGTGATGAAACATTCGGATATGATCTTTAGCTTCAATTGGGATGTTATCCTTACGGTCTGCGGCAAAAGCTTCCAATGCTTTGCCATTAGCCAGGACATAGATGTGGTTACCAGCAATGCTTGCCGCCTGATAACTTCTATAAAGTGCAAAGCAGGAAATAAGGGTACATGCGGCAATGAGCAGGTAACTAAACAGTTTGATATGCTTAAAAGCGGTATCTATATTTTTGAGTTGTGAAAACATATTGGAGATATTAAAGGTGAATGATTAAATTTTTTGGGGATTGATTTTAGATTCCTGCTGACTTACATTTTGTCCCCTATCCTGAAAATATGGTTTGGAAACCGAGCTGTCGGCCATACTAGCGCTTGTATTGGATCTTTGGTTACCGAACGCATCAGCCGACATGCCGCCACCGGCGCTCATTACAGATTGACTGGTACTGCTAACTATGCTATTTACTTTTTGCAACAAACCATTACCGCCCCCTGCATTGACGATGTAATTAGCGACACTTGGAACGGTGAAATACCCGATGATCCCGATAATCAAGAATATAAGGTAAGCCGTATCAGTGGAGCTGAAAAATGTATCACCGGAACTTTGTACCTGTGTAATATCAAGTTTTAGCATATTTTCCTGCACCTTCCCAATGATGGCACCAAATATATTCCCAACTGGTAGCCACAGAAAAACGTTAATATATTTAGCCAGCCAAACGGTGAGCGTATGCTGAAATCCGTCGAAAACAGCCAATCCGAAAACAATAGGTCCCAGGATTGCGAGGACGATTAAATAAAACGTACGGATGGTATTAATACATAAGGCCGCAGCTTCATAAAGTACTTGTAGTACTTCTGACATCCATTCTTTGATCGAGTTACGAAAATTGTAAGACGCTTTTGACATGGCGAATTTCATATCATTGCCAACACTCGCGAGCACTCCTTCATTTGAAGCAGTTGGATCGTCAGGGTGGGTGTATTTATACCATTTATCACGATCACCGTCCCCATCGGATCCGACATACATTTGCCAGGCATCTGTTTTCTCTACGGCTGCCTCTTTAGCTTTTAATAATGTTGCAATAGCTGCATCTGAATTTTGAACCATTCCGCCTGTCGCGCTAACGGTAGGTGACATAATCCCATTAATAATTGCTATGACTGTAGGAAATAATAGAATAGCTAAACCCAAAGCAAAGGGGCGCATCAGCGGATAAAAATCGATCGGTTCTGCGCAGGCTATTTGTCGCCAAACACGGCTGCCTATATAAAAAAGCGCACCAAATCCGGCTATCGCCCGACCTACACCGATCAACTGACTGCACATCGGAAGCATATCATTATAAACTCCGTTCAACGTGCCTTGCAAACCCTGGATATCAGTTGCAAGTCCGTCTGCTTTGGAAAATAAAGGAAAAGCTATCCCCGATACCGCAAGAATTGCGGTTAAATAAATCTTCGTTTTCATCGTATTTATTTGTTTTTTAAAAGTGATGAAGCTTCCATGAATGGAGATTTCATAAAATTTCGGATTAGTTATTTATACCATAAAGCTGATTCAAGGTGTGGGTTTCGCCTAAATCCTTACTTCGCTGTAGACTAAGGACAACACCCTGCCGGTTAAAGTGCCGGAGAAACTGGAGCTTTTCGGAACTGCTGCCGTAGATCCGGTCAATAGCTCTCATTCGCTCATCATCGGACATGCGCAATTTACCTGCTGTCAGTACATTGGTTAACTCGTCGAGATTTTCTAAACTCTGTGTTACCAAATGTGAGTAAACATCACTTATGTAATTTAATTCACTCTCGCTGAATGTACGGCTTTTGCTGAACTGCTTATAAGAACTTTTATACTCGCTGATCAAGCTGGCCTGTTGAGTAATGATCTCTGTAATCCTTCCGTAGTTTCTAACCGCGACGCTGATTGATAACAACCCGTTGAGGTAAACGCTATGCAGGTCAAAGTTGCCTTTAGATAATTGGGAAATACTACCATAACCCTGTTTGTAGATTTGATACCCGGTTTTCATATCAGTCAATATTCCTTTTAGTTGGGTCAGCTTTTCTATATCTAAAATCAACTGCTGCATTTCCTGCGCTTGGGCCTGGCTTTTTTTTGCAAATCCAAGACAGGAAAAAAGCACCAGGGTAACGATGATATGTTTTATAAGCTTTTTCATATTGCAATTATTGAATACCGTAAATCTTCTTCTCCCCTGTTACATTGTTGTTTTCCTGCCCTCTCCGGAAAGCATATACTTTAACCTGATTTGCAAATGATGAAGCAAACTGATAATTATCCTGCATGGCTTTATGAATCACCCCGATATGCTTTAATCGTTCTTCATCACTCATTTGCAGTTTATTATCTATAACTAAATTTTGCAATTCAGTTACTTGTTCATTGCAGTCATTAAACAAAGCTGATTTTACCTGAACAGCGTACTTTCTTTCATTATCGTTCAGATTAGCTATTTTATCCAGGTTACCTATACGAGTGAGTATATCCTTTTGCCATTGCATGATATCGCTTACCTGTTTGTTATTTTTCACTACAGGGCTCACATTTTTTAGATTGTTGTAATAGGCGTTGTGCAAACCGTTTTCTGAAGTGAGTAAGCTATTGATAGAGCCTAAACCATTATGAGCGATATTGTTGCCCTGTTTGTAGTAGGTAGTGTAGACTTGCAAAGCGGCGATCTGCTGTAGTAAATACTTTTTTTGTGTATTCTTCTGATCGAACCATTCTGTGAAAGTCTGGGCCTTAATCTTTGAAATAAAGGCCGATGCCGCTACGGTCATGATTGATAAAGCAAGTAATTTTTTACTTTTCCGGCGGATCTCATCTGCCAGAATTTTCAAGCGGTTAATTGATTCCATAAAGTTTTTTTATTGACTGCGTATCGTTTAAATCCTTACTGCGCCAGAGGCTCAATTGAATACCCTGAGTATTGAACTGGTGCAGATCATTGTAATTCTCATCAAGATGATCGCTGGCATGATTAATTAATTCCAAACGCTGTTCATCGGTCATTTGCGTTTTAGCTGGACTAACCACAAGCATGATCTCGTCCAGATTTTTGACGCTGGCATCCAAAATCCCCGAATATACCTGCTGCATATAGCTTAATTCCTGTGGATTAAAATGGCTATCCTGCCGGAATAAACCCCAGGCTTGTTTATACTCACCGACTAATGCAGCCTGCTTCATGGTTATATCCTTAATTCGCTGATAATTTGCTATAGCTGATTTAATTTTCCCTAATTCTGTATAGTAGTTGCTAAACAATTGCTTTTGCTGTTCTGTCCAGCCTGAAATTTCTGTAAGCTTGGTTTTAGACATTTGATTTTCAAATACCTTTTGAGCATTTTGGAGCCAAATCGTTTTGTTTTGCATCCGCTGAACTTTCAGGTCTATAGCTTTAATGACTTTGGTTACGGTCAGCTTGATAACTTCCCCGATAACAAATTGAGCATTAGCCTTATTTACAGCTAAAAACAGATGGATTACAGCCATCGCGAAGATGATTTTCACCTTTAAATTTTTCATAAAAAGCCTCCCATACCCTCGCAAAACGAGAGTTTACATTTTTAAATAAATGCTTTATGTTAGTTAGTTTTTTGGTACTGAGTGTTTTTTAAGGTCAAAGTATGTTTGTCCTTATCGAAACTAATTTTCCTACCAAGGTCTGTTTCAGATAGAATTCGTTTATCAGCGTCCCACGTAGCCTGCCATTTTTCGTTCCTATATTGTTTAAGCTGCGTTATATTATTACGAATTTTTTGAAAGCCTGTTTTACGTTCTATTTGATAGGCGTTGGTAGATTCATTCATCGTAGTAATAATCAACGTATCAGATGCTGTACTGTACTCGCTTTTGGACTGATTTGTATATGTGCCAGACAAATCTCCTTTGCTTGCTTTATTATTACACCCAACAAAAAATAAGGCTATTAACGCGATAGAAATGGTTGATACTTTCATAATATTTATATTAAGTTATGCTGCTTTTTCTATTTCTTCCCTGACAATCGCGGCTATGCCCAATTGCATGCTGCCGTACTTTTTAGCGTAGGCATGTACTTTGGCTTTCTCCGCTGATTCCGTGGTGTAAGTCCAGTATTCCTCCCGGCTAACTTCGGTGCGGTAAACTTTTGATAACTGCCCGTTAAGGCTGATAAAGACTTCCTTGTATTTAAAGTTTTCATCATTATTCCTGTTCATGCTCATAATCAAGGCAGTTTCTTTATCGGTTATCCCCAATAATTGCTGTATTTTAGGAAAGTCGTTTTGATATTTACGCTGGTCAAGTAATATTTTGCAGTCACTGTTATTGATGATGGCCTGTTTAACCACTGGTGAACTAATTATATCTTCAATATCCTGGGTAACAACTAAGGCTTCGCCAAAATATTTACGAACTGTTTTGAACAGGTACTTGATGTATTCTGCCATTCCTTCCCGCGCAATTGCTTTCCAGGCTTCTTCAATCAGGATCATTTTGCGGGTATCCTTGCTTAATTTGCGCATTTTGGAAACAAATGTTTCCATGATGATTAAGGTAACAACAGGAAACAATATTGGATGGTCTTTAATATTGTCTAACTCAAAGACAATAAAGCGTTTTTGCAATAAGTCAAGATTTTCTTTTGCATTTAGCAGGTAGGAATATTCACCACCTTTGTAGTATGGTTTTAATACAAATAGCATGTTATCAATATCAAAACGAATATCCTTCACTTTTGATTGCTTCATCGTTTCATAAAATTCATTGGAAAGGAATTCATAAAAGCTATCGAAACAGGGAAAAATCTCGGGCTGAACTTTCAACTTTTCATAATAATGGTATAAAGCGTCTGAAATGGCCACATATTCAGATCGTTGTACACCCTCATCCTCCTTTTTCCATAAGGCAAGTATCATGGCCTTTATGCTCTCTCTTTTTTCCGTGTCCAGCTTATCACCTTCAGGAACATAAAAAGGGTTAAAACTAATTGGTTGGTCTTCTGTATAGGTAAAGTAATAACCGTCTACAAAATTGCATAAGCCCTGGTAACTATGTCCAACATCTACGATAACGACATGAGAACCCTGCTCAAAATAACTGCGCAGCATATGATTGGTAAAGAAAGATTTACCGCTTCCCGACGGACCTAATATAAATTTATTTCGGTTGGTCGTAATACCCTTTGTCATTGGATCATCGCTGATATCTACGTGTACCGGCTTTCCTGACAAACGGTCGCCCAGGCGAATCCCACACGGACTTATACTTGACTGATAATTTGTTTCCAGATTTAAAAAGCAGGAAGCCTGTTCAACGAAAGTATCAAATGTATCATTCATCGGAAAGCTGGCTTCATTGCCCGGCAAACCTGACCACCAAATTTGAGCTGCTCCGTCGGTTTCCTGTTTTGGCTGTGCATCCATCTGCGCCAATGATGAGCTGACCTTATTTTTAAGATCCTTTAAACTGGCAGCATTATCCGTCCATGCCAAAATATTAAAGTGCGCTTTCACAGGTAACCGTTGCTGGCTAATCGCTTCATTTAAAAAATCATGTGTGGCATCCCTTCCAATGGCATTTTCGCGGGAATAGGCTGAAAGTGATTGAAGCCTCAATTTCTTCGCTTCCAGTTTCTTTAAAGTTTGCTGACCGTCACCTATAAAAATGTATTGATTATACAAGTGATTACATTTAAGCAAAGTTCCTATTGGCGAGGCGAAGCCTGTACTGAATTTTGTTTTATCTGTACTGTATTTATCATAAGTGATTCGTGGGCCGCAAAGCGCCGGGAGATCTTCCACATCACTAAGGGTATAAAGGTGGCAATGGTTGTCGCCAATTCTAATCTCGTTTTCGATATGAATATCTTTTAAAACCGGGGCTTGGTCTTTATTTAAAAGGAAACAATATTGTTCCAAGACCCCAGGGGTTTGAAGGGTACCTGTTAATTCATCATCAGTTAACCTTTTTAAAGAGATTAAACCGCTATCTTCCAACACCCGAACTAACTGCCCCGCACTATCCAAAAAATCACGGAATAATTCATCGCAGGTAGTTTGTAAAGGAACAATCCGTTTACGCATCAATATGCTGGTGGCACTGGAATACTGTTTAAATTTATCCGGCTTCTTCGTTAGATAGATATGGCAATGATGGTGCAGGTACGCTCGTTCGTTAAAATAACGCTCACTTGAATGAGAAAGAAAAGTATTAACGTTTGCGCCGCTACTCTTTGCAAATACTGCTTCGTGCTGCTCACCCACAAACCAATCCTGTTTATGGAACACACTGTTTTTAGGCAGTAATTTTAGTGCTTTGATCAGGACCTCGTGGAATGCAAGGTACTCGTCGTTGGACAATGTAAATATTTCCGGAAGGTTTACCGAATAGCCGATGGTCAAATCACCTTGCACCGAGACCATACATTGGTGTTCTACCTTGTACACAGGAAAAACCTGTTCTGCTCTACTATGTGTAGTCATGTCTATTTTTTTAATTTTAAAAAAATCTTTCGGGTCGTAAATTTCAAATGGTTCGGCAGGTAACGTTTTGCTGATTTTTTCATCAGGCCATGCTCGCCGTATTTATGGCTTAATCTGAAAACCTGAAAAAATAACGTGCTCCCTAATCCTGCAATAATCATAATGCAGTAATGGACAGGCACGCCAAGCAAATAAATGATTGCAAAGCCTATCAATAAAAAGATAAGCCCACCTGCCAGATAACCGATGTATTGAGCTTTTAATCCTTTAAACTCGATTGGCTTATTGATGCCTTTATTAATTTGATATAATGCCATAACTGTAAATAATTAAACTCCGAAAAATGATTTTAGGACAGTTGCAACGACAACCAGGAAAATACAGCTACCAAACCAACTGGATGCAACTTTACCTGTATCATGCTCGCCATCGTTCCATTTCTTAAAAACTTTAATCGCGCCGACTAACCCTACAATCGCTCCAATGGCATACATTAAACTAGTGCCTGTAGTAAAATAACTTTTGACTTGTGTGGTCGCTGCGGTTATGCCTGAATTACCATCCTGCGCATACAGTGACAGGCTAATCAATATCAGGGTGAATGTAACCAGTACCTGCCTGATAAAACTTACCGCGCTTATACGGGTTCTAAATTTTTGAATTTTCATAATGTTAAATTAAATGTGAAAAATATAATTAAGCCCAGCATCCTTGCAGATCTGTTAAAGACATAGGGAACATTAATCTTTCTTTGGAGATTTCAACGATCCTGTTTAAGGTGGCCGGTAAATCAATATCGTCCTTAAACCTTTTGTAAGAGTCTATCAAAATTCTCAGCAGGGATATAAATTCAGGCTTATTGTCAATTTCCAGAAAGGCTGCAATCAAGTTCCCTGCCTCGGCTTCTAACTCCTGAGCTGGCGAATTATGAATTTCATTTTTTAAAAACGGGGATTCCTCTATAGACGAATTCGGCTCAACGTCATCGGGTGATGACTCCCCAAAATTCAACTCTTCTGAATTTGAGACAGATACGCCATTATCCATTTTAGCTGCACCCATAACATTAGTCGTTAGTTCCGAAGCATTCGAAAATAAATTGGCGTTGTTCTGTTTGCGGTTAAACAGGTTGGAGATTTCTTTTTGGTAATAGCGAAGTATTACGTAACTGTAATAAGAAACCGTTAAGATAATGATGGCGACCAGATAGTGCTGCCAGGAGAATGAAGACAACATATTGCTTTGATTTAAAAATCACCGCCCCATGCGGCAATCCGTAAAGCAAAGGTTGAGGTTATATAAAAACATACTTCACACCTTGTACCCAAGTTAGGTATTTTATTTTTTAATACCCTTATAACCAGCTAATTACAAATATTTAAAATTACTAAAATTTAATAGAATGCTGATGAGAACCTTCCGCGTCAAACTTATCTTCGATTTTTCGGAGCAGCGCCAATTTCAATTTGTCCAAAAAAGATGTTCGTTCCTTTTTCCGTCGTGAAATATCTGCGTATTTATGATAATATGATCCCAAATCCACATGAAATACAGTTTGAAAGAAATTCATCAACGCTTTAACCTCAATATTGCCGCTGTTAAATACTCCCAAAGCCACTAAAGCGTAAATCAGTTCTACAAGGTCGGTCTTACTAGCTGTCCATGTAAATGGGAGGTCAATCGCTTCCTCAAATACCATATTGTCGTGATGGATGATTTTAGATAAATGCAAATTTAAAAACTCCTGGAACCGCTCATTGGCCATAATCTTAGACAACTTGTAGTCATGACTGGTAGAATATAATTCATCCTCTTCAAAATCTTCCAGTTCTGCCAATACATCAAATCGACCACGGGTAAAATATACTGCGTCCATTTGTGTAGATCCTGAACGATAATACTGGTAAAAAGCCTGGTTATGGTCGAAAAAGCGCTTTACGTCGGTCAGTTGAAAATTGATATAATCTTTTAATATTTCGTCGCCGCCGAGTGGCTGCTGTACCAGAAAATTATAAATGCTAATGAAATAGATGTATTTGCTATAAAATTGAGGCTTAACATTTTTAAAGAAATGGATTTCTTCCTCGGTGTTTTCAAAAGAGTAACTTGAAATATAGTTTTTCAATTTGGCCATAGCTTTTTTGCAAAGCAGTATGGAGGAACGATATTGTTCAGTTAAAGAGTCCTCGTTCAAAGTAACTTCGGCAAGCTGATTTTCCAAGGCGCTGTAGAAACGCTCTGCAAATGTTTTCATAAGCGTGGATGTTAGGTAATTTAGGTTTTTAATACTACGTAAAATGTTAATTTGATGTTACAACATCATTAACTAAAACACCTGACATTTCCTAACACCTTAATTTTGAGCGATATAATTTAACTATGTATTATTATTTTTACATATAATAATATTGGAAAGAATCGTCTTGATGTCGTTTTTAATCTGTTGATAGTTCATTAGAATACGGTCCTGGTCTGCCTGACGGACATTCGGTATTGGAAAATATTCAGATTCTTCCTTCTTTAAAGCCACATGATCATTTTGAATCGCATTATGAAAAATTTTAAGATCAATTTTATTATCTGGGTCATCAGCAACCATTCCCACAAACTCGCCCGATGACAAGGCGGAAATTTTGGAAGCTGGTATAGCGTAATCCAATTGAACCGATTTCGTGATGGAGGTATCCTGACTATTGATTGAGACACTTTCCTTTGTCTGGTTGATCTTTCCAAAGCGTTCCGACAACTGCTTCGCCGTGTCGCCGGTCACCTGCCCAAAAACAACATTTCCTACTATATTTAAAATAACTTCAGCCTGTTCACGGCCATAGTCCTTTTTTAACTGGCTGTAATCCTGAACAGCCAATGTTACTGCAACTTTGTTTGATCGCGCTGTTGCGATGAGATTGTCAATGCCGTTAAAGTAAATGGTAGGAAACTCGTCAAATATCATACTGCACTTTTGCTGATTCTTGCGGTTCACTAATTTGTTTATGCGGTTGATGTATAATGATAATACGGCTCCATAAACCTGTGACTTTTGAGGATTGTTCGCTAAACAAACGATCTTCGGTTCCTGGGGATTATTAATATCGAGTGAGAAATCGTTACCACTTAAAACATAATACAAATGCGGAGATGATAAACGGGCAAGACTGATTTTTGCACTTGCTATTTGCCCTTCCAGTTGTTCGTAGGCTTCATTTTTCCAGGCAGACACAAAAGGATTGATCAGCACTTCAATTTCCGGCTCTTGTAATAACACTGCAAAAAGTTCTTTATAATCAACCTGCGCCAGTTCTATGACGTGCGGAAGGGTACAATAGCGCCCATCCTCGTATTTTTTTAAAAACCACATAATGGCGGTTATAAAGTTGATCGGTGATTCGACAAAGAAGTCTCCCTGTTTTTTTATCCACTCGCGGTTAAGGCCGAGCATAATAGTACGGCTGGAATCTATTGCATCGGTAATGTCCATCATGGTTTGTGGTTCCAATGGATTAGCCCGGTGCATGATCTGTTCCAGATTGATAATGTATTGAACCGGCTTGATTTTATATGAATCTCCATACCTCAATAAAGAATTGTAAACAATTTTGGTTAGGTCATCATACTTGAAGTCGTAAACCAACATGGTAAACCCTTTTTGGATATGCTGCTGAATGATATGGCGGATAACAAAATATGATTTACCGGAACCAGGACTACCCCCTATTAATGTTCCCCTGAACGGATTGATAATATTAATCCAACTTTTACGGAATTTTCCTTTAAAGTTATAAACTGCCGGGAGATTGATGGAATATTCATTTTCTAGAAGCCGCTCTTCCTGAGGGAACGATTCATTGTCCTTGTTAAAGATGTCATTGCCCATGTTTATTTTAATCATTCTGAATAGCAGGCTTCCGCCAGACAATATCATCAAATAGCCTAAAGAGGTTAAGCTGATGTAAAGCAACGCTATGGTATTAAATGGATAATGAAATCCTAATATAAAGTTGCTAAAAAAGTAAATTATTAGACCTGAAATACAATAGGCAACGATTGTTTTGCCCTGTATCGTTTCGTCTTTTTTTCCTTTACTTCCTATTAGCGAAATTAGCAAAAATGCAAGAGCAGATATTTTTGCATATATGACGGTTCTAAATATTACCATTTTAGTTAACGGTAGTAAAACATGATTGACAATCGGTGTTGTTAATCCCCTGGCCTTAAATTCCGGGTAGCATGATAAGTAAAAGTGCACGATCAATATCGCTAAACTCAACAACCTTGTAAAGTCAATGATCTTTCTAAGGGCTTGTTCATTTTCTCCGGTTTGCATAAACTATAAATTAAAATGAATGACCTTTTCGTTTCTTCTTTCGTGTATTTTGTTTTAATCTGCTGATAGCGGCCATGTCCTGTTGTTCCTCTTTGAACAGTGCCTGAAGTAAAGAACCTCCGCTATTTTCTCCGGCTGTATTGCCTGAAAAAAAGTTAACTTTTCTGATGTTGCTAACCTCCGCATTATTTACCTTTTTGATTGATGCCTTATCTTGAATTCCCGCATTTATAAACCTTTCGGCGAGCATAGCGGCACTATATTGTTTACCTAAATCACTTCCTTTGAACACCGACTTTGAATTGTGATCTACAAATGTCACCCCATATAACCGCCCATCGTCGTTTTGTCTGAACACTACTTGTATTCCTTTATCATGCAATGCTTTTTGAAATTCAACCTTTGAACGTGGCTTATTCAACACCCCATCAATTGCATTTTTCAATTGTTCTTTTAATGGTTTTCGCAATACCTCATTTAGCCTGAAACGGCCTTCCAAAGTTTTTAAAGTTGGTTTCCCATAAATGCTACTTGCTTTTATGGGCACCCCAAGTTTGTTGCCCTTTTTATCAATTACCCAATAAACCAATCCGTGCTTTTCATACATCCTGGAATCTTTTGATCCCATATCAGCGGTAACATTAAATTGATTGAGCACAGCATTCATTTCAGAAATACTGGTAAATCTGTAGCTTTTCATTACCTCATTGACAACATTGGTAATCGCTCTTTTAGTTTCATCCTTACCATATTCTACTTGCTTTAAATTGATACGTTCCAGCACCATTTCACCGTCCGGTTTGTTGCCTGCCCGTTGCAAATCATATTTAATTTCAATGGCTTTCCTGGCACTTTCTGATTTAGTCTTTCCCAATAAATGCAAGCTTATTCTTTCCCCTGATGTTTGGATATTAGTAGTAACAACATGTACATGCGGGTGACTTGCATCCAAATGTTTGTAGACCAGGTAAGGTTGGTTTCCGAAACCGATCTGCTCCATATAATCCCCAATAATTTGCTGAAGAAATGAAATTTCAAAATCCTCTCCATTTGCAAAATTCAAAGATATGTGAACGGCATTCGTTTTGGTTCTTTCATTACCTGATGCCAAATCTGTTAACCTAAAAAGCTTGTCATTAAAATTCAGATCCTGCAAATCTTTAAAATAGCCGGCTGCGTCAATGAATTGGGCTCTATTATTTCGCACCTTAATTTCATTGTAATTCAAGGCACCAATTATGCTTTTCCCGCTCTTAATTTTTGCGACCATAAATCTGCATAGTTATTCATCCGGTCTTTGATCTGGATGATAGATGGCTCCAGTTTGCTATTGATTACGCTAAGCAAATTGACCCATAAGCGTGTGTCTGCATAACCCTGCGCACAATTAATATTTCGTACCGCCTGGTTCAAATTATTACCAATGGCATTGAGTTCTTTGCGCAGTAAAATTAGTTCATCCAAAACCTCGTCCATCGACTTATCACGATAGATTACTGTTATCGGTCTTTCGAGCAAAACGCTCCTGGTGTACTCGCTGAGCCTTCTAAATCTGGTCTTCTTGAACCGATTATCAATCAGCGTAAACTCCGCGGGCTTTAACCTCGTTAGCAATATTTTTGACCGCTTTTCTTCTTTATTTTCCATCATCTGAACACTTTAAAAATTCGACTTCGGAGTATTTTTCCATGTCCCGGACTGACTTCGGAAGGGAGGGCAAGATTTCGTTTGTAATACAAACGTACATCTTGCTGATTGCTATAAAGTGGCAATCTCGTCCCTTTTCAAGGTCCTCCATTCGGATTTATTGATCATCAGTAATTTATCAAGACTGGCTGCAAAACGGCGACATTCTCAATTTCCGTTTTATTGTTTGCCGGTAGTTAAATATCCATTCGGTAGCAACGACTTTCCAATTCCGAATCGGCACACCTTTAATCGTTTTCCATTGCGATAATTCCTGCTCTGTAAAGAAATTATCGGCACACTCCGGCAGATCTTTTTGGTCAAAATAGATGGCAACAATAGTTCTATCCGGCGGGATATTTTCTCCAAAACCATTGAAGTTATCCAGATAGTTTTTGAGCTCTTCCTGGTGGGGTTCACATTCTTTTTGAATAACCCTTTTTGCCTTACGCTTCATGCCATGTTCATTTGGTCGTTCGACTTGCCGGAGTGCATCAGGCTTTCAATTTCTTCGAGGTTATAGTAAGTAACCCCACCTAATTTTTTGAAAGGAATTACCCCTTTGTCCCGCAAGTATTGCAACTTACTTTCGGAGAGCCGCAGCATTTTTTTAATCTCAAAGGCTTTCAGCCATTGATGGCCGGGATGTCCTGTTTGTTCTTTCAGCAGCTTCTTAATGTCAACAATAAGCTGTTGTTTAAAATCAATCAAGTCCTGCACGGTGATCAGCTGATCGCGGTGAACTCTAGGAAAGTCATTTTCGTGTTCATTTGTATTTGCCATAGCTTCAAATTTAGTATAGCAAATGTGAGAAAGGGTGAAATATTTTTTTCACAACTTACGTATGAGGTAGGTGTTTTTATTTTCAATGTAGATCATTCCAACATTCAATTTAACAATACAAACCTCAAGGTCCAAAGGTTCGAATCCCTAGCTCTCCGCTTATTACATTAACAAAAGTGTCAAAAGCCCCTTAATTTCGCAATTAAGGGGCTTTTTCTTTTACATACCTGCCAAAACTCGCAAATAATCGCAAAACTCTATTGCGTCATTCGTCGCGTCCTTTCAAAAAACCACTAAAAAAAACGCTACGAATAGCTTATAAATATTTAAATTACAGCATGTTCTAGAAACGCGCATCTTGTGCAACATATGGCTGAAACGTATTTTTGTTTAACTTTATTGATGTGTTATGTTAGAAAAAACGTTTGGGTTATTATTCTTTTTAAAGCAACCCAAAAACAAACAAGAGGACAACAGAGTCATTTACCTGAAAATTACCGTAGATGGTAAAGCGGTGGAGCTTTCCACCAAGCGCAGGTGTGAACAGTCGAGGTGGAATGCCCGGACAGGGCGGGCTATCGGTACAAAGGAAGCAAGTAAGGAATTAAATCAATACCTGGATTCCTTTGAACAACATGTTTTTCATTTAAAACGGATTGTGAATTATTCAGACAGTATCATTACCGCACAAAGTATCAAAGATATCTTAAATGGCAATATTGAAAAACCAAAGATGATAGTTTTCAGCGCAAACTGTAAATTATGCCTGCTGCCAGCTATATGCAGAGGTTAACGAGAATTAGCCATTATATCTCCTGGTTGTAACAATTCGCAAAGAATTATCCGTGGCTTACAATTCGTTAGCTATCTTTGTGGCTGATGGATATTCAAGCCTATATTGAAAGCGGTAATCTGGAGCACTATTGTTTCGAGTTAGAGAACACCGAACTTGGAAACGAAATCAGTGCTTTGTGGGTCGCTCATCCTAAGATCCGTCAGGAACTGAACGAAATTGAGCTGGCTTTGGAAAAGCTGTCCAAGATTCAGGGGATAAGCCCCTGCCCGCAATTAAAAAACAGAATTATGGCCGCTATCGATCTGGTTGAAGAAATCATCGATCTGGATCATTTACCCTCGACCAGCAAATATTCAAATTATGAAAACTGGCTAAAAGCGGTGGAACACCTCATCCCGGCCGAGCCCTTTGAAGATTTTTTTGCGCATACTTTACAGCAAAATGAAAGGATCGCCCAAACTCTGGTCGTCACCAAACTGAATGTACCCGAAGAAGTTCACGAAGTAGTAGCTGAAAGCTTCTTTATCTTAAAGGGTACCTGCACCTGTACGGTCGGAACAGCAATGATTACCCTAAATGCTGGCGACCACTTAGATATTCCGCTGCATACCAACCACGACATCCGGATCGATTCACCCTACGTGGTCGCTATATTGCAACACAAGTTCGCAGTTTAAAGCTGGCATACTTATCGCTATAATTTCATACATTGTTATTTATCTCACCCTGAATGCCACAAGCGCTACTTAGTCCTGCTGAACTACTATTGCTTATCCGATCCAAAACAAGGGCTGGTGCTGAAGCGCTGTACGATCAATATTCCGCAGTATTAGGGTTGGCGATCTTTCGCATTGTTCAGGAAAGGGTATTATCCGACCCCTTACTGGAAAAAACGATCTTACAAATTTGGGATACCGCTGACCAATATAATGAGCAGCAATCACCGCTGTTGACCTGGATGTTAGCCATTGCGAAAAGCTTAGCACGGCAACAAATGGAAATTAATAAACTGCAACTGAGTAAAGAAGCAGATCTCGGATTAAAACCGGCCTGAAACTTGTAAAATAACAAGCATGAAAGTTATTCTATTATACCCGATTAAAACTTTGAATATCGTCGAGAAAATGATCGCGGCAATTTTAAAACGAAACAGCGATGCTTTCAAAGATACCAGCAAACAATTCATTAAAAATAACCAGGCTTATCAACTCGGATTTACCGGTATGACTGCCTGATCAGATACATCAACTATAAAACAAACATCCACCCATGAAAAGCTTTCCTCCGGAAGGCTTTTTTTTACGATTTAGTGTTGACTATAGTGTACGCTAAATCCTAATGATTGTATGCTGAGGCCTAATCATTCATATTATTTAGTGACTTTTTAATTCAATCAGAACAGGAGCGATTATTGCCATGTAAAAACCATGGAGGACGGTACGAGACAAAAAAAACTATTGATCATAGAAGATGACGTTGATATTTTGCAAATACTGGACCTTATTTTTTGTGAAGAGGGTTACAATGTTGTGTTATCCGAGACCGGTTCTGAAAGTTGGGAACTTTCGGAAATGAAACCTGATTTGATCTTATTGGATCTAAGACTTTCGACGCTGGGCCGGGAAGGTGCAGAGATATGCACGCGTTTGAAATCGCAGCCTGCGACCTGCCATATCCCCATTATTCTATTATCAGCTGAGCGGGATATTAAACAGGTTTGTAAAGAATGCGGTGCTAATGATTACCTGAGCAAACCGTTTGATATCGAACAATTGTCCAGCATGGTGAGCAGTTGGTGTTAAATTAAGATCGATTTGCTACCTTTAACCAATCCTGTTCTCCTGATGATTATAGCCGACACAGTTTTTAAGCGTAATAATGTAAAACTAACCGGTGACGGTGAGCAGGTGATGCTTTTCGCGCATGGATTTGGATGCGATCAGCGGGCATGGAAGTATGTTGTTGACGCTTTTACCCACGATTATAAAGTCGTCCTGTTTGATTATACCGGTTCAGGGCTATCAGATATCAGCCAATATCGATCCGAGAAATATAAAAGTCTGGAAGGTTATGTTCAGGATCTGCTGGATGTGTGTAAAGCGCTCGATTTAAAGAATGCGATATTTGTCGGCCATTCGGTAAGTAGCATGGTTGGTTTACTGGCCGCAGTGCGGCATCCGGAATATTTCTCCAAAATGGTTTTTATCGGCCCTTCGCCGCGCTATCTGAATACGCCTGATTATCATGGTGGTTTTGAAAGACCGGACCTGGAAAATCTTTTCGAATTTATGGACAGCAATTACCTGGGCTGGTCAAGCGCTATGGCTCCGGCTATTATGGCCAATCCTGACAGGCCGGAATTAGGTGAATTCCTGACCGATAGTTTTTGTTCCACCGATCCTGATATTGCCCGTGATTTTGCAAGGGTAACGTTCTTTTCAGATAACCGCGATGATCTATCCAAGTTAAAGGTGAAAAGTCTAACCCTGCAATGTTCCGAAGATGTGATCGCGCCTTTAGAGGTTGGCAAGTACTTTCATGAGCATACACCCGGCAATGAATTTGTATTACTCAATGCGACCGGGCATTGTCCGCATATCAGCGCGCCTGGCGAAACGATAAAGGCCATAAAGGCCTATCTCAATAATAATGAAGATGGAAAATGATTTGCTGACCCGGCTCATTGACTCGGAGCAGTTATACCAAAATGCTCCTTGTGGCTATTTTTCCCTCTCTTCAGATGGAAATATTATCAAGATCAATTTGACCTTACTGAATTGGCTCGGTTATGAGGAAAAGGAACTGCTTGGTAGAAGGTTTGCTACTTTACTTGCTAAGGGCGGGCAGATGCACTTTGAAATGTTCTTTTGGCCGGTGGCCAGTATGAATAAAGCGGTCAAGGAATTTAGTTATGAGATCCTGCGGAAAGATGGTTCCCTAATAGCCGTGCTGTTAAACGCTTCAACCCTGTTAGGTAAGGATGGCAAAATGCAGGCTATCAATGCTGTTTTAACAAATACTACCGAACGGAAGAATTACGAAAAGGAGCTGCTGCGTTCCAAAAGAGTGGCTGAAAGTGAGAAAAAGCGTTTGCAGTTTATGGCAGATCTGGTACCTGAGATCATCTGGACGGCAACCGAAAAAGGAAATATAGATTATGTGAATGCCCGGTTCTGCCAATATTTTAATTGTACCGGCGAAGATACCCGTTCTTCTTTTGTGCTTTCCAAAATCCATAAAGATGACCTGAGAGATCTGCTGCAAGTTTGGTACAAGTGCATTGAGACAGGTGAAAATTTACAAAAAGAGATCAGGCTGATCAACCGTGAAGGAATCTATGAATGGCATTTATTGAAATCCGCTTTATTTCTGGACGAGGATGGAAACATGACCAACTGGTTTGGCTCCTGCGCAAATATCAACGACCATGTCATGGCTTTAAAGAAAAAGGATGAATTCATCAGCATTGCCAGCCATGAGTTAAAAACCCCGATCACCAGTTTAAAAGCAGTGTTGCAATTGCTCGATAGACTGAAGCATGATCCATCCAACAAAATGGTACCGGGTTTGATCGAAAAGGCGAACCGGAATATCGATAAGGTGAACGCATTGGTAGTTGATCTGCTGAATGCCAGTCAGATGAACCAAGGCCATTTGCATCTGAATAAATCGCTTTTCAACTTGGCCGAAGTCATCGGCGATTGTGTACACCATATCCGGATCGATCAACGTTACGAGATCATCACTGAGGGAGATAATACTTTACAGGTGTTTGCCGACGAAGGACGGATCGAACAGGTAGTGA
Organism: Mucilaginibacter sp. P2_A4; assembly: GCF_056405015.1. Lineage (NCBI taxonomy): Bacteria > Pseudomonadati > Bacteroidota > Sphingobacteriia > Sphingobacteriales > Sphingobacteriaceae > Mucilaginibacter > Mucilaginibacter sp. P2_A4. The sequence continues at coordinate 10,552 of NZ_JBFUCX010000023.1, read as the reverse complement.
CCAATTTTATAACCAACGCGATTAAATACGCCCCCGATAGTAAACAGATCGTGATCAATTTAAAATTTCTTGGCCCTAACATATTGGTCGAAGTGACCGACAAAGGTCCCGGCATCGCTGAAGAGAAAATACCCCATCTTTTCGATCGTTATTATCAAGTAGAAAACAAGGGTAGTAAGTATTCAGGTTTGGGTCTTGGGCTTTTTATCTGCGCAGAGATTATCAAAAGGCATGGTGGTGAAATTGGCGCTCGAAGCATTCCCGGTGAAGGCAGTACTTTTTGGTTTAGCTTACCAGGCTGATAATCAGTATATTTCCATTCTTAAAATTATAATTTCCCACCAATCATTTTGTCGGTCGATTTCCAAGGACATGTTGGATAATTTATCAATCCTTCGAAATGGATTATGACATATTTGTAACAGTAAATTCGAGTGTGTAAAATGCTATGGCTGGACATTCCGGAACCATTGATCACCGCGTCCTGGAAAAAGAGTTCAGGGTGTTCCGTTACACTTTGACCATGTTAAATAGCTGATTTAAAATTTTTGAAACTTTTATTCAACAACACAACTCATTGATCTAATTCGCATGGAACAGCATGGTCAAGTATGACGGAATGTCCGGCCGGATACGTTAACACCTAATTCGGACCGAAAAGTCTGGTATCTCAAACTCAATAACCATGTCGAATTTTATACCGGGCCAGGGTTCGACCCTGTTCACCCCGAACGAAGGCTTAAGCCGATGACGGATAATATACGCATCAAATACGCGCACCAAAACTGATCAGTTGATTCCACATCGGCATGATCCCAGTGTTGGCCCTGAACACCCGTAGGACCCTATCATAGGCGATCACCGATTTAGGATAAAGCCCTCGAACACTACCGCGCTCCCCGCATCGCATTCCTTTTCTTTGTATGCTGCGTTTCGCTGAAGCGCGGCGCCACCAGTTCTTTTCCCCAGATCTTCCGTCCCGCTCGTTTGGGATGGGTAAGGAAATATTGGTTGCGGGTTTGGAAATGAAGGCTGATCGCCTGCTGGCAGGCGGCAACGTCCGGGTAATCGCTGTTATGGATGACCGCCCTCGCAAGCCCACAGAACACCGATTCGATCACGTTCAGGAACTGCGTACAGGAAGGCAGCGGCGCCAGGATGATCTCCGGACCTTCTCTCCTATCGTTATGATCTTTGATATAACGGAGCAGGATGGCCGAGTGATGCCAGCTGACCGCGTCCCAGCATAGGTACAACCGATTCTCCTCCCGGTATTGAGTTAACAGTAAAGCGATGAGTTTGATCATTTCAAACGTGTTCTTTTTTAACGAAAAGAAATGGCTCACCTGGTTGGTGGAAAGCTCCAGTGCCGCGGTGCAGATCATGATCCCTTTACTTCGCTGTTTTTCCGGGATGGCGACAGGCGCTTCCGCCTGTTGCCGGAGTGTCCGGCCGCCCTTGACCTTGATCCCGACCGGGCCGTATTCATCGATAGAAAAGAACTTTTCCTTCGGACCGAGCTTTTGCAGGATATGCTGGATGTACCGGATCTTTTCCCTGAATTTGGGGTCCTGGCTGGTCAGCCTATCCCGTGACTTTTTATAGCGGTAGCCCATCTGCTTCAACGTGTTGGAGACTTGCATATAGGAAACCTGCTCGAGGTACAAGGTATGGTAAACCGCGGTCAGCGCGGTGATCGTCCAGCTGGTCCGGTTCAGTCCATACAGCTTCGGCGATTCGTGCAGCAATTTAACCAGTTTTGCTTTACGGTCCTGCATTCGTTTCCGCACGACTTTTGGTGTTTGCCTGGCCGGTTTTTCAAAACCCTGCAGCCCTTTGGCCCGGTAAGCTGCCAGCCACCCGGTAACCGTTTTCCTTTCGGCCTCCACTTTCTCCATGATGCGGCTCACGTTCGTATCCGTCAGCGCCATGCGCAGCGTGACCGCGATCTGCCAGTGCCGGTGGTCATTCGAATGCCGCCATTTATCCAGCACAGCCATGTCCGCTTCGGAAATTTCCCTGAGCAAACGCGGCGGCGGTAACGGATGCTCCGCGACCCAGCTGTAATAAATATCTTTGAACGGAAAGTAGGAATAACCCTCCGGGCAAAGCTCGCGGTATTTGCGCCAAACCGGTTTGGCCGGGGTACCCGGTTTTTCTGCCGACACCAGGCCAGGCAGTACCTTTATCAGCTGGACATAGAGCGGGGTCAGGCGATGGGATCTGGCCGGTTCAGGCATATAGAAATCCATATCGGCTAATTTTTCCGGGTAAAGCGCTTTGATCTTTTCGAATTCCCGTCCGTAGCGCCAGGTCGTAATGCTGGATAGCTTCAGCTCGCGGGCCAGAAGGTGGCTGTGGAAACGGCCTTCGATAAAGCGTTTGCGCAGGGTGTTTATTTTGACCTGTGGGATCTGGTGGCGGCGCATGACAGGAATATAACAAGCTGGGATCCGAAATGTTCAGGCCCCGAAATCTGCGAGCATGGCATTTTTTACCGCCCCCATATTATCCTCCATCTGTGCATAGACGCGCTCGTAATGTGCGCAGAGAGTCGCGATAATCTCCTGGTAGTCCTGGAAGAAATCCTCCTTTTCGGCGGGCAGCGCCAGCTTGATCCGCTCGGAGTAATCGAGCACTTCCAGGTAAAGTTCGTGTGAGCGCTGGCTATCTTCCAGCATGGCTTGGAAACTGTAGGGTATGGTATAGTAAATACCGATCAGGTTATACTTCCAGTTCTCGGCCTGCAATTTGGCCTGGTAAGTATCCAGGCGGTCCATTTCCTGCCGCAGGAAACCCAGTGTGGTATCGCTGCGGTCGTCCCTGCGGTTTCGCCAGTAAGCAATGTTCTTTTTGATCATGGTCATCAGTTCCCCGTTTATAAAGTAAAAATTCTCCCCGATCTCTACTTTCTTACCGCGATAAAGTGTCTGAACCTCGGTCTTTTGTTTGCGGCGGTCATTGATATAGCTAAACAGCCCGGTCAGGAGCTGGGTGAGCAGTGCGCCGGCAAGGCCGGCAAAGGCGGTAAGGATCAGATATGAGGGCTGGGTATTCATGCTTACAGCAAAGGTAAGCAAAGGACTTTTGAATTGCTAATATTTTTAGTATTTTCATCACATTTCGGTAACCTTATTGCATGCAAAATCTATTTCGTTTGATCCATCTTTAAAGCCGGTATTTACAACAAGAGCGCCGTCCCTGATCGCGTTATAAATATCCGGCTCATGAGCTTCCGTTAGGCTGATCACTTTATAATGAAAAAAGCTTACGTCTGTTACGACCGCAAGCTTCTGCATTTTTAGTTATGAACAACCCTATTCAAAATAACTACCAACAAAACTCAGAAATAACCATATTGTTTTTTTAATATTTACTTCTTAAATCCCCTTAAAAACGGCTTTTTTTATTTAAATTTCTTTTTTGCTTTCATTCAACAATTCAATTTCCTCAGGAGTTAAATAGTGTTCTATATTTCTTATTTCTCCATCAATGATGAATATCCATTCTGAATTCAAAGAAGATTCTAACGGAATAAATTGGAGGCGCTTTCCTTTTAAAATTTCATTTTTAGTAAGTTTATTTTGTAATATTCTTAATTTCAGGCTCATATTCAGGTGAGATATGTACCAAAAACAAGCTCAATATTGATTTGTTATTAATTTACGGTTAAATTTATATTACCTATAAATTACAAAGCCCCGTAACTGATTAGGTGACCAGCTGGTAAAATTCAAATCAAACTCACGGTTTCTTATCCTATGATTACTTACTTCAATTAATGAATATAGTTTGGTATAACCTTCATTGAAAATAATGCTTTGTGGCATCGAGATAATAATTACTGAATTCTTAACAGTTATTAACTTGTTAAAAGGTTCTGCTAACTCCTGTTTTAGATAAATCCTTACTTTCTCGAAATTACTTTCTTCGCTCATACTTTTGGTTTCAACTGTTCATCTATCCTTTCACCGATGGCCTGAACATCATCAACGGTTAACTCAACTTTATAATGGTGTAATCTTTTCTAAATTCAATTATTAATTCATAGTACCACCACTACGTTTTATTTCATCCGAGATATTTTTAAGCGAAGTATACATTTTTTTACATTCTTCTTTATATGGTTTAGATGCATTACTTTTTTCCTTATCAACTATATCAATGTACTTGAAACAACTATCAATATATGAGGATGTTTGACCTTCTTTATTCCGTTGTTCATTAAAAGCATTAGAATAACAAACTGCAATATAATAAGCTGTTTTAAAGTGTGGCTTTAACTTATAAGATGATTTTAGTAATGCAGCACCAGTTAAATAATCACCTTTTTTGTAACTATTAAACCCTTCTTTATACAATTGTTTATAGTCTGATGTTTGCCAAATCAAATTGGAACTCAGTAATATTAAAAACCAAAAATTTTTCATATGTCAAGGTATTGAATCAAATTCAGGTGGTTTTGGAGGAACGTAAATTCTCCCCTTTGAACCAGAACTTTGTGAAATATCATATGTTTTTTTTACCCCTATAGCATATCCAATAATCAATATACCTAATAAGACAAATAACAAACCGGGTGAAGAACTAATTAACCCACCTTTTATTCCGTGATACTCACCAGAAAATTTAAATTCACCCTTAACCCCACTGTTAATTAACTTATACCCCAACCTGATTGTTAAATACCCTAACAAAAAACAAAACATTTTCATCAGGAAAACTAATACTACCGGGATATAGAGGTCTAAGTCCATATGATTTAAATAATCAATAAATATAATTCTTAACCACTTAACAATCAAGCAACAATAAAAATTGTTTAATTGTAGACTGCCTGTCTAAATAATCTGTCCTTTACTGTTTGGACGTTATATCACGTTTGACAACAAATGCACGAATTGGCTCTTCCTTAGTCTTATCCTGTTATAATTTTATTTGCTTGTTGTTTTATATCCACCCCGGTTATTTAATGCGTACAGGCTGGCTTTCAAAGCACCTGTTAAAGGCTACAGCTAAGGAAGATGCTGCTAATGGCACTTAGACCAGTTGAAGTGTAAAAGCCCCAGTAAAGGCTTGTATCACTATCCAAATTACCCCAAACCACCACCCTAAGCAGAGTGGACAGTTGAAGGGCTTCTATAATCTAAATATAGTTTTTCTAAAATCCAGAGGTAAAACGGGTTAATTAGCAAGCCGTTTACCCAATAGCTATTAAAATTGTTGTTGGCACCATTAAATCACTTTCTTCAATCTTTGATAACCAAACGCCTTAATGGAACTGGCACCTTTTATAGGCAGGTGCATCATCGGTTTATACACTCCCCCCTATCTTCTTCTGATGTTTTGCGACACCAGATATCTTTAACCTGATAGCTGTTTATAGGTAGTTTACTCAGGTTGTACACCAATGTCTTATCTCTGTACACGTTAAAATAAAAGACTGGCAGGTTTCCGTTCTGCTCTGGCAACTCTTTAAGCTTTTCAAACTTCAACACTTCCAAAAAACCGGTATCGTAATCATCGTGATTATTGTACCTGATTTTGATTTCACCAAGGAATGCTCCGTTTTGGGTTTGACCGCTCACATCCCAAGATGCTTTTTCTCATAAGGATGAATAACCCCAATTTTGGTTAGGGTAAAGTTTTTGTATATAACCTCTACCCCTTAATTCTGTTTTGTCGTAATCACTTAATAATTCCATTGTACTAACCCCTTTATTTCTTCGCTCAATAAGGTAATCCCTATCATTAGGGTGTACAGTTCCGGTTCAATGGATTGTACTGTCATTTCTTTTTTATTCACCAAATAAGCCCCGGTTGGGGTCTGAACAATGAGGTGGTTTTTGATTTCAATTAGGCTCATAATATTTGCTTCTTTATTATAAATACTACAGTAAAATTTTAAACGCCCCGTTTTATTCATTTTTCTAAAAATAAATTTTTGACATAAAAAACCCCGTAGCGGTGGCTACAGGTCACAATGGGTTTAAATGATTACTCACTTATTCCCGTTTCGATACGCAATGTTTTTTTTAACTTAATAATAGCAAATACAGATGATATATTGCATTACCAATTATAACCAATTATGCCAATACCTTGCTTTGAATGTCATTCGCCAAACGTTATACGTATCCCTAAATATGAATCTATAAGCGATACCTATTTGCTATATCATAGATATATCTGTACAGGATGTTTAGATGTTTTCTATTGGTATAATTCAAATTTCTTGAAACCGCCTAAATCGAAAACCGTTCAATTAATCAATAATACACTTTAATATAGGTCAAAGGATTTATTAAAAGATTTATCAACCCCGGACGGGCATTAAGCACGTACAGTTCTAACAGGTATTTTTAATTGAACCATCAGAGCGTCAATATCTGTCTTTAGGCGGTACTTCGCCGTGATGGAATAGTAATTCCATAAGGGATAAGATTACTCAACACCGGGAGGTAATTTATTAAAAAGAGAGCTTTTAAGTTCTTCGCCGAAAGTTGAAAATTTTTCAATATTTCGGTTTGTGGGAAGTACAATTCCCGCTCAAACATTTAGCTGCTTATCAGGTTATGATAGGTAATATCTTGCTTTGGCAATGGGCTAACAGGCGGCAACTTCTTTTTAGGTATTACTTAGCCTCCTTCAGTAGAAGCCGTTACTGTTATTGATGGCAGTACGACAAGGGTAAGGTTTATTATTTTTTTTTTATAAAAGTCTATCTTTTTCTTTTTTGGCGATTCTTATCTATCAAATAAAACTGGTAAAGTACGTATAAATTTGAAGCATGCAAAAAATTGGGTTTGGCGGCTCCTGTCACTGGTGTACTGAAGCAATCTTTCGCTCGCTCAAAGGGGTGACTAAAGTTGAGCAGGGTTGGATCTCCTCTGATGGTGAAAATACTACGCCATCAGAAGCTGTCATCGTCAGCTTTAACGAGACGGAGATAAATTTACAGGCATTGATTACTATCCATCTGCATACGCATAGCTGCACTGTCGAACACAGCATGCGTGGCAAATACAGGTCCGCGGTTTATGCGTTCAACGACAAGCAAGCTATTGAAGCTGCCTCTGCAATTAAAACCTTGCAGACTGACTTTGAGCAGCCCATTGTCACCGAGGTTTTGTCCTTTCAAATCTTCAGGTTGAACGAAGAAAGCTACCTCGACTATTATTACAAAGACCCCTCCAAGCCATTCTGCCGGAATGTTGTGGATCCAAAATTGAAAGAATTATTAGCTAAATTCGAAAAGCACGTCGCACCGGAACAGAAAGCGCATTTATCTACCCTTTAGCAAGTACCCGATAATCAAGCCGATCGCGATAGCTGCAATGATATATCCTCAATTTACCGCAGGTTTCTTTTCTAACGTTTTTACCTCCGCATTAAATGCGGAGATCTGTTCATTCAGCAAGGTCAGTTTCTCGTTCTGAAGTTGCTCAGCACCGGCTTTCAATTGCTCTACTCCTTTCAGCTGGTGCTTGATATCGTTATCAATTATTTCGCTTTTGCCGATGATGACCGCGATCTTAAAGGGCTTTTCGGTCACAATCCCGCTTTTAATAAACCCTTGGACATCTTTGAACCCGGTTGAGGCTTTGGCTTGCAACAGGGTAATCTTGGCGAGGCAATCTTCGGAGTATTTATTTTGTGTTTGCTCGACCAGCTCGGTTACAGTAAGCTGGATTTGGATGCCGCCCGAGCTGTTCATCACGCGTTTAGTAATAAAGCCATTCACAGTAATGGTTTTATTGGGCTGAAGCTCGTTCCGGATGAGCGCAGGAATGATCAGGGTCAATTGGGCGTCCGATGATTCATCGCGAAGCGTGTCGTAAAAGTAGCCGTTATAGCGCTGCTTCTCCCCTGCAAGAACACACCTTTCAGCCGAATCATGCGTTTGCTCTGGCTGATGGTGATCGAGTTGTTATACAGGTTGTTCGATGTCCTAAAAGTTTTGCCTTGGAGAGCTGTTTTCTTGCCTTGCGCCTCAAGCTTGTCCGCTTTTAAAGCTTGCCAGTAACCACGGTATCGATTTGCAAATTCAACATCTTCAATGACCATGGTATTATTGGTTTGGGTACAAAGTCCGGTCGGTGCCCAGTTCGTTGAACCGAACAGCACAGCCCGGGCCTCGCCTGCGGCATCTTATCTTCATAAACCAAGACCTTATTATGTCCGATATGCCCGGCCGGCATCATGCGAGCGTAAGCATCAATTTTTGAAGATCTCAGCGACCCTCGCGCGTAATCGTTATCATCTGCAGTGATCTGGTTGGGAACTGTGCTGCCTTTCCTATTCACATGGGTCCCACCTTTCGGGGCATTGATCTTTACGGCTGAGTTGGAAAGCAAAATGCTTAACCTGTCTCGTAAACTGCAAAGCCCTTCAACCTGCTGACCGTCAGGTATCTTCACACTGGTTGAAGGGCGGATCCGTTCCTTTTTTATTGGTTGCATCATAATACAATGCCGCTGCGCCCAAAATACCGCTATTTTCTAAGGCAGATATTTCTATCCTGATCCGCTCTGCCGATTTGGTATAGGCAAAGGTTTTAATCTGCTGCCACATATTTTCCTGGAAGAAATCATAAGCATGCCGCACCGATCCGCCCAAAATGATCAATTGTGGGTCATAGGCATACATCACCATTTTAATGGCATGGCCTATATGTGTGCCCAATTCTGCGTATAAGGCCAATGCCCGGGCATCGCTTTTTTTTGCATCCTCGAAAACCTGTATACCATCCAACTGGTACACATTTTGAAAGAAAGAGCCGCTGCAATAGTACTCCAGTATGTTATCCAGATAATTGAATAAGCCAAACTCCCCCGCCCCGCAATTGTACCCAGCATACAGCTTATTATTAATGATTACACCGGCACCCAAACCAGTACCCAGTGTTAAACCGATCATAGAATCAACCCCGTTGCCTTTTCCAAAATGATACTCGCCTACGGCAAAGCAATTGGCATCGTTATTTACAAAAACGGGGACATGATAGCGTGCCTCCATTAATTTTTTCAAAGGCACTTCTATCCACGAGGGAATATACAGCACGTCATAAACAATACCCTCCGCTACATCCACTACGCTGGGTACACCGATGCCTATAGCTTTTACCGAATCATCTATCAAAGCATCCACCACCTGGTAAATATCATTCAACACATCCTCAACAGAACCATCACTATGGATACGTGCCGAAACAATRTCAGATARGGCATYTCCCGTTACTACCGCCCCGCGTATGTTTGTAGCGCCAAGATCTATTCCTATAACTTTAATATCCTTCATCTTATGCTTTATCTTTTTTGTCGAACACGGTTTGATTAGTAATTAGTGGTTTTGCCCAAAAACCGATGCTTAAAATATAGCCCATGGTAAKGTATARGAACAGCATCCCTGTACGCAGGCCCAGGAAATCACCCAACCCACCGATGATCAACGGAACAATGGCRCCGCCAATAATGCCYGTAACCATAATACCGGCAAATGAACCGTGATGTTCATCTATAGAATTAAGTGCCAGCGAAAAAATAACAGGATACATTACYGATGCAAAAAAACCTACCARCGGAAAGGCAATTAATGAAACCTTAGCCGGGCCAAAAAGAGCRGCKGTGAGGCAAATTAATGCCGCAACCGTAAACCCTATTAACACTTTACGGCTATCCAATACTTTCAGCAAAAACAAACCGACAACGCCTCCTGCAGTCATCAATCCCCAAAAATAGGCAACCGTATCGGCCCCTTTGGTTTGCGGATCAAAGCCATGATAGGTTTCTAAAAATTTTGATATCCAATTGGCTATACCCTGCTCGGTGCCCACATAGCAGATCATGGCTATAAAAAACAATACGACTACCGGCTTTCTAAAAAGCGTAATATGTGTTTTGATCGGCCCTACCTCTTCATCCGCCTTCAGCGCTACTACTGGGAATTTTGAAAACCTGATGATCACGATCATCACCAAAGAAATCACGGCAAATATCCAGTAAAGCGAGATCCAGGGCAAATTGGAGGGCACTATGGTATGAAAATAAGCCATAAAGCCAGTGTTGCCCGCATCATTCAGGTGAAGTGCAAAATAGGAATACACCATCGGACTTAGAAAAGATGCCGCKCCGAATATGAGCTGRGCCAGTACGGAGTTAAATGCATAATGTTCCTCTCCGCCGGATGTACGCAGCAAAGGATTGATCACCACCTGCARCATRGCCATGCCMGAGCCAATCAGGAACAACGAAATAATAGCGCTCAAATARTTGGGCACCATGGCCAGTAGCAGCGAACCTAAAAAGGATACGATAAACCCGGCAATCATTATCTTCTTTTCCTTGTACTTCTCCAGCAACATCCCSGTGGGGATAGAAACCAAACCGTAGGCTATAAAAAAGGCAAATGGTAAGAAAGCTGCCAGCGTTAGGCTCAGGTGAAAACCCTTTATGAAATCGGGATTTAGGGCACCAATAACGTTGGTGAGAAAAGAGATAACAAAAAAGCTGAGCATGATTAATGCTACGATGTAGTAGTTACGTTTCATGAA
>NZ_JBFUCX010000022.1:0-155752 GCF_056405015.1 Mucilaginibacter sp. P2_A4 | reverse complement strand
GAATAGAAATCTTTGGCAAACCTAAAAATAGTATGTTCACCACGCTTTACCTGTTCATATTCACCGATTAAAAAACGGTACTTGCTCAGGTAATTTCGCTTTAAGGTAAGATCGTTGTTTATGTTCCGCATAACTTTTAGCTTTATTAGTTAAAGCTAATTCTGTTACCGAATTATCTGACCTTTACAGCAATGACATAAAGGATAATTGCAAACTTCTAACTGCAAACTGTGAACTGCCCACTGCTAACTGCAAACTACTAACTGCCCACCGCTAACTGAATAACCCTTGCGCCTTTTTAATGGCTTTCTCCAAATCAATGGCTTTACCTAAAACACATTTAAAAAGGTCACCTTCAGTTTTTAGTCTGTCGATAGAATTAAAAATAGTAAAATGCTTCATGGTAAGGCCGGGTTTAACTTCATCCCAATGCAGTGGCATTGATACTGTGGCGCCTACCTTTGGCCGCAGCGAGTACGGACCGGCAATAGTAGCACCGGGGCGGTTTTGTAAAAAATCCAGGTACATTTTCCCTTTACGTTTGGCTACCATACGCTCCAGGCTGGTAAAATCAGGAATTTGTTTGTGAACAATATCTACAATGATACGGGCAAACATTTGTGTTTGGTCATAACTATATTCGGCATCCATTGGTATGTAAATATGCATCCCGGTAGATCCGGAAGTTTTGCAGTAAGAAGGCACACCAATAGCATCCAAAACCTTTTTTACCTCAAGCGCGGCTTCTATTACCTGGTCAAAAGTATTTTTATCAGGATCCAGGTCTATTACGCAGTAATCCGGGTTATCCGGCGATTGCACACGACTAAACCAGGGATTCATTTCTATGCAACCCAACGAAGCCATCCATAACAAACTGGCCTCATCGGTGCCAACTAAATATTCTTTATGCTCACCCTCGCCGTTGGTGTAGGGAAAAGTTTTAGCCCAATCTGGCGCTTTGTCTTTTACATCCTTTTGGTAAAAGCTTGGCCCGTGAATTCCGCCGGGAAAGCGGTTAAGTGACATAGGCCTATCTTTAAGGTAGGGTAAAATATACTCAGCAACCTGGTAATAATAATTAAACATGTCGCGCTTGGTTACGTTATCTTCGGGCCAGTAGACCTTGCTCAGGTTGGTAAACATCAAATCGTGACCGCAAATTTTGCGCACCTGCGTTTCGTCGGTGGGGTTTAACAAGGTTTTTCTTTCCTTCCCCTTTGGCGGCTTAATCGCTGTTGCATGTACATCTTTTTGTGCATCTGGTACGTCCTCAACAGCTGCTTTGGTATGTTCGGCTATCTCACGTACCACGTCTTTTGCTTTTTTGTCGATCCGCATACCCTGGAAAGACGGATGCCTAAAAACGCCATCGCTGGTTACTTCGCTAAATGCCACCTCACAAACCAGCTCGGGTTTAAGCCATGTAGCTTTAGCTTTGGGCGGATTTGGCCTGAAACGTGAGGGTTTGTTTACATCGGGTATCAAATCAAACGGACTTTTATCAGTAATAAGCGGCTTAAACTGTTCCATCATTTCCTTTTGTACTTTATCAGAAAACCCCGTGCCCACTTTACCCACATATTGCAAACTTTTATCTTCATAAACACCCAACAATAAAGAGCTGAATTGCTTTGAAGTATCTTCATTTTTTGTAAAACCCGCAATTACAACTTCCTGCCGTTTGTGCACCTTGATTTTAAGCCATTCTTTCGATCTGATGTTTGCCGAGTAAGTACTGCTTGCTTTTTTGGCTATAATCCCCTCCAGCCCCATCCTCTCGGCGGCCTTAAAAAATTCAGTACCGCTGGCATTAAATACTTTGCTTACGCGGATGCGATCATCATCAGAAGGTAAAACATCTTTTAAAATAGCCTGGCGCCCGGTAAGCGGTATATCCATGAGGTTTTTACCATCGTACCAAAGAATATCGAACACATAGTAAATCAGTTCGCCATCGGCCTCGCTGCGCCAGTTTTGCAGGTTGCCAAAATTGGAAATTCCTTTATCATTCAAAACTAATATCTCGCCATCAAGTACAGCATTAATCTTCCAATCCTGCAGCAGTTTATAAATAGGGTAAAATTTTTGGTTAAACGTTTTGTTATTGCGGGATAACAGCTCCACCTCGCCCTTATTGATAAAAGCAAGTGCGCGGTAGCCATCCCATTTCACCTCGTAAACCCAATCAGCGTCATCAAAAGGCTCATCAACCAAAGTCGCCAACATCGGTTTTATCCCCGTTGGAATTTTGGCTTTGGGCGCTTTTTTCAACAGGGCGGCAGTATTTATATCCGCTGGTTCAGCTATGCTTACTTCAGGTTCAACCGGGTCCGTTTTTTTTTCTTTTGACAAAGGTTTTTTAGTTTTTTCAATCTTCTCTTCGTGCCCATCTTGCCAAACCTTTTCACCTGTTTTCTCCATGGTTTCGATGGTCTTGCCGGATATCACTGATTTATCTTCCCTGGTGATATCTTTTTTAGATGCAAAATCATCATCGTGTTTAATCAGCAGCCAGGCATTATCGCCCATGCCATGGGTTTTAACCAGGGCAAACTCCCCCTCCAGTTTTTCGCCATGTAGCTTTATTTTAAGCGAACCCGATTTAAGCTGTTTTAACAATGCCTTTTCCTGTTCTTTTTTGCCTTTGATTTCTTCGATAGGCTCATAGGTACCCTCGTCCCAAACAATTACAGTACCGCCGCCATATTCGCCCTCCGGAATGATACCTTCAAAGTTGCGGTAGTCATAAGGGTGATCTTCTACCATCATAGCCAGGCGCTTGGTTTTAGGATCTGTGGATGGACCTTTGGGTACCGCCCAACTTTTGAGTACGCCATCCATCTCCAGCCTGAAATCATAATGCAGCCGGGATGCGTCATGTTTTTGAATAACAAAGGTCAAGCTGTTTTTGTCCTTGCTTTTTCCCGCTTTTGGTTCGGCGGTTTTGCTAAAATCCCGCTTTTCTACATATTTTTCCAGGCTCATGGTAAATGATGTTTTGTAGGATAACATCGCCATTGGATGGAAAGTTTTAGAAAAACAAAGCTTCGGGATTCTGTGAAAACGTTTTATAAATGATCGATAAATTACAATAATTTTCAAAAAACGATCAATTCTTTAAAACCCCTTGTCCAATATTTGTTATTTCATTTGATATAGGTGTAAAAGTCAAATTTTAAAACATCTAAATGTCATGAGAAAATTAACCGCATTCAATTTTGTAACCTTGAATGGTTTTTATAAAGATGCCAACAACTCAACCGCCTGGCACATACACGGCGAAGAAGGTGCAAAGTTTTCTGAAGATAATATGCAGGCCGGTAACATTTTACTTTTCGGGCGTATAACCTATGAAATGATGGCCGGTTTCTGGCCTTCGCCAATGGCTATGGAAAGCATGCCCGGAGTTGCCAAAGGAATGAACGAAGCCGAAAAAATTGTTTTTTCGAAAACCTTAAAAAAGGCAGACTGGCAAAACACCACGGTTATTGATAATATGGTTGCCGAGGTAAAAAAACTGAAACAAACACCCGGCCACGACATGACCATATTGGGCAGCGGCAGTATCATCACCCAACTGGCCAATGAGGGCTTATTGGATGGCATTCAGCTTATGGTTGACCCGGTAGCGCTGGGCGCCGGCATACCGATATTCGGCGGCTTAAGTAAACAACTCAACCTGAAGCTAAGGGATACCAAAACTTTTAAAAGCGGGGCTGTGTTGCTTTCCTATCAATTGTTGTAGATTAGTGCATTAAACCAATCGTTAAAGGCCAAGTCATACCAGCACAAAATCATAAAACATGAAAAAGTTACTATTTACAATTATGCTTTTAGCCGGTTTAGGCCTGTTTGCAAATGCGCAAAACAAAACTCCCATAACTCCTGCATTAAAAGCCGCTAAACAAACCAAGGAGTTAACCAAACAATTAAGCCTAACCAATAGCCAGATTACAAAGGCAAACGCGGTGTTGCTGGAACAGGATAAAAGCCTTGATAGCTTAAAAGCGCTTAAAACAACCAATGATAAAAAAGAACAAAAATATGCGCATAAGCTGATCCGTGATAAGGCTGATGCCAAATTAAAAGCGATACTTACTCCCGAGCAGAAAACTAAGTATGATGCTTTAATAACAGCTAAAAAAGAAAAAAAAGCTGCTAAGAAAAAAACTGAACCTGCCAATTAGTACCAGGTTAATTAGTTTTCCTGTTAAATAGCCGCAAATAAGGCATATCAAATCCTGTAAACTTTGTAATATTTTTTATAAAGTTTGCAGGATTTTCAATTTTACAAACTTTATTGGTATCATTTTTGCCTTGCATAAATATATTGATATACAGGCATATAACATGTTATAACAACATTTATTTATTTACCAATATCGCATATAAATACTTTTTAAATTATCAAATTGTTAATATTTGATAATTTAACTTAAAACATTTGCAAAATAAAAGATGTGTTGTATATTTGTAGTGTAATAAATGTAAGGCGCTGAACGGCAGCAACAGATGGTTCGAGACCTCCCTTACAGCTCTTCTCATAATTTAGGTTTATAATTGGTTAGAACGCGCCCCTGCCCATCAGAGGGCGCTTCTTGTTTCTATAGGTTTTTACAAAACACCGCGAGCCAGGCAGAATACCATTTTTCACAAACAAAGCCGCCAGCACATTGTATTATCATGAAAATAATACTTTATGAAAAATCCGGTTTATTTAGCTTTGAAACACGCTGATGGCAGCTTACGGAACATTATTGTTGAACCGGTTTTAAAACACGATTTAAGCGATAAAGGAATTTATAAAATATATAAAACAAGCATCGATAATGAATCGGCATTATTTACCGAAACATTGGAAATAGATGAAGGGCAATCCAACCTGGCCGATAAAAACAATCCCGACTATTTAGGCACCATCACTTTTGGGCAGGCCGACCATCAACAATGGAAATACGAGGGCGATCTGTTAACCCGCAATGAGCAACAGCAAATAGCAAATTACCTGCAGCAAAAAACTTAGTCTACCCCTTTAACTTTCATTTGAAAAGTATAAACCGCCTTAGATGCGGTAATAAAAAGCATATCCTTGTTTTTACCACCAAAGCAGATATTGGCTGTCCAGGGTTCATCTATATCTATATGGGCAACTTTTTCGCCCTTGGCATTAAATATGGTTACACCTTTTCCGGTAAGGTAAACATCTCCTTTTTCGTCTATCGTCATCCCATCAGATCCCTGGGCTGTAAAAAGGGTCCTGTTGGTTAATGATCCATCTTTATTGATATCATAACGGTAAGTTTTGTTGTCGCCAATATCGGCCACGTACAAATATTTGCCATCGGCAGTACCTACAATACCATTGGGTTGTTTCAATTTATCGTCAACAATAACAGCTTCATGTTTCCCTTTGGGCAGGTAATAGAGTTTTTGACCATCAAGATCAGATTTTTTACGGGTCCAGTAATCGCGCTGATAATACGGATCTGTAATGTATAAACCACCATCCGGGCGTACCCAAACATCGTTAGGGCCATTAAATTGCAGGCCCTTATAATCTTTCAACAAAATTTCAATTTTTCCTTTTGGGCTGATAGACCACAACTGGTTCTTTGCATCGGCACAGCTAATGAGGTTGCCTTTCCTATCAAAATACATCCCGTTACTGCGGCCTGCGCTATCTAAAAATACAGATAGCTTCCCGTCGGTATCGTACTTCCAGATTTTATCATTAGGTTGATCGGTAAAAAAAACGTCACCTTTTTTATTAACTGCCGGCCCCTCTGTAAACAGGAATTGTTTGGATACCAATACTGGTTTAGTACCAGCATCATATAAGGTTGCTGCATCCTGGCTAAATACTTTAAAGGTTGCTGCTATCAGGCTTAATAAGATCAAAGAAAGTTTTTTCATGGTTAGGCATAAATTGGTGAGCTAATGTAAGTTGTTTTTTGGGGAATACAAACAGCCCGGCTAAATACTCCCCCCTATATAAATACGCAATATTTTGTGTCTCAGCATACAAATACCCTCACGCAAATTTCCGCTGAACAGACGAAGACGCAAAATATTGCATCTCTACAGCCTACAACTCATTAAAAACGCTATTTTTGCACCTTTATTAAAATACCGTTCAAAACATGAGTATTGCACTATCCGAACAGGAAATTATTCGTCGCGAATCTTTAAAACAATTAAGGGCACTGGGCATTAACCCATACCCTGCCGAAGCTTTTGATGTTAACGCCTGGGCACAGGATATTACCGATAATTTTGCAAATAAACCCGAGGCCTACCAAAATGTAGTTATCGCCGGCCGTATCATGACGCGCCGTATCATGGGTAGTGCATCATTTGCCGAGATCCAGGATTCAACCGGGCGGATCCAGATCTACCTGAAACGCGATGATATTTGCCCTGATGAAGATAAAACTTTATACAATACCGTATTTAAAAAATTGCTTGATCTGGGTGATTATGTAGGTGTAAAAGGCTACGTTTTTTTAACTCAAACCGGCGAAATTTCTGTTCACGTACGTGAGCTGATCGTGCTTTCAAAATCCTTGAAACCTCTACCTGTTGTAAGACGGGATGATGAAGGGAATATATATGATGCATTTACTGATCCAGAAATGCGTTATCGCCAGCGTTATGTGGATTTGACGGTTAACCCGGCATGCAAACAAATTTTCTTCAACCGCTCCAAAGTTATCAGCAGCATGCGTAACTATTTTAACGCGCAGGGCTGGATGGAAGTGGAAACCCCAATATTGCAGCCGGTGCATGGTGGCGCAGCGGCCCGTCCGTTTGCTACACACCATAACACGCTGGATATGCCGCTGTTTTTGCGCATAGCCAATGAGCTTTACCTTAAACGCTTAATTGTTGCCGGTTTTGATGGTGTATATGAGTTTGGTAAAATGTTCCGTAACGAGGGTATGGACCGCACCCACAACCCGGAATTTACCGCCATGGAAATTTATGTAGCCTATAAAGATTATATCTGGATGATGGCCATGGTGGAAGAATGCCTGGAAACTGTTGCCAAAGCCGTTCATGGTATCCCGGTTGTACAGGTAGGTAATAATGAGATCAACTTTGCAGGCCCGTACGAAAAACTATCTATGTATGATTCCATCCTGAAATACACAGGTATTGATGTATCTGCTATGGATGAGGCGGCATTGCGTGAAACCTGTGCCGAACTTAAAATAGAGGTTAACCCAACCATGGGTAAAGGAAAACTGATTGATGAGATCTTTAGCGCTAAGGTGGAGCACAACCTTATCCAGCCAACATATATTACTGACTACCCTATAGAAATGACCCCGCTGGCCAAAAAACATCGTACAAAAGATGGTTTGGTTGAGCGTTTTGAGCTGTTTGTAAATGGCAAGGAGATAGCTAATGCATACTCAGAATTAAATGACCCTATTGATCAGCGTGAGCGTTTAGAGGAGCAGCTGGTGCTGGCCGGCCGTGGCGATGATGAAGCTATGGCGATGGACGATGACTTTTTACGCGCACTGGAATACGGTATGCCGCCAACATCGGGCTTAGGCATCGGTATCGATCGCCTGGTGATGTTGATGACCAATCAAAGCACTATACAGGAAGTATTGTTTTTCCCGCAGATGCGCCCCGAGAAAAAAGCCAGGGTTGCTACCGCTGATGATTTCATTAATGCAGGTGTACCTGCAGAGTGGGTGCCTGTATTAAATAAAATGGGCTTTAACACTGTTGAAGAACTAAAAGCCGGCAATCCCAATAAAGTATTTAATGACCTGGGCGGAATGCGCAAAAAATTAAAACTTGATATTACCATGCCTGCTAAAGAAGTGGTGATGGCCTGGTTTGAGTAAGAAAAATTCATCTGAAACTGGAATTTATCGAATTAAGGAATTTATTGAATTGAAGTTATTCATTCTGTTAATTCTTTAATTCTATAAATTCGGGTTCAGACAATCAATCCATAGCGTAATCAACGCAAATACCCTGCATCATCGATAACAATTTGTTAATGAAAGCTTAAAGCAAATACTACTTTGGGTTTAATAATGATGGTTATACTTGTAATAAACAATAATTACAAAAATGATGACGAATTCAATTCTGGAGATTACCGAAAATGAATACCTGATAAAGCTGAACAGGAGCAATTTTAACCTGTCGTTTATCAGGAGTTTATTGAAAATGGTTGAAGTGTCAAACCCAACCGAAGAAAACGATTACACCTATAGCGACCATGTGGTAGTACACCCCTACCAAAATCATTCGGCCACTGCTGATTATTTTAGCGCTATTGACGAAAAATAAAAGGGACCCATTTTTGGGTCCCTTTTATTTTTTTGTTCTTTTATCCTTATCCCGGTATCTTTCCTAAATAAGCCTGTAGTTCTTTTCTTAGAACTGGCGATATCCGCCTCTTACTACCTGCTTATCCATCTGTGCCAACTGGCCTTTCATCATCTTTATCTGATCGGTAAGTAATTTATTCTTATCATCTTTTGATGCTTCGGACAGGTACATTTGCGCTTCGCGTTTATTCCGTTTTGCCATTGAGATACCTGCCAGGCTCAATTTAGCCAAAGCTATATTGTGCGACATTTTCATGCCCAGCTGTAATGATTTCTTAAAATATTTTTCAGATTTCATCGGCGCCTTGCGCGATTCGATTAAACCGATCAACAGATTATAATAACCATGCTGATTTTTGTGTAATTGCTTTTCGTAGTCGGTTATCTTCAATAACCACGCCTCGGCTTTAGCCGAATTCTCTTTACGCAGAAAATACTGCGATATAATCATATTCTCATTAAAAAAGAAGCTTAGCAGTATGATACCGCCAAACAACAATACCAGGATGCCCCAGCCCCAAAAGCTAAAAGCACAAAGCGCAACCGCTGCTCCGAAGAATACACACGCTACAATTAAACGAACTATATTTGACATAATTTGTGATACATATATTAACTGCAAATATCTGTTTATTTGCACGCTAAACCAACATCTATATAAATATTTATGGCGAATGCATTACACCCATCATGGCTTGCAGTATTAGAGGAAGAATTTGGCAAACCGTACATGGTAAAACTGAAACATTTTTTACAGCAGGAGAAAGAAAGCGGGCAGGTAGTATACCCCAAAAGCGCTGATATCTTCAACGCTTTTAACACCACGCACTTTGAGGATGTGAAAGTGGTGATATTAGGGCAGGATCCCTATCCTGGCGCTCACCAGGCGCATGGCCTCTCCTTTTCGGTACAAATGGGCATTGCGATACCGCGGTCGCTTAAAAACATCTATAAAGAGCTGGAGGCCGATATTCCAGGTTTTAAAACCCCAGCCCATGGCAACCTGGAAGAATGGGCCAAACAAGGCATATTATTATTAAATTCAACACTCACGGTAAGAGCCGGCGATTCGGCCTCACATCAAAAAAAGGGATGGGAAGAGTTTACAGATGAGGTGATTAAAACCATATCTGATAAAAAGGAAGGCATTGTATTTATACTATGGGGTAACTTTGCCCAGTCAAAAGCCGTCTTGATAGACGAGAAAAAACATTTCATCATCCGGTCTGCCCATCCATCCCCCTTCTCTGCCGAAAGAGGTTTTTTTGGCAGCAAGCCATTTTCAAAAACGAATGATATTTTAAGAAAAGAAGGTAAGGCTGAGATAGACTGGCAAATAAGTTAAAAAAGAGTCAAGAAATTAGAGTCAAGAATCAAGACAGCTTCAAAAACAAAGCGCGAAAGTTTCTGATCTTTCGCGCTTTGAGCTAGAGTCAAAAGCAAGATAGATTTATCTTGATTCCTGACTCTAATTCCTTGACTCTATCCTACCTAATACTCCAACGGCACAATCGGCTCTTTTTTACTGGTCGACATGATCATCATCGTCTGGAATGTTTTTACTACCGTGATGCGGCTTATTTTTTCCATGATCAGTTGCTCGTATGATTTAATATCGCGAACATAAACCTTGAGTAAAAAATCGCACTGGCCGGTTACGTGATGACACTCGGTAACTTCTTTGATGGTTTTTATTTCATCCAAAAAGGTTTGGATGGTATTTTTTTGATGAAAATCAAGCGAAATCTGGATAAAGGTTTTTATGCCCAGGCCCAGTTTCTCCTCATCCACCAACGCATGATAACTTTTTATATAGGCCGCGTTTTCCAATTTACGCACACGCTCAAGCGTTGGTGCCGGTGAAAGCCCTATTTCGTTTGATAGTTGAAGGTTGGTTATTCTTCCGTTTTCCTGTAAAATCTTGAGTATCTGTAGGTCTATTTTATCTAATTCAGCAGCCATAGTACTTGCAAATATAATATTTTCCGCATTTCACGAAATTAAATTTCACTTAAAACGTGTAAAACAAAAATATATTTCCTAACACTTCATATTTTAGATAAGTCTAAATTTTTTATTAGATTTGTATAAATGAACACATTAGCCGAGGAGAACTATTTAAAGTGCATTTATCACCTGGCAATTGATGCCGGCATAGTGAGCACCAATCAAATTGCAGCTTCCTTAAATACCAGGGCGTCATCAGTTACAGATATGCTGAAAAAGCTGGCTGATAAAGCTTTGATCAACTACACACGTTACCAGGGTGTAAGCCTTACAGATGCCGGCGAAAAAATTGCAATAGGCATTATCCGCAAGCATCGCCTTTGGGAATACTTTTTGGTTGAAAAACTTAATTTTAAATGGGACCAGGTGCATGAAATGGCCGAAGAAATGGAACACATTTCATCAGAGGAACTGATTGACAGGCTTGACGAATTTATGGGCCATCCCAAACATGATCCCCACGGCGATCCGATACCTGATTGTAACGGCAATTTTAAATCAGTGGAGTTAAAACCTGTCTCGGCTTTAGCAGTTAACCAATGCGGCGTAATCTCGGGCGTACGCGATCACTCATCTCCTTTTTTGCAGTATCTCGAAAAACAGCAACTAACCATTGGTAAAAAAGTGACAATAACCGATATTATTGAATACGACCACTCCGTGGCCTTAAAAACCGAAACCGAAAAAGAAATATATATCAGCCGCGAGGTTGCCAATAATTTACTGATATCCTTATGAATACAAACGAACATAACCCTTCATTAGGTAACGTACATAGCTCAGTTAACCCCGAAAGTAAAACCGGTTGGCGCAGAATCATGGCCTTTTTGGGCCCCGCGTACCTGGTTAGCGTAGGTTATATGGACCCTGGTAACTGGGCCACAGATATTGCCGGCGGCAGTGCCTTCGGCTACAAGCTTATTTGGGTATTGTTTGCATCAAACCTTATTGCCCTGCTGCTGCAATCATTGGCGGCAAGGCTGGGTATTGTGCGTGGGCTCGATCTGGCACAAGCCTCTAAGCGTGCCTACCCGCGCTTTGCAAACTTTTGCCTGTATATACTGGCCCAGATAGCCATTATCGCCTGTGACCTGGCCGAGATCATCGGTATGGCTATCGGTTTAAAATTATTATTTAACCTGCCGCTCATTTGGGGCGTATCCCTCACCATAACCGATACCGTGCTGATGCTTTACCTCATGAACAAGGGCATGCGGAAACTTGAGGGCTTTATTATATCGATGATTTTCATCATTGGCCTGTCGTTTTTGGTAGAGATGTTTATAGTATCGCCCGATGTAGTAGATATAGCCAAAGGCTTTATCCCATCCAACCTGTTTAAAAACGATGCTATCAGCCGGCAAATGCTGTATATAGCTATTGGTATAATTGGGGCTACCGTAATGCCACATAATCTTTACCTGCATTCATCGCTGGTACAAACCCGCAAGATAACCCGTACAGATGAAGGCATGAAATGGGCTATCCGGTTTAACCTGTTTGATACAGTGATTGCACTTAACCTTGCTTTTTTTGTAAACGCTGCTATACTTATCCTTGCTGCAACTGCGTTTTTCAAAAACGGTTATTTCCAGGTTGCCGAGATCCAGGATGCCTATAAATTACTGGAACATATTTTTGGACGAATAGCTCCTGTGCTTTTCGCCATTGCGCTGATAGCATCCGGCCAAAGCTCCACAATTACAGGTACGCTGGCTGGGCAAATCATCATGGAAGGTCACATTAACCTGCGTATTGAGCCATGGTTAAGGCGTTTACTTACCCGTGTGCTGGCCATAGTACCCGCCGTATTTACTATACTTTATTATGGCGAAGATGCATTAGGCAGCCTTATCATATTAAGCCAGGTGGTGCTAAGCCTTCAATTGGGCTTCGCGGTGATTCCGCTTATTCATTTTACATCTGATAAAAAAAGGATGGGAAATTTTGCCATCAGCCTTAAAGTAAAAATAGCGGCCTGGGCCAGCGCTATACTCATAGTGGGACTTAATGCTAAATTGGTATATGATCAAATTGGCGAATGGTTAAAGGAAAACAAGCAATCGGATATATACATTTATATTTTTGTTGTACCCATAGTAGTTGGCATTTTTGTATTGCTTATATATGTTTTCCTGAGGCCACTGCTTTATAAACATACCACCCAGGTTGCCTATGTTGTTCCACACGGTATTGCAACTGCTATTAATGAACTTGATGCCATTACCTATAAGCACTTAGCTATTACCATTGATTTTTCAAAGAATGATAGTGATTGCCTTCGCCATGCCATTATGCAGGGCGGCAAACACGCGCATTATACACTCATTCACGTTGTTGAAACCGCCGGCGCACGTTATTATGGCGGGCAGGTGATGGATAACGAAACCCAAAGCGACGTTGATAATTTAGATAAATACGTTGAAGTAATGAAAAAGCTTGGCTATAAAGCCAAAGCGGAAATTGGTTACGGTAACCCGGCCAGTGCCATTGCCGATATAGTTAATAAAGACGGGATAGATTTTATAGTGATGGGCTCGCACGGACACAAAGCTATTAAGGACCTTATATTTGGCACAACCGTTAATTCTGTGCGGCACAAGGTGAATGTTCCCGTGCTGATAGTGAAACCGCAATAGTCCAAAGTTAAAAAGCGGAGGTTGTGCCGTCCCCGCTGTGGTGATTTAGCGGGGGCCAATTTTTTATGTAAGTTTGCAGCTTTAGCAGTAGAATATAATGGCCGAGGATAAAATATATATTAAGAACAAGAAAGCTTATTTTGAATACCACGTACTGGATAAATACGTGGCCGGTATTAAATTGCTGGGCACCGAAATTAAATCCATCCGTGAGGGTAAGGCAAATATTAATGACGCTTTTTGCACTTTCATTAATAATCAGCTTTTTGTGCGTAACCTACACATAGCCGAATATTCTTACGGTTCATTCTATAATCATGAAGCCAAACGCGACCGCGTATTACTGCTCAACAAAAAGGAGCTAAAAAAACTACTAACCCGTGGCGAAGAAAAAGGACTGACCATTATCCCCCTTGCCCTCTTCATCAGCGAACGCGGTTTTGCCAAGCTGGAAATAGGCCTTGCCCAGGGTAAAAAGACTTTTGACAAACGCGATACCATGAAAGAGCGTGATACCAAGATAGAGATGGACAGGGCGATGAAACGGTAGCACATTGATGTGCAGATATGCAGATTTCAGATGTGCAGATTAAACATCATCTGCATATTTGCACATCTGAAATCTGCACATTAGCCCCTTAAAGACTCCTTTACCACGCCTTATCCCCTACCAAAGGCACAAACCTAAATGTATCCAGCACTATCTTTTCGTAATCGTGCTCGCCAACTTTAAGAATGGTAACCATTTTTTGGGTGTCTTCATCGCCTACCGGTATAACTAATATACCACCAATGTTCAATTGTTTTAATAACACATCCGGTACAGTGGGAGCGCCGGCAGTCACAATAATTTTATCATATGGTGCATGTTGCGCTATACCTATGGAGCCATCGCCACAAAAAAAGTGGGGCTTATAACCCATCTTCTCCGGTAGCACATATTTAGTTCTTTCGTACAGCTTCTCTTGTCGTTCGATGGTGTATACTGTAGCACCCATCTCTAATAAAACACAGGTTTGATAACCCGATCCTGTACCAATCTCCAGCACTTTATCGCCCTTGCGGATGTGCAATAGTTCGGTTTGGTAAGCAACGGTGTAGGGCTGTGAAATGGTTTGACCCTCGCCTATCGGGAAGGCAATATCCTGGTATGCCTTGTTCCAGAAAGTTTCAGCAAAAAAGTAATGGCGCGGTATTTTCCCTATTGCCCTCAGCACTTCTTCATCCCGGATACCTTTTTTTTCCAGGATATCCACCAATCGCTTACGGGCACCTTTTTCGCGATAATTATCAATATATTTCTGAGCCATTACACAGTAAAGTTAGCATGATTTTGGGGATTTTGGGATAGCTTTCTTACTATGAACGGATAATCCATTAACTGTAAGCAAGAAAAAAACTTTAAGCTGTTATAATCCGTCGGTTAACAAAAAAACACCATTTCGAGGCAGGAGATTACTTCGCGCTCCGCGATGACGTTTTTGAAAAAAACTTTTTGTCATCCTGAACGGAGTGAAAGATCTATTATTCGCTATACTTCTTCGCCCTGTAAAGTCTGTGAATAGGTCCTTCACTCCGTTCAGGATACAAACCTTTCAAACGATTTAGAGAGCAATATCAATAAGGATCCACATCCGGTTGTACAATACTACCCTTGCTCAGTTTGGTAGTTTGAAACTGCACAATTACATCTTTTAAAATAGCTTTAGCTTTCACAATGGAGATGCCATCCTTTTCAAACTTAAGCATGATAGATTTGATGTAGAAGTTACGGATCCTGCTGATCAGCGGTGCTTCCGGGCCAACCACCCGGTCGCCAAAATGTTTGCGCAGTTCATTGGCCAGGTATACAGCCTGATTATACAGTACCTCGGGATTTTTATGCTTAATATCCAGGTTGATGATGCGGTAAAATGGTGGATATTTGAAGCTTTTACGCTCGGCCATTTCGGTAAAATACAAATCGCTGTAATCGTTTGCTATTACCTGTTTTATCACCCGGTGAAAGGGATCATAGGTTTGGATAACCACTTTCCCCTGCTTACCCCGCCTGCCAGCCCTGCCGCTCACCTGCGCAAGCATCTGGAAGCTGCGTTCGTTGGCTCTGTAATCAGGAAATTTAAGCAGGCTATCGGCATTAATGATGCCGATTAGGGTAACATCGCTAAAATCCAAGCCCTTGGCAACCATTTGTGTGCCTACCAATATATCTATCTTTTTCTCTTCCAGATTATTCAATATAGTTTGCAGCGAATTGCGTGAACGCGTAGTATCCAGGTCCATGCGGGCAATGCGGGCCTCTGGTAATAAAAGGCTTAGCTCATCTTCTATTTTTTCAGTACCAAAGCCTTTGTACTCCAAATGGGTTGAACCACAGGCCGGGCAAATGGAAGGCGAATCTTCTTTATAACCGCAATAATGGCAATGCAGTTTACCACTGCTTTTATGATAGGTAAGGCTTACATCGCAATTGATGCATTTAGGTGTGAAAGCGCAAATTTTACACATCAGTACCGGGGCATAACCACGGCGGTTTTGGAAAAGGATCACCTGCTCTTTGTTGGCCAGGGCCTCGTTTATACCAGCCATCAATACACTGGTAAAATGTGATTGTATGGTTTTTTGCTTGGTTTCTGCAGCTATGCTCACTACCTCAACATTGGGCAGCTCTACTCCGCCAAAACGTTCAGTTAGTTCGGCAAAACCATATTTATGAATCCTGGCATTATGATAACTCTCAAATGATGGTGTGGCCGAACCTAATAATACCTTACCCTGGTGTGTATTGGCCAAAAAGATGGCCGCATCGCGGGCATTGTAGCGTGGCGCCGGATCAAATTGTTTGTACGAAGTTTCATGCTCCTCATCTACGATAATTAACCCAAGATCATTAAACGGCAGGAACAACGATGAACGGGCGCCCAGTATCACTTTATAATCATTGTTTAAAACCTTTTGCCAAACCTCCACCCTTTCGTTATCATTAAAACGGGAATGATAAACACCAATATCGGCACCAAAATAAATCCGCAGCCTTTCTATAATATGGGTTGTTAACGCAATCTCTGGCAGCAGGTAAAGCACCTGCCTGTCGTCGCGCATCATTTCTTCAATAAGCCTGATATAGATCTGCGTTTTCCCGGATGAGGTTACACCATGCAGTAGCGTTACATCCTTCTCCTTAAACTGGGTGCGGATACTTTCCAGTACTTCGGTTTGTTGTTCGCTTAAATCAAAATTGGTAATAGCATCCGGGTCCTCCTCAAAATGCAGGCGACTAACATTTTTTTCTTCTGCAAACAGAATATCTTTTTCAAGCAGCGCTTTAATGCTTGATTCCCCTGCACCGCTTTCCTCAATCAGTTCGTTTTTAGTAATTGCCTTTTGATGCCGTGATAGCTTGATATAGGCCAGCAAAGCATCAGCCTGTTTGGGCGCTCGTTTTTCCAGTATCGGAAAAAGCTCGCGCAGGTTTTCGGGGTTATTATAAACCGGGTTAAGGGTAATAAAAGTGCGTTTGCGGGGTTTGTATCGCTCGCTCACTTCCTCGCTGATGTGAATGAGGTTTTTCTCAAACATCACCTTTAAAATAGGCATTACTATTTTTTGGCCAAGCAGCTTGGCTATATCACTTATAGTAAGTTCGGGCTGAATATCCAGCGCCTCTACAATCAAAAATTCCTTATCATGAAGGGCCGACCGATCTATGTCAAATTCCTTATTAAGTTGTATACGGGTTTCACTGGCCAGTTTAAGGGCTGCGGGTAGCGCGGCATTCATCACCTCGCCAATGTTGCACATATAATAATCTGCAACCCATTGCCAAAAGTATAACTGATGGGGAGTAACCACCGGGCGATCATCCAGCACCTCAATAATATATTTGGCCTCGTATTTTTCCGGAGCCAGCGTAGTTATCTCTTTTATAATTGCCGTGTACAATTTGCTTTTACCAAACTGTACCACTACCCTTTTACCTACAGCCACAACATCGTTTTGGTCAAAGGGTACGCGGTAAGTGTAGTTTTTTGAGATAGCCAACGGTAAAATCACTTCAACAAAAAGCGTTTTACGATCGGTGTACTCAAATTCAGCAAACTCTAACATGGTGTATTTTTAAAAGAATTAAGAATTAAGAGTCAGGAATCAAGATTAAAAACTTATGATATTGTCAATTAAATCCAAACTCTCCGGTTTTGGTTCTGGGCTCTTCATTCTAATTTAAAACTCCTATTTATATCTAAAAGCGGCAATGGCCAGCATCAGCCAGCCTAAAATGAATAGCAGGCCTCCCAGCGGAGTTATCGGCCCCATGTAGATCAGCCAATCCCAGCCAATAAGTTTTCGGCAGCTTAGCAGGTATAATGATCCCGAAAAAAATACGATACCAAAGGTGAACAGGTAATAAGAGGCTGAAATCAACTTACTTTTTGTAGTATCCTTAAAGGTTGAAAGGAACAATAAAGCAAATACGTGATAAAAGTTATACTGTACAGCTGTATGCCATACTTCAAGCTGACTGGCAGATAAAACCGCTTTTAATCCATGCGCGCCAAATGCACCGGTTATAACAGCCAACATACCTAAAACCGAAGCGGTGATGATTATTTGTTTGTTCATGCAGATATAAAAAGCTAAGTTAACCAATTGAAAGTATTACTTTAATGGCGCAGGGTAAAATTCTATCTTTGTAAAGCAAACCGCAATGAAACGACTGATAGTTACCACCTTAATTTTACTTGTTGCCACTGTATTCATTACGGTTGTTTATTTCAAAAATTTAAGTCCGCCGGGCGTACGCAACAACCAGGTGATGCAAACCATCCCCGATAACGCTGTTGCTGTATTTGAGTTTAATAACGAGAAAGGTTTTTATGATATTTTTAACGGCAATCAGCTGTTAAGCGGCGTTATTGGTAAGGTTAAATTAAGTGATCTTGATACCCTAAGAAAGCTATTACTATCGTCTCCGTTCTCTGATGGATTCTTTTCCGGGCAAAACGTTTTTGTTTCCGTCCACCCCACTAATACAGATGACGTTGACCTGTTGGTGACTACTACTGCAGCTACAGGTTTTGACCCCGATGCCTTTGCCAAAATAAGTAAGCGGCCTAAAAACGGTCTTACTTTAATTACCCGGCATAACGCCATCGGTTTGGAGTATGATATATTAATAAAAGCTATCAACAAACACTTTTACATTATTAAAAAAGAGGATAATATTTTTGTAGGCAGCTTTTCAAGATCGCTGATCAATCAAAGTATATTGTACCGTAACGATAAAGGGAAAAATATTTTTGTTCCCCTTCCAGATCAGCAAAACTCCAACTCCCTGGCAAATCTATATATCAATTACAGGCAATTGTCGCCCGTGTTCGATCAGTTTTTCACCAATAAGAACACCGATATTTTTAAAAGTTTCCGGCTGTTGCCTGCCGTTGCGGCGCTTAGCTTAAACTACAAAAACGATGCGCTGATGTTTAATGGCACTACCAGCTTTAATAGCCATACCTTTAGCTATTTAAACCTGTTTGCCAACCAACAGCCGGTTATTAATCAATTGAAAGATATATTTCCTGCAACCACAGCTTATAGTATCAATTTCGCGGTATCTGATCCACAAAAATTTGCCACCGATCTTTCCCAATGGCATATCAAAGCTGGGGTGAGCAAAGAAAAGGACCTGCTATTTGGCAAAATAAGGCAGGAAACCGGCATGTTTTTAAAACCCGAATTTGAACATTTATTAAGCAACGAATTTGCTATAGTAACTACCCGTTACCAGGAAAAATATGCTATAGTTTCTGTTAAAGATGGTTCAAAACTATTGCCTTTAATGATGAACATAAGCACCATGATAAATGATAATATGGGGCAGTTTAATTATGAAAAATTGCCGTTTTTTTTATTGGGCGATGCTTTCAGCATTTTCAGGAAACCCTACTTTATGATCATTGATAACAACCTGGTACTGGCTGCCACACCATCAGAACTGGTAAGTTATACCGATACTTACATCAATCGTAAATTCATCAGCAAAACAGCGCGGTATAATGAGTTTAATGATTTGCTGGCCGAAAGAAGCAATGTGGCATTCTTTATGAACTTTAAAAATGCCCAGCCTATACTGAAGCGTGATCTTAAAACCTCCGTTTATGATGCCTTTGAAAACAATCAGCCCGGCTGGAAGAACTTTTATGGAGCTGCCTATCAATTTACATCATCAGACAGAAACTTCTATACCAATTTTTGTATGCAGTTAAACAGTGTGGATACAACAAAGGTAAATAAGTAAATTATTTGTACCATTACACAACTACATTGCACTTAAATACGTTAAAACTGCTGATTAATTTATTCTTTTTTATTGATAATCAATTTTACATTTTATCTTTAAAAAATCAAAGAGGCTAAGGCCAGGCGAAATATTATATATGAATAAAATTTACATTGTTTTTTGCTTATTGATCCTTTCCTTCTCGGTTTCTGCCCAGCAATTTTCACAGTACAACACGGGTACACTTTATGATTCGTTTGAAAACCCTTCGGTAAGGTCATTCATCCCCGATTCAAGCAAGCAATATGCATTCAATTTTTTTATACCAAACTTTAATGCCAACGCATACCTCACCGGCGATATCCAACAGAGTGTTAAAAGCAGGCTATTTTCCACTATACCCTCATACTATTCTGATAAGGTAACGATAGGCAAAGGGAAGATAAATCATTTCAATGCCAACGTAAATGCCTATGCTATTATGCTTAAATCATTTACCAGCCTTAACGGCGACGTTGAAATGGGATTTTCGTACCAGACAAAATTAGAATCGCGCGGAACGCTCACCGATGAAACCGCAGCCCTGCTTGATGGTGGTACAAAATTCGCAGATGGCGCTATCTATCAGAATATTTTCAATAATCATCTTTTGATGCAATCCTACAACCAGATAGGCTTTTCATACCGCGAGCGCATCAATAAACAGTTTGCGTTTGGTTTTAAGCTGAGTGCATTATTGGGTATAAAGTATTCAAAATTTGATATAGAGGGCTCGCAGGCTCAATTTAATCAACTTACCAGTGAAGCACTGATTACCATGCGAGGCCGTTATTATTCAAGTTATATACCGGGGGCAGCATCTGCCCGTGATTACTTACCAACGTTTCGTAGCCCTGGTGCATCCATAACATTAGGCACATCATACATCACAGATGATAAAATAACCATACAGGCTAATATTAAAGACCTTGGTTTTATTCATTGGAGCAGCCGATCAACAATATCTGATTTTAATAATACCGACCTTTATACAGGCCTTGCATCAACTGATCGTGAGGACAATATTTATGATCACAGCCTCAATATATTCAAAAGCAACGGAGCTATAGGGTCATTTACTACAAAAACAAATGCTAAAGCTGAGTTAAGCGCGGCAAAAACATACTGGATAGATTACGATAACAACTTTAAATACACACCGACACTTGTGGGTTCAAAGGAAGTATGGTTTACCGGCTTTACAGCGGCTCTTGTTAATCATGTGCAATATCACAACTATACAGGCAGTATTATTGCCAGTTATGACGATTTGAAGCTATTTAATGTCGGCGCGCAATTTATGTACAAAACCCCCAACATTGAATTTTACATAGGCTCGGAAAGATTATTGAATACCGGACGACTTACAATGGCCGCGTTAGGCAACCAAACACAAATAGACCATTACGGCCCCTATTCAGGAATGGATATATATTTAGGATTTTCAATGAAATTTGGGGCAGTAATTGAGCATCCCATGAACGCCAGCTATATCCCTATGGGCGAAAAAGGCTTTTTCGGCAGATTATGGGGACGAATAT
Organism: Mucilaginibacter sp. P2_A4; assembly: GCF_056405015.1. NCBI lineage: Bacteria > Pseudomonadati > Bacteroidota > Sphingobacteriia > Sphingobacteriales > Sphingobacteriaceae > Mucilaginibacter > Mucilaginibacter sp. P2_A4. Next base: position 134,889 of record NZ_JBFUCX010000022.1, on the reverse strand, counting down.
TTAAAACCGATAAGTAATTATTTTAGGAGAGTCGAGAATCAAGACAAAGAATGCATAATGGCTAACTTTTGTTTTAACCACCTTTTCTGCGATGCCCTAATTATTCACCAGACTTTTCTCGGCTCTTGACTCTTGATTCTTAACTCTTGACTCCTCCTTCTATTACAAAGCTTTCTTGCCGGCAATAAAATCTTTCAGATAATAAGGTTCAAAGTAGGCCACATCTTCAAAATCATTATTCTTGAATTTTTCGGAGGCCCTTTGGGTAAGGTAAGCAGCCGAATTTTCAAAACTATTTATGAACAGCGCATTGGGATTGGAGCCCAAAGCGACCTGGCATTTATCGGCGCCATCGCCAAAAAACAAAACCTGGTGAGCTTTCAGCAGTTCATTAAAGCTATTTTCATCAATAATATCTGCAGCCGTTGCTCTTAGTTTTTCGCCATCGGTATTAAACACAGCGCAATAAACTTCCATGCGGCGCGCATCTATCATGGGGCATAAAAGCGTGCCTTTGCTAATTACAATATTGGGATCATTGATAATGCCATAAGCCATAGCTTCAAGCGTTTCGATTGCTATAAGGGGCTTATCTAATGCAAAACACAACCCTTTAGCCGTTGATATACCTATACGCAAGCCAGTATACGAGCCAGGGCCGCAACTTACCGCAATGGCATCCAGGTCGTTATAGGTAAAACCGGCGTTGGTCACCAGTTCTTCAGTAAATAAAGTGATTACTTCGGCGTGTTTGTTGCGCTCATTTACCTGCTTAAAAGCCAAAACTTTGCCATCAGCCGCCAAAGCAACTGAGCAGGATGTAGTTGCAGTTTCAATTTGTAAAATGAGGCTCATATTAATTTTATGGTACAGGGTCATGGCCATGCCCACCCCAGGGGTTGCAGCTGGCAATCCTTTTTATGGTTAACCACCCGCCTTTAAAGGCACCGTATTTTTTTATGGCTTCTACACCATACTGGGAGCACGTGGGCGTATACCTGCATGATGCACCCGTTAAGGGCGAGATAAAATATTGATATATTTTTATAAGCAATATAAAAATACCACCAATAAGTGCTTTAATCAACCTTACCAGCCCCATCATACAACAGTATCATTGGTTGCCACTAATTGTTGCTGAAGCTGGGTTAGCAGCTTCAGCATCTTTTTCTCCATCAAACTATAAGGAGCAATCTCCTTACCAATATACCCTATCGATAACACAATTGTTTTATCGGCAGCTTGCAGCAAATGGTAAAGACTTTGTTGCTTGTGCAGCCTGTACGCTTCACGCATACAGCGCTTTATTAAATTACGATCAACCGCGCGCTTATAGCGCCGTTTGGGTACCGCAAATAATACCTGTACAGGATACTGCTGTGGCTCGGCATTATACAACCAGGACACCTTAAAAGGATAACACAAAAAAGAAGAGCCGCTATGAAAAAGCTTATCAATAAGCCTTTTATTACATAACCGTTCTTCTTTTTTAAAAGTATACATAGTTGCCTTATTGGAACCGGGGTTTAAGCAGGTAATCGGTATCCATTGGTTTACCTACTGGCAAACCATCGCAACCGGTTTATGCTTTGTGACTACCCTCGTCAGAAACTGATAATCTTTTTCTGCCTTTAGCTCTTCTGGCTGCTAATATTCTCCTACCGTTAGCAGTTGACATGCGTTCACGGAATCCGTGTTTATTTCTTCTTTTTCTTTGAGAAGGCTGAAACGTTCTTTTCATGGCTATTTTATTCTATTCGTCGTTTTAAAAACAAGAGCGCAAATGTAGTAATATTTTGAAACTTTTCAAACACTATTTTTCTTATTTGTCATTCTGTTTTTGTTGGTGTAAATTAAACGTTTTAAAACCATAATATGAAATCAGCCGGCATCCTTTTACTTATCTGCCTACCTTTTATAACCATGGGGCAGGAAATAGCCGCTTCCCATTATAAAATATATAACACATCAACTCAAAAACAGGCAACAGTTAGTGATATTATTAACAGTATGAACAAGGCTGATGTATTGTTTTTTGGCGAAGAACACAATGACTCCACAGGGCATATATTGGAATTTGAGCTATTTAAAGAGCTGGAACAACAATATCCACATAAAACGGCCTTATCTATGGAAATGTTTAGCACCGATTGCCAACTGGTGTTAAATGAATACCTGGCAGGCCTCATCCGCGAGAAAAACTTAATCAGCGATGCCCGCACCTGGCCTAATTATAAAGATTACAGGCCGCTTGTTGAACTTGCCAAACAAAGCGAGGCTCCCGTTATAGCAGCTAACGCACCCTCCCGGTATACCAATATGGTTACACGCGGCGGTTTAACCAGCTTACAGGAACTGGATGCCCAGGCCAAAACCTACCTCGCCCCGCTACCTATTGATACAGCTACAGGTTTATATTATGATAAATTTGTAAAAGTTATGGGTGGGCACAGCGCCATGGCGGGTATGCAAATTTATCAATCGCAAAACCTTTGGGATGCTACCATGGGCTGGTCAATTGCCAAATTTTATAAAAATCATTCAGGTTTTAAAATACTGCAGCTTAATGGTGGTTTCCACAGCGAAGAAAAACTGGGCACTGTGGCCCAGCTAAAAAAATATGCACCCAATGCAAGGTCAATCACCGTAGCAGCCTATGCCGATGACAATTTTAACAACCCCGATTGGAGCAAATTTAAACAACTGGCAGATTACATTATTTTAACCGATCCGAAGCTGCCGCGGAGCTTTTGATTGGGGTTCGGGTTGCGGGTGTCGGGGTTCGAGGGGCGGGATGCGAGGTTCGGGGGATTGATATTTAAAATATTTTTATTTCATCTGCCGACCCTCGCATCCCGCCCCTCGCAACACGAACCCCGCCACCCGCAACAGTTTATTTCTTCGCCGCTAACAGATCTCGGATCTCGGTAAGTAAAACTTCTTCTTTTGTTGGTGCAGCTGGTTCTGCCGGGGCAGCTTCTTCTTGTTTTTTAAGGGAATTTATTCCTTTAACAATAAGAAATATACAGAAAGCCACAATCACAAAATCGATTACATTGTTGATAAATAAACCGTAGTTGATAGCGGTTTCCGGGACTTTATCCACTGCTGGTTTAAGTACATACTTAAGGTTTTTAAAATCGATGCCGCCGGTCATCATGCCAATGGGAGGCATAATAATATCAGTTACCAATGACGTCACAATTTTACCAAAGGCCGCACCGATAATAACACCCACTGCGAGGTCAACAACGTTGCCGCGCATAGCGAATTCCTTAAATTCTTTTACGATAGCCATAAGATTTATATTTAGTTTATCTAAGGTAATAAATAAATTTTTATCGTATTCAAACAAATTATTTCATTCGGTATTTAACTTCATTGTCCCAATTACTATAAGTTATTTTAAAGTTAATGGTAATTGATGTATTTTTGAACACTTAGTTAACTATGCTTAAACAGAATCTTCAACAAAAACTTTTACAAAAGCTTTCGCCGCAGCAAATACAATTTATAAAATTGCTGCAGGTGCCTACCGTTTCCCTTGATACCCGTATTAAAGAGGAGCTGGAAGAGAACCCGGCACTCGAAGATCTTAGTTTAACTAATTTGAATGATCCTGTTGAAGAATACCCCGACCGCGACCCCGACGAAGACACTTTTAACGGTGACGAAGAAAAGGGAGAGATGGATGAATTTAACATTGACGATTACCTTCAGGATGATAGCGTGAACGATTACGGCTCCCGTTATGATCAAAATGGTGATGATGAAGATGAGCGTAAAGAGATCCCTATCGCGGTTCAAAGCTCTTTTTTTGAAAGCCTGCAGCTACAGCTGGATTTACTCCCTTTAAGTGATAAAGATTTCAGGATAGGTAAACAGATCATCGGCAGTTTAGATGATGACGGCTATCTGCGCAGACCCATTATGTCGCTTACTGATGACCTGGCCTTCTCACAAAATGTAATGGCCGAGGACGAAGAAGTTGAAGACATGCTGAGGGTGATACAGGGTTTTGACCCAGCCGGTGTAGGTGCACGCAGCCTGCAGGAGTGCCTGCTGATCCAGCTCCGTAAAAAGGACCCCAATGACCCTATCATAAAAAAAGCGATTATTGTTGTTGAACAATACCTTGATGAATTTACCCGCAAGCATTATGACAAGCTGGAGAAATCATTAAACATGGACTCTGACGAGTTACGCGGTGTTATCAATGAAATTTTAAAGCTGAATCCCAAACCAGGAGATTCGAATGAAGTTAACACCAAGCAAATGCAGGTTATACCTGATTTTCATATCATCAACAATGATAGTGTGTTAATACTTACACTAAACTCCAAAAACGCTCCTGAATTACGCGTAAGCAGATCATACCAGGAAATGTTTCAGCATTATGATAAGGCTGCTCAAAAGGATAAAAAATTAAAAGAGGCAGTACAGTTTGTAAAGCAAAAACTCGATTCGGCAAAGTGGTTTATTGATGCCATTAAACAACGCCAGCAAACGTTGCTTAAAACAATGAATGCCATTATGCAGTACCAGTACGAGTTTTTCCTTACCGGCGACGATAAAAATTTAAAGCCCATGATCCTGAAGGATATTGCCGACAGGATAAATATGGATATATCTACCGTATCTCGTGTGGCCAACTCAAAATATGTACAAACCGAATTTGGCACCTTCCTGCTAAAGTCCTTCTTTTCTGAAGCGATTCAAACAGAAAGCGGCGAAGAGGTTTCAAACAAAGAAGTTAAAAAGATACTGGAAGAACACATCGGCAATGAAGACAAACATCATCCGCTGGCCGATGAAAAACTTACCGACATACTCAAGGATGCCGGCTATAACATAGCCCGCCGTACCGTAGCCAAATACCGCGAACAAATGAACATCCCGGTTGCCAGATTAAGAAGAGAGCTGTAGGCAGTTGCCGGTGGGCAGTTAGCAGTGGGCAGATAGTAAAATACTTAAATAAAAATAGCGATGAGTTTGAGATTCATCGCTATTTTTATTTAAGATATTTCCAGAATTATTTGCGAACTTGATTGTCCTTTTGAAAAACTGCAAACTGCAAACTGCAAACTGCAAACTGCAAACTGCAAACTGCAAACTGCAAACTGCAAACTGCTAACTGCTAACTGCTAACTGCAAACTGCTAACTGCAAACTAAAAGGTGTGCTGCGGGCAGGTAACCTTGTAACGGTTATTAAGCAGGATACCGATTACAATTTCGTGCGAGCCGTTGCTTACTGTATTTAGTGCCGAGGTAGTAAAATCATAAGAATATCCAACGTTTACAAATGAGCTAAGGTTAAAACCTACCAGAGCTGCAAATGAATCATTACGACGATAGGAACTTCCTATCCAGAATTTATCCTGGAATGACATCTTCAAATTCAAGTCAAACGTTGTAGGCACCGGCTGTATCACTTTTACCAGCACCGATGGCATAAGCGTTACATCATCTGATAAAAAGAGCTTGGTGCCCGCCGTAAAGAAGTAATGCGGTACGGTTTTATTTTGTGTTGCACTGGTTGAAGTAGATACATAAAGGTTTTGCGGTAATACCTGTTGTACCGATACGCCAAAAAAGTAATCAGATGCATAGGCCCATACCCCTATCCCCAAATCGGGTTTCCATTGATTATTATTGATATTGTTTAATATAGGATCCGTTGGATCGGCAAAATGAACCTGGGAAAGATTTAACACATTGTGACTCACCCCTGCAGATACACCAACCGCCAGGTTAAGCCTGTTGGTAATACCAAGATGATAAGCATAGGTAGCATCAATATTGGTTTGTGTAATAGGGCCGGTTTTATCAGATACCAAAGTTAGCCCGATACCATGGTGTGGCTCGGCAGCCTGGTATTGCTGGGTGTATGATCTGCTTGATGGATTAAGCCCCCCGCCTGCCGGGAAAGCCGTTGCGTCACCCTGCAGAAACTTATCTCCAATAGGTGCATTTATAGTTAAATAACCGGTTACGGGGGCACCTTCAAGCCCTGTCCACTGGCTGCGATAACCCGCTTTTACATCTGTATAATTTTCAATACCTGTTAAAGCAGGGTTCAAAAGGTAGTTATTGAAAATATATTGGGTGTACTGCGGTTTTTGCTGCGCATGTGATGACTGCGCAGCCGCTATAAAAAATACAATTGCGTATAAAATTCTCTTCATTAATTTATCTAATGATGGTGGCTACATATCCCGAAATAACCCTACGTTCGTTTTTAGGATTTATTACATAATAACAGGTTGCAAACAGAAGTTTATCTTCTTTGTCCAGCCCCCCCCTATGGAATATAATAACCAACTGACGAATATAACCTTTCTCCGTATCTGTTTTATGCCTCAACTGTATTATTTGTAAAATTTCGATTTACCTTACCTGATAATAGCTATATGAGCGGGTAAATTCTTTGCCGGCTTATCAAATATAACGTCCGGTGAGGAATGATGACTCTAAAACAATTACCTGATTATAGTAATGCTCCCTGAAACAGCCTTACGCCCGTTTTTAGGATTTATGATATAATAATAGGTGCCCGAAGAAAGATAGGTGCCCTTATACCTCCCATCCCATGGGATGGTGTACCCCATGGAAAAAAATATCTTTTCGCCGTACCTGTTAAATATTTCAACCGTATTGCTGGGGTAACTATCTAAGTATTTAATATCCCATATATCATTTTTACCATCGCCATTTGGCGTAAACGCGTTGGGTATCACCAGATATTTCAATACTTTAACGGTAACATCGGCCGAGCTTGAGCATCCCTCAGCCGAAGTTACTGTAAGCCTGTATGATGTGGTTTCTGTAGGGCTTGCTACCGGATTTAAAATATCGTCATGATCCAAACCGGTTGAAGGGTACCATTTATAACTTAAAGCATGCCCGCTCGCCGATGCCTTTAATGTGAGCTGCCCCCCTTCAAGTACCGTTTGGGCGGCATCCGTAGTTACTGTTGGTGAAGCGTAAACTGTAATTTGCTGCTTTACTGTATCCGGGCAACTGTTGGCTGTACTATAAATATAACTGATATTTGCTATGCCGGTACCCGCAACCGAAGGGCTGAACAATCCGCCGGAGCTTATACCATTACCAATATATACACCATTACCTGCAGGGCCGGTAATAGTTAAAGGCTTAAGCTGAAAAGGGTTATCCTCCGGGCAAAAAGATGGCGACTGAGCAAAGGTTATTAGGTGTGTGGCTTTTACAACAACAGAAAAATCCTGCGTATTTGCACATGTACCACCAGAATATGCAGCTACATGTACATTAAAAGTATGGTTGCCATCAGTAAATTGTGGGTAAGTGTACCGCAGCTGTTGCCCAAAAGCCGGGTGTTCATATACCTTTAATGATGCGGCATTGGTCATATCAAAAGTAACTTCGAGCCGGGTGATGCTGCCGAAATTAACCGTTGACCGATTTTCAAAAAACACTTCTTTGTTGCTGCACAAAGCGGCAGGATCAAGCACTACAACATTGGCTTTAAGCATATCGCCGTTAACAACCAAAGTTTGGGTTTTGGTGTACACACAGCCATATTTAGTTGTAACTTTTAAAGTAACCTGGTAGTCACTCCTAGCCTCGGTATAATGATGCCTTGGATTTTTTTCGGTAGATGAATTATTTGCGGCACTGGCATGCATATCACCAAAATTCCATTCATAAGTAAAACCGGCTTCACTATGGTCTGTAATGGAGCTATTATCTTTAAACTGAACAATATCATCAACACAGGCATCAGGCAAAATAAAATCAACTACAGCCAAATCACTTATGGTTATTGTTTTGGTTTGAGGCAAGCCCACACAGCCATTTGCATTAACCACGGATAATTTCACGGCATAAATACCCGGAGCCTCATAAAGATGTGTAAATTGATTATTATCAGACTTTTGAACAATGGCGGCACCATCGCCAAAATCCCAAAGCCATTTTGTAATGACACCATCAGCGCTTGTAGAGTGATCTGTGAAGGTAATGTCCTGCCCTGCGCAGGAGGGGGCCAAAAAATCAAAATTAGCAACAGGTAAATTTGTGATGCTAACAACCACCGGATCTGACACATCCTCACAACCGTTTTCGTTGGTAATAGTAAGCCTCACATTATAATTACCGGCGTGCTCATAAACGTGCGATGGATTTTGTACAACATCAGAATGCCCATCGCCAAAATCCCAAAGCCAGGTTTTGGTTTCCCGGCCAAAGGTTTCTGATACATCTTTAAAAACGGTAGCATCACCTAAACATGAGCCCACGAAATTGAATTTTGTGATCGGTAGCGATGAAATGTTAAAATCAAGTTCAACATCCTCATTTGAACCGCACTCATCGGCAACCGGGTTAAATACAGTTGCTACTACGCTGTAATTTCCGGTTGCGTAAATTTTATCATCCCGATATTCATACGAGTAGAGTGTTTGATCTCCTTTAACTGTTGTTGATTTAACAATTGGATTATTATCGAGAAAAGTGGTGCCATTTTTAAAATCCCATTTAATACTGGTTGTTTTAAATGGCAGGGTTAACTGTAATTTATAAGTTGCATCTGTACACCCATTTAGCTGCGTTGTACTTTTTTGAGGATCTTTAAGAGCTATAAACTCGGTGAGGTTTTTCAGATTGGCCCCGGCGGCATAACCGTATGATTCGGCTGTACCAAAACCATAGGCTATGGCATTAAAACCATCAGAAGCACTAATATGATGTACGCCCTTATTAACCTCAATTTGTGCATATGAATAAACAGGATTACCCGCCACAGGCACAAAATTAGTATAAGGATTGCCATCGAGCGCAAAAGTGGGCACCGCGCTCGTTTTGATAATCACATTAATAAAATTATAAATGATCCTGAAATTACCCGTTGAATTTAAGGTGACATGATCAAGCGTTTGTTCAAGTGGGTTAAGGTATATCATTTCCGGATCGCCCGTATCCAGGTTTGCATCCACGCAATTAATAGTTTTAAATTGTGTTACGGCATACTGAACAACCTGTACCTGTTTATTGGCACTAATAACGTTGGGGGTATTTGAATTAAATTCGTAATAAAGCCCTCCTGTAAATTCAGATGGCGAAATATTACGCCCGTTTAAATTTACAATAGTGTTTGGGTCGCTCAATATAATCCTGAAAACATCATAATTGCGGCTTTTTAATGGCGCTGTTATATAATTCTTCCCCCAGGAAGCCGTTGGGTATACCTGCTGAAAAAGATTATCAGAGGTATTATTTACAGTGTTGCAACCTATAAGTATTTTTGAACTTCCGGAAAATACAGCTACTTTTTTACAGGAGCCGGCCTGCGTGCTTATTGTGCGGATGCGTGTACCAGTAAGATCATTAACGGCAAGCGCCTGGTATACCTGGCCTTTGTTTAAAATGATGGTGAAAGGTTTTCCCGGGGCCTCTCCGTCGAGTAAATATGTGGTGGGTGTTATTTCAACGGTAGTTTTATCCTCGGTGCCAACAACTGCAAATGTGGAATAGGACGGTTTTTTTTCTGTTAGGAGAGCATTGGATAACTGCGTGTAATTAATAGATACATAATCCTTACCAAGCACATTTACCGGCAGCAAAAGCGTTGCGCCCGAAACACTCTGCGCAAAAATATGGGCATATACGGCTATAGGTTTTTGTGAAGTGATATGGATTCCCTTAGTTGAAAAACCTTGCTGATCAATAAAGGCACTTGCCGGTATGGTAACTGTAAGTATCCCCCTGGCAGTTACATCATAGTTTTCAGAAAAAGAGCCATCGGCAATAGAAACGTTTACTGTGGTATTAACATCTGCAGTAATATAAAGGTTCATTTTGCTCACATTACCATTAGGATCTGTTGTAGTTGGGGGAGTAATGTGATCCATATAAACCGTCCAAAACTCGGTTCCCTGGTTTGAAAAGCCGCCCTGAGCACCGGCACCTAAACTACAGCACAGCAAAATAAAGACCGAAATTATCGCCCGTAAAAATTTCACCCTGATATAAATGTTTATTTGGTCTTGTTTATGTACACGTTAAATATAAAACTACTTTTTTAAAAAACGTAATGTTATAAATAGGAGATATGAAACTAAGTTGAAGCCTGGTTTGTGATACTATTACATGCCGCGGCTATGTTCAAAAGCCGCCAATCTCAATACCTGTTGTTTTTTTTTGTGAGCGCTTCAAGTTCAAGGTTGGCTATTTGCAGTTTGTAGGTAAGCTCTTTATTATCTTTTCGTAATTGATATATTTCAATGGCATTTTGAATATAAATTTTAAGCTCGTCATTTTGCCATGGCTTTACAAGGTATTTATACACCTGCCCCCTGTTAATAGCGTCCATTACGGCGTTAACATCCGAAAAACCTGTTAAAAGTATCCTGATGGTATCGGGATATAAAGGTAAAATCGACTCTAAAAATTCAATACCTGTGGTAACCGGCATACGCTGATCAGTAATGATCACACCAATTTCATGGGCCGCCAATACCTGGATCCCTTCCGCAGCCGACTGAGCAGTATAAATATTAAAATTCCTCCTGAAAGCCGCCTTAAAACTAATCAGATTATTTATTTCATCGTCAACATACAACACTCCTACGGGCATAGCAATAAACTTAGATTAAATCGGTTTTTAACAATTGGTTATAAAAGTAAATGTATTGAAAGTTTTAATTTTTGCGCATTTTTATTATAATTATGCCTGAGTATAAAATTCCAACATGTAAATATGAATAAAATATTGACAATCGCGTATTTACTATTCCTGAACACGATTGCTCATGCCTACAATACTGATACGTTGACTATTCATGAAAACAGATCGGAACTGTTAAACAGCCGCTATTTTTATGAATTGGAAGATCCACGCGCCGATTTATCTATCAACCAGGTTTTAAAAAGTACCGGCTTTCATCCTGGCAGCACCTCCCTGCCCCTATTAAAATATTCAAAATCGGCAACATGGGTAAGGTTTAATTTAAAAAACAAGGATAACAAACCTTTTATCGTCATCAGTATAGACCCAAGTGTTATTGATGAGTTTGATCTTTATTATCTTGACGGCAAACCCATTCAAATACATCATTTTACGGCAGCAGACCAGCAGAATGAGCTTGAATCCCGAAATATTACCTATATAAGGTGCCCAATTGCACCGGGAACATCAAACACCATTTATCTGCGTATTAAAAGTAATACTCCCGCTGTGATACCAGTAATAGTGTATAGCGAGGTAGCCTTTATAAAAAGCAGAAATATTGAAAACGTAGTTTATGGTGCATTTATGGGCATATTGCTTATCAGCGCATTTTATAACTTACTGTTGCTTTTTATAGTTGACGATATGAGTTACCTGTATTACGTATTTTACATTGTTTTTCTTGGAGCCTCGCAAACCCTGCTGCGTGGGTATGGAAATTACTTCACCGACAACAAAATTTTTATTAACAGCTATGTTATACCATTGGTAAGGATGTGTTTTGGCTTATCAGTACTACTTTTTACCGATGAATTTTTAAAGCTAAAACAAACCTTAAATAAGGAATACAAAATTTATTTACTGTTGTACGCATTATTCGCTGTAGTTTTTGTAGCCATTTTAGGCAATTTTGTGGCCTTTGCTTACAATTTAATTAATTGGAGCATAGGTATTACGGCAATATACCTGCTCTATATTGGCGCACTACTTTACCTAAAGGGGTTTAAACCGGCCAAACTATTTATGCTGGCCTGGAGCTTATTCTTAATAGGTTTATTACTTTCCTTTGCACGTAGTAAAGATCTTATTCCCTATAATATTTTCACCGCTAATATTATACCTTTTGCTTTGGTAATTGAGCTCATATTATTTTCGGCTGCATTGGCCGATAAGATCAATTTTTACCGAAATGAAAAAATGGGCCTTCAAAATTTTGTTGTTGCGGTTGCAAGAGAAAATGAGCGCTTAATTAAAGAGCAGAACATCCTGTTAGAAAACAAGGTTAAAGAACGCACCAATGAACTCATCAATGCCAATAAATACCTTTCCACCACTATTGATGATCTTAAGAGCACACAGCACCGGTTAATTGATACCGAAAAAATGGCCTCGTTGGGCAGGCTTACCGCCGGTGTTGCCCATGAAATTAATAACCCCATAAACTTTGTAAGTTCAAATGTTAACCCGCTCAGGCTCAATTTTGATGAGTTATTTTTATTACTGAATAAATACGAAGAGGTACTAAATAACCCCGATCGTACAGAATTTGGTCAAACTGCCCATACTTACAGGCAAAGTATTGATCCAGATTTTATAAAAGAGGAAATTGCCATTTTACTCAATGGTATTGAAGAAGGAGCCCGGCGTACTACCGAAATAGTAAAAAGCCTGTTTACCTTTAGCAGTACAGATGGGCAGGAACTAAAAATGCTCGATATCAATAAAGCCATACTTGCCAACATACTTATTTTAAAAAGTACAACGCCCTATTTTATTGAAATTAAAACAGTTTTTGATAATATTGAACCCATAAAATGCTACCCGGGTAGTATTAACCAGGTATTGATTAACCTGATAGCCAACAGCATATACGCCATTAAGGCAAAGGAACAACCCAACGATGATACAATAACAATTATTACACGTGATGTTACCGGTCATGTTGCTATTGAAATTACAGATACGGGCGTGGGCATGACCAATGATACCAAACATCGCATATTTGAGCCCTTTTTTACTACCAAAAACGTAGGCGAAGGCACTGGCTTAGGCTTATCAATTGTATTTGGAATTATTGAAAAGCACCATGGCAGCATTGATGTTATATCATCACCCGGTAAAGGCACAACCTTTAAGATACAGCTACCCAAAAGTTTAACCTGATATATACCTTACTATTAAAAAAACTTCTCGGGGTTTGGCACCAGGTTCAGGAATGATTCAAAATTTTCGGCGTAGTTTGATTGATCGAGCTTATAATAAAATGCCCCTTTTTTTGACGATAACTTATCTTTTTCGGGTTGTTTTATCAGTAAACCTGTGGATAACAGTTTGCGGCTAAAGTTCCTGTCATCAAATTTTGTTTGATAAACGCCTTCATACAAAGCCTGTAATTGCGGAATGGTAAATTTCTCAGGCAGCAACTGGAACAATAAAGGGTGAAGCGCGGCTTTATAACGCAGTTGCCTTAAGGCCAACCTTACCATTTCGGCATGGTCAAATATCAGTTCAGGCATTTCATCCAGTAAAAACCATTCCGGGTGATACTCTTCACTTAGTTGTTTTTCGTATTGATGAATATCAATCAGCGCAAAGTAAGCAATAGATAAGGTACGTTCAACAGGGTCACGATCCGGGCGACCGAACACCTGAAACTGCTCCATATACACATTTTTAAGCCCCGTACGTAACTCCAGCACCCGGTTAGCGGCATCATCTGCCGATTCTGACGGCTGGATAAACCCGCCCATCAGGCTCCATTTATTTTTTTCGGGTTCAAGGCCGCGCTGTACAAGTAACAGCTTAATGTTCCAGCCATCAAACCCAAATATAATACAATCGGTTGCCACCAAAATGCGTTTCTGACCGCTATACTTCTGCATAATTTAGTTAAGAGTTTATTTACAAGTGTAAAAATAATTATGCAATTTTTTAGTGTTAAATGGACAACTATTTTTTTCTAAGAAAAACTCTTAACTCAATCCCGGCAGGAAAAGACTTTTTAATGCACCTTAAAACATGAGCCCCCAAAAGCAGTATCCCTAACTCACCCTTCTCCCCTTCAACAACATATCCATAGCATCATCCAGTGATCCGGCGCGGATCACCTCGCCCGAGTTAACAAAAAAGATCTCGTCGGCATTTTCAATGGTATTAAGGCGGTGGGCAATAATTACCCGCGTTGTGGTTGCAGGCAGTTTATTAAGGATATCACTCAGCAACTTCTCTGTAATGGTATCAATATTGGCTGTGGCCTCGTCCAATATCAATATTTGTGGGTTACGTAAAACGGCCCGCATAAAAGCTATCAATTGTTTTTGCCCAAGGCTGATGCTATCTCCGCTTGATAATACCGGGGTTTCCAGTCCGTTTTCAAAAATGGCCAGCAGGCTGCCCAGGTTGGCATCTTTTATAACCTGCTCCAGTTGTTCATTACTGTAATGCTCATATACATCATTACTGTATAAAATATTATCTTTCACAGTACCGCTAAACAGGAAAGGTTCCTGTAAAATAAACCCAATCCTCAGGCTGCGCTCTTCGGCAGTGTAGGTTCTGATGTCTTTGCCATCAAGCAGGATCAATCCTTTTGATGGATCATATAAACGGGCTATTAATGATGCTGTAGTGGTTTTACCACCGCCTGTAGGCCCAACCAGCGCATATGTTTTACCTTGCTCCAATTTAAAGTTAATATGATGCAATATTTCTTTGCTTTCGTCATAACTAAAATTCACATCCCTAAATTCAAGCAAAGCTGCTTTAGGGTCTGTGATACCTGCCTCAATCAGCGGCAGATCACTTTCAAGTGCCAAAATCTGCGATATCCTGTCCCACCCCGCCATAGCCAATTGAAAGTTCGACCACAATGCAGCCAATTGCCGCAAGGGATTATAAAAAAGTGTGGTGTATGATAAATAACTTACCAATAACCCCATAGAAAACTGCCTGTGGCCAATAAGGTAAATACCAAAAGCAAGTACTATCAATTGTGCAATACTGGCAAATAAACCATAAACCGGCACAAAAACATTATTAGCCAAACCCGCGCCAATGGCCGTTTCATAATTTTGTCCATTTGCAATATCAAAGCGTTTTCTGAAATAATCGCGACGGTTAAAGGCGATGATCACTTTAAAATTACTCAGGCTTTCCTGGATTTCGCCGCTTAACCCACCGGTACTTTTAAGGTTAGCTGCATTTTTGCTTTTGATCCACTGCGATAATATCAGCGTTAAAAACAGGATAAGCAGGGCCGGTGATAAAGCCGCGGCACCAAGCTCCAGGTGTATCAGCAATAAAAATATACCGGCACCAATCATGGTAGATATATTGCCTATAAACTGCATCAGCGATTGCGAAAAAAACTGGTTGAGCTTATCGGTATCATTGTTTACCCTTGATATGAGATCGCCGGCCTTGTTCTGGTTAAAAAAGCCAACCGGAAGTTGTTGCAGCTTGTTAAAAATAGAGTTACGCAGCGTAAACAGCATGCGTTGCCCTACTCCACCCATCAGCGTAGTTTGCTTGTAACTGGTAAACAGGGCGGTAGTATACATACACAGCAATAAAATAGCGTTATGGATAACGCCGTTAAAATTTTTATGCAGCACATAATTATCAATAGTATGCCCAATAATAAGCGGCCCCAACAGGTTTAATGTTGAATTGATGAGTATGGCAACGACCGCGATGATGAGCGTTCGCTTTTCGTGTGATATGAGTTGTATCAGCTTTTTTAGCCCCGCAAAGGTTGACGTTTTTTGCGCGGTTTTACTAAGCTGGTTAAGATCGTAGTTCATTTTATATAATATTTTTAGGCCTTAGCTTTTGTGTTTAGTGAGCAACGCCCGATTCGTAATTACTGGTACTTTTCTGCGAATTGAAGATCTGTACATAATCCGGACTGGTTTTCATCAGATCGTCATGTACACCGCTGGCCACAATTTCGCTTTGCATCAGCAGGATTATCTGATCATAATGCTCAACTGAGGCTATTTTCTGTGTTACAGATATCAGCGTTAAACCAGGGTAATTTTTTTGAATATTGGTAAGTATCTTCTTTTCGGTGTTGCCATCAACCCTAGCCGTAAAATCATCCAGCAATAAAACTTTAGGATTTACAGCCAGGGCCCGAGCCAGCATAATCCGCTGCTTTTGGCCGCCTGATAAACTCGATCCACGTTCTGATACGATGGTATTTAATTGCTCAGGTAAACTACCAATAAAATCGCCCAGCTCGGCAGTATCAATAGCTTTCTGTAATGATTCGTCCGTTACGGTATCGCTAAAGGCAATATTCTCGCGGATGCTCATATTAAATATGATGCTATCCTGAAAAACAAAACCAACCTGGCTATGGAACGATTCACTATCATAGGTGGCAATGCTTTTCCCATCAAACAATACCTCGCCCTCAGTAGTATTTATAAGCCCGGTGAGCAAATAAAGCAATTGTGATTTACCGGCTGATGTTGGCCCAATGATAGCTATTTTTGATCCTGCCGTTACTTTGAGGGATATATTTTTTAATGCAAACTTTTGCCCGTAAAGTACAGATACATTTTTGAGCTCAACATCCCCCCGAAGGTTTGCTTTCAAACTACCGCCTTCGGCCACATCCGGTGCATCCAAAACAACGCTGATACGCGTGAACGATGCGCTGGCCTGCGCTATCAGGTTGCTCATGAAGCCTAAAATAAATATGGGGAATATAAGCAGCGATAAGTAACTGTTAAAAGCAGCAAAACTGCCCAAACTCATACTGCCGGTTATTACAAAGTGGCCGCCCATTACTAAAATGGTTAATGCAGCCATATTTGCGGTAAAAGTAACTATGGGTATTAAGCCGGCAAAAAAGCCCAATATTTTTAAACCATAATCGCGGGCTTCGGTATTCGCGCTCAAAAATTTATTGTACTCCAGTTGCTGAGAGTTAATAACCCTGATGAGCGCCGCTCCCAGGATACTTTCGTTAATTACCTTGTTCAGTTGATCAATAACGCCGCGGCTTTTCATGAATAGGGCCCGTACATGTTTTAAAACATACGCAAACGTACCGCCAATAATGGGGATAATAACAATAACCGCCAATGCCAGTTTCCAATTAATAGTAAGCAACATTACACTACAACCTATAATAATAAACAGCGATGATACGATAGAAACCAGGGCCTGCGATACAAACAGCTTTATAGATTCAACATCGGCAGTAAGGTTGGTTAATAGCTTGGATGGATTGGCCTGCTCAATAAAGGCATAGCTTTGGCGGGAAATCTTATCCGATAGTCTTTGGCGCAGATCTCTTGCCACGCGCTCTGAAGCATAAGTTTGTATAATGGTTTGCAGATAGCCGAAAACAAAGATGAGCAAAGTAGCTATAGTGAATTTTTTAACAATATCATTCAGCACAAATTGTTTATGGGTATAAGCATCAATTCCGTTTGCGATGATTTTGGGTAACCAAAGGTTGATACCGTTACCCAATAACGCGAACAATAACAGCAACGAAACCAAGCCTACATACGGCTTAAGCAGACTAAAAACACCCGGAGGTTTACTGGTTGACTGTGGTTTAGTTGAGGCTTGCATATTTTATTTGATAGTTGGCTGCTATACTATTTCAAAAGCAGGCCGCATTTATATTAGTTTAGTAAAAGTAAAAATTAAAGGAACTTCATCGTATTAAATTATTCCTTATTTATGATGACGATTAAAAGGGCAATACATTTTAACATGCCTGAAAGATTTTACGGCATTAACAGGGCTTAATCAGTTAGATGACAAATTGTTTATTTACTTTCATGTCCATTAATAAAATCATTACCTATGATCTCCTATTTTGACCCTGGCGCCAACTATATTTTAGAGGATGAAAAAGTTTTACTGCGCCCCCTGGAGGCAGATGACCTGCAAAATCTGCTGCCTTATGCTATTCATGAGCCTGATACATGGCGATACTCCAACGTAAGCGCCCGGGGCGAAGATGGCATGGCACAATATGTAACGGCCGCTCTTAACGCCCGTAACGAAGGCCGTGAATATGCTTTTGTAGTTATTGACAAACAAACAGGCCAGTATGCTGGCAGTACCCGTTATTACGACATCCAACCAAAACTTAACAGCTTACAGCTGGGCTACACCTGGTACGCCGAAAAATTCAGGGGAACGGGCTTAAACAAACGCTGTAAATTTTTACTGCTGCAATTTGCTTTTGAGGAATTGAATATGGCCCGGGTAGAATTTAGGGCCGATGCACGCAACGAGCGCAGTATAGCTGCCATGAAAAGCATAGGCTGCCAGGTTGAAGGTATTTTGCGCAGCAATATGCCGCTGGAAGATGGCGGCCGGCGCGATTCTATTGTGTTGAGCATTTTAAAAGAAGAATGGGAAAACGGCGTTAAGGAGAATTTGAAAGCGAGATTAAAATAAGGTTTTGTTTTATATTAAAGATTGATTTTGTTAGTCAACCCAAAACATTTCTTCAATATCATATCGTATTTGGGGCGGCAGATCTTTATTGACCACGTGTACGCTTGCTTTATGGATTCCTTTTATAGCTACGCAATTTAATATGGATAAATTTGCCTGCGTAAAATATTCCTGATATTTTTTTTCAATTGCATGTAAATAAATGGCGGCAAACTCCCGATCATTTATATGGCATTTTTTAATTTGATTAGCCTGAAATAAAATCTTCATACCGCTCAGTTTTTTTTTAAGTATCTGATTAACAAACATCTTAAATAAGGACAAATAAAAAAATGACGGGTATTATTTAAAAAAACACGTCTAATCACATTAAAAGATAACCCTAATCACAGTTTGTATAAGCTGCCCTTTGAGTATAAACAAAAGCCACGGCTATGTCATTAAATTAAAAATCCGCCATTCTATACCTATAAATAACCCAATTCCCGGATATTTATACAAACCCTTACGGTAACAAATTGGTTTGTAAATCATCATAGCATAAAAAAAATCATCCCTTGGAAACTATCCTTAATATTTTAAATCTCAGTAAAACATACCAAAGTGCCGGCCGTATGCTCACGGTGCTTAATGATATCAACTTTAATATTACAGAGGGCTCAACCAACGCCATTGTTGGGCCATCGGGCAGTGGCAAAACTACCCTGCTGGGTTTATGTGCCGGCCTTGATCGCTCAAGCAGTGGCTCTGTAGAGCTTAACGGTATTAATCTTGGTAACTTAACCGAAGATCAGCGGGCACAGGTGCGCAACCAGTTTGTCGGTTTTATATTCCAGAATTTTCAATTATTGCCAACGCTTACCGCACTTGAAAATGTGATGGTGCCCTTAGAGCTCCGGAACGAAAAAAACATAAAAGCAAGGGCATTAGATCTGCTGGATAAAGTTGGCCTGGCCGATCGTGGCCATCACTACCCCTCTCAACTATCGGGTGGCGAGCAACAACGTGTTTCGCTGGCAAGGGCATTTTCCAATGCTCCTAAAATTCTTTTTGCCGATGAACCTACCGGCAACCTGGATGCAGAAACCAGTGAAAAGGTAGTAAAATTAATCTTCGACCTCAATAAAGAAGCTGGCACCACGCTGGTGCTGGTAACGCATGATCTTGACCTTGCAGCCAAAACACAACGCATCATCAGGATAAAAGGAGGCAAACTCATATCCAACGAAAAAACAATTAACGGGTAAGTTATGGGGATAGATCCGGTTAATTATAAACGAAAAATAAACATAAGCTGGCTGTTCAATATGGCCTGGCGCGATAGCAGGAAAAATCGGTCAAGGTTATTCCTCTTCATCTCGGCCATTGTGTTTGGTATTGCCGCGCTTGTAGCCATTTACTCATTTAGGTACAATGTGCAGAACGATGTAAACGGGCAGGCCGCCACCCTTATAGGCGCCGACTTATCTGTATCTGGCAATAAACCAGCCGAGCCAAAGCTTAAACACACACTCGATTCTTTGGGCGATGAGCGGTCAACAGAACGCAGCTTTGCCTCCATGGCCTATTTCCCAAAAACCAAAGGCACAAGGTTGGTACAGATAAGGGCTTTACAAGGCGATTACCCCTACTATGGTACCATCGAAACCACACCAGAGTCGGCAGGAACAGCCTTTAAAAAAGAGCAGACAGCTCTTGTTGATAAAACCCTGATGCTGCAATTTGGTGTAAACGTTGGCGATTCGGTACGGGTTGGTAAAGAACTCTTCCTAATTGCAGGTACATTAAACAAGGCACCCGGACAAAGCGGAGCCATGGCAGGGATTGCCCCTGTTGTTTATATCCCTATGCAATACCTGGAACAAACGGGCCTCATGAAAATTGGCAGCCGCGTTAACTATACCTTTTATTACAAGTACAACCACAAGGTTGATATGGATAAGCTGACCAAAAAGCTTGATCCCGTATTGGACAAGGCAGGCATGAACTACGAAACTATCGAAATGCGCAAAGAAAACACAGGTCGTGCTTTTGGCGATTTGGGTAGATTTCTGTCGTTGGTTGGTTTTATTGCCTTGCTGCTGGGTTGCGTTGGCGTTGCCAGTGCCATACATATTTATGTGCGCGAAAAAATTGCCTCCATCGCTATTATGCGATGCCTGGGTGTTAAAGCATCAGAAGCATTTTTGATTTACCTGATACAGATTGTAGGAATCGGGCTCATTGGCTCTGTAGTTGGCGCGGCATTGGGTACAGCCATTCAGCATTTACTGCCCATTGTGTTTAAAGACTTTTTGCCGTTCACTATTTCTGTAGAAATTTCATGGCTAGCCATTTGGCAAGGCATTTTATTAGGGGTGATCATCTCTATCCTGTTTGCCCTATTACCGCTGATATCCGTACGTAATGTTTCGCCGTTAAACACCTTACGCATCTCGTTTGATGAGGCTGGCAGCAAGCGCGACCCAATGCGCTGGTTGGTTTATTTATTGATCATTGGCTTTGTTTTAGGGTTTACATACCTTCAATTGGATAGTTGGCTGGGCAGTTTATTCTTTACCCTCGGCATCCTCATTGCCTTTATGATACTGGCGGCTGTAGCCTGGTTACTGATGCGGGTAATGAAACTAATTATCAACAATGGCTGGAGCTATTTATGGCGACAAGGCTTTGCCAATCTATACCGGCCAAATAACCAAACACTTATCCTGATGGTTTCCATTGGGCTGAGCACCGCCTTTATTTGCACGTTATTTTTTATCCAGAGCATCCTCATTGCCCAGGTAAATTTGTCAAACAGCGGCAATCAATCCAATATGATATTGTTTGATATTCAAAAAAGTCAAAAGGATGCTGTTGCCGATGTAACCCGTAAACAAGGCCTGCCGGTACTGCAACAAGTACCTATTGTTACTGTAAGGTTAGAACAGATCAACGGTAAAACCGCGGCCGACCTGGTAAAAGATACTACCATCAAAATACCCCACGGCGTATTTGCATACGAGTACCGGGTAACCTTTCGCGATACGCTATCAGCATCAGAGAAACTTTTGGATGGCACCTGGATAGGTAAAGCCGAAGCGGGTAAAGATATACCGGTATCGGTAGAAGTAAATTTGCAAAAACGCGCACACCTCAAAGTTGGCGATAAACTGGTATTTAATGTACAAGGAGTACCTATGCCTGCCTATGTGGCCAGCATTCGTAAAGTAAACTGGGGTAAGGTGCAAACCAATTTCCAGGTGGTGTTCCCTACCGGGGTATTGGAGGATGCGCCACAGTTCCAGGTGTTGCTTACGCATGTGCCATCAAATAAGGTATCGGCTAAATTTCAACAGGCGGTAGTAAAACAGTTCCCCAATATTTCTATTATCGATCTGGGCCTGGTATTAAGTATTTTGGATGAATTATTGAGTAAGATAAGTTATGTTATCCGTTTTATGAGTGCGTTCAGCATCATCACGGGTATTGTAGTGCTGATAGCTTCGGTACGGATCAGCAAATACCAGCGGATCCAGGAAAGCGTTTTACTGCGAACCCTGGGTGCCAGCCGAAAACAGATCTTTGCCATTACCGCTTTGGAGTATTTGTTCTTAGGCAGCTTATCGGCCCTAACGGGAATCCTGATAGCTGTTGCAGGAACCTGGTTCCTGGCTAAATATAGTTTCGAGATCCCCTATGCGGTTAGCTTTATACCCGCTTTTGTATTATTTTTAATTATAACTATACTAACCGTCATTATCGGCTTGTTAAATAGTCGTGGGGTATTGAACAAACCGCCGTTAGAAATATTAAGGACCAACGCTTAATTATTATGCACAAATTTAAATCAACATATCTGCTGCTTTTTGTGGCTATTGCATTATCAGCCTGCGGCGAAAAAAACAAACCTGCTGCTGAAGCCGCAAGCAAAACTACCCCCACTACCAAAGCTGATGCATCGGCAGTAAAAACCATTTTATTTTTCGGCGATAGTCTTACCGCCGGGTACGGACTGGACGATCCATCAGAAGCTTTCCCTGGTAATATCGCCAAAAAGATCGATTCGCTGAAAATGCCCTATAAAGTGATTAACGCTGGCGTAAGTGGCGAAACATCTGCCGGTGGCAATAGCCGGATAGATTGGACATTAAAGCAAAAGGTAGATGTATTTATACTGGAATTGGGTGCCAATGATGGTTTACGCGGTATCCCACCCAACGAAACTGCAAAAAACCTGCAATCAATTATCGATAAGGTAAAGGCCAAATACCCCGATGCTAAGCTGGTAATGCTGGGCATGCAGGTACCGCCAAACATGGGGCCAGATTATGTAACTAAATTTAAAGCCGTATTCCCTACCATTGCCACAAAAAACAAAATGGCGTTGGTGCCCTTCCTGTTACAAGGCGTAGGAGGTCACCCGGATTTAAACCAACCCGATGGCATTCACCCTACAGAAAAAGGAGCAAAAATAGTAGCCGACAATGTATGGTCGGTTTTAAAGGGAAAGTTGTAGAATAGTATTAAAAAAGATGTCTCTCTGCCAAATTTCGTGAAACACTGCAAGGAAATGACATAAAAAAGGGCTGTCCTGCTGAGCCTGTCGAAGCATGTGGGCAAAGGCCTCTACGCGCGACCCTTCGACAAGCTCAGGGTGACAGGCCTTTTTAGAATGTACATACGTTGATAACAAACACGTCATAGATAGTTGATAGGAACCACTACTCTGTAGATCGGGGATTGCTTCCATCCTCAGCAATGACGAAGCTTTATAGCTCATAGGTAGGCACGAAGCAACACGGTCTGTTTATTTCCAAACCGCCCTTCAGGTTAATTCTATAAATCAAACCAGCGTTTTTAAAGATTTAGATAGGTAATGTTCCAATCCCGATGATGAATAATTTATGGTATTGCCAAACAAATTAATATAATTTGACTTTGGCTTATCATCTTTTAAAACTACATCAACTTCCAACTTATTTTTCTTTTGCCTGCCGTTAATGCCACGCATAATGATAGATTTAATGGCAAGATCTTCTGCGGGCAAAGAATAACCTATAAAAATGAGCTTATCCGCATTACGGATAGCTTCCATGGCCCCTTTCCATATCTGTAACAGGTTTGAATCCCTGATATCCCTTACAAAAGATGGGGTAACCATTACACTTTTTAAAGTAAGTGAGTTATTGCAAATGCATGTATTATCTGTCTTTTTTTGGGTTATATACGCCTGGTGCAAAATGCTTCCATAAGGATTTATATAGTACTGCCCGCAATAATCGCACCTTACCCAGTTAAGCGAACCATGAAGCTTAAAGTACTTAAAAAGTGGCCTGCTTTGTTGAAACTCTATTTCATCTGTAAGTACGCTTCTATAATTAATTCCATAATCTATCCTGTTTTCTTCGGCAGCATCAACAAATTGCTCGTCAATAATTAAATCGTAATTAGTGGTAATAATACTTACTGTACCATTTTTCTTTTCCTGCTTTATGGGGTCAAAGAATAATGGAATTAATTCTTCCTCTCGTTCAGAATATTCGGTTAAATGATATGCTATCAGTAATTCATCAACTGCCCTTTTTAACAATGCTTGAAAGTCCCTGAGATTTTTTTCATTAAGTTTTGGATGCGGCGGCGCGTTGTATAAACAGCAATGATCAATAAATGATAAAACCTCGGTAATATTAGGAATATCCTGACTTTGATTTACTTCATTTTTTTTGACGCTCTTCAACCCCGGATATATCAAATACAGGTAGTGTAAAAGTTTTTCTTCCTGATCCCATTCTTCATCTGTTTTGGTTGCACCTAATTCAAACAAATCATGTTTTAAAAGCTTTGATAAAATCTCAGGCATAATTTCGCCGGTTAGAGGATATCCAAAGCTTTTACTGAAACCGGCACCCAAAAAATAAACTATATCTTTCATTACACAACTTTTATATCCTTTTTTAATATTTCATGGGCTTTATCATCAGCAATTAGTAACTGCCATATTCCTAAACCTGGCTGATTGGCGGGAATTTTTGAATAAGGTTTAGGTTACAACTGTGGTTGTTGACTGATTTTTCAATTTGATTTTAACAATTAAACAGAAATGTCAAACCATCGATGACAAACTAAAAATCAGCTACTTATATTGATATAAATGTACCTCAAAGCACAGAAAGTACAATAGGTGTTTTCACCGTAATTTCTACCGTACTTTTACGTGGCAACAAAAAAGAAAGGTATTAATATGAAGAATTTAATCGCGCCACAAATACGGAAAAAGCAACAATGCCGTAGTTATTACAATGGCGTTTATGGCGAACAAAACACCTATATTGCCATAGCTAAAACTTCTGTCAACACCATCCATAGCACTTTTACTTAAGCGGATAAGTATAAGTATTACAGGTATAATAACCGGGAAACTCAATATGGCCATCAGCGTACCATTATTACCCGCTTTTGAAGCAATAGCCGATATCATGGTGAACACGGTTGAAAAGCTGACACTGCCTATAAAAACGGCAATGAAGTAAAATAAAGGATCGCCAAGAGGTTTAACAAAAAACACTTTATATACTATCAATGCCAGGAAACTGATCAATGACATCAGCAATATATTATAGATGGTTTTTGACAGGATGATAGCCTGCGGGCTGGCAATGGAGTAGTAATACAGCAGGCGGTTCTTGCTTTCCTGCATGAAGCTTTTGGCAATGGCGTTAACCGATGCAAATAACATAATGATCCAGAAAAGCACATTCCATACCAGGGGGTAGCTGCTGCTACCGCTAAAACCTGGCGTTAGGTTAAACGATATATAACAAACAAATACGGTTGATACCACATATAGCAAAACCCCATTAAAAGCATATTTTGACCGCCACTCCAGCAGAATTTCCTTTTTTAGCAAATGGATGGTTTCGTTAACAAGCTTCATGCGGCAAAGGTAATAATTTGTAAGAACTATGGCGTTTTATGCAAGAGACTGAACACCGCCTCCGCCCGTATTAATATGAGAATTACACCGGCCCTGCTTTTTGCACTTATTTAGTTTTAAATTCGCATATCAATTAACAAACCATGCCCATAGCTTATTGCCGTACACCGGTTGGAATAACCCGTATTACCCAGGATGATGATTGTATTTCGGGCATCTCTATTTTAGATGATGAACCTGAGGTAAGCCCTGCCCCAACCCAGTTATTGCAAACGGTTATCGACCAGTTAGCGGAGTATTTTGCAGGTGAAAGAAAAACATTCGATTTCCCCATAAAGCAACCCGGCACCGCATTTCAGCAACAGGTATGGGATAATCTGTTGCAAATTGGCTATGGTGTTACCATGAGTTATGCGCAGCTATCCAACCAAATGAATAACCCTTTGGCTATAAGAGCTATTGCCGCGGCCAATGGTAAAAACAATTTATGGGTTGTTGTTCCATGCCACCGGGTTATTGGATCAGATGGTAGTCTAACCGGTTACGCGGGTGGCCTTTGGCGCAAACAATGGCTGTTGGAGCATGAGGCCCGCGTTATGGGTGTGGGCCAAACAAGGTTAAATTTCTAACATATCCTTACGTTTTAACAGCAGCCTGCTCATTTTTTCATGCAACTGATATGGCTGGAAAGGTTTTGAAAGCACATCATTCATTCCCGCCGTTAAAGCCTCTTGCTGCTCGTGCCCAAATGATGCTGCCGACAGTGATATAATAGGTATGCTCCTTTTAGGTTCCACAAAATCAACCCTGATATTCCTGGCTGCTTCGTAGCCATTCATTTCGGGCATGTGGGTATCCATCAAAATAATATCGTAATGTTTGGTAGCTAGCTTATCAAGTGCTTTACGGCCGTTATCAACCATATCCACTTCTATCTGCCAGTCTTTCAATATTTTCGACAGCATAAACTGGTTCACCATATTATCTTCGGCAACCAACACTTTTATGTTATGGAACGATGGAAGCGCCTTACTTGATATTGGCCCAACTTCTTCAACTGGTTTATTAACAATAGTGTGCCAGTTTATAAAGCTAAAGGTACTGCCTTTGCCTACCTCGCTGCTCACACTTAGTTCGCCGCCCTTAAGTTCAACCAGTTTGGTTACAATGGCCAGGCCTAGACCAGTACCACCATATTTACTTTCCGTATCTGCGTCGGCTTGCTCAAATGACTCAAATACGTTGGCCAACCTGTCTGCTGGGATGCCTATCCCTGTATCTTCAACGCTATATTGTAATTTCACCTTATCATTATGCCTTTGCAATACGGATACTTTTAGCTTTACATAACCTCGCTCGGTAAATTTTATGGCATTGCTCAGCAGGTTCATGAGGATTTGATTAAGTCTTAACGCGTCAATCAACAAATGGTGCGGCACGTCATGATCTATCTCCAGCAAAAAATCAATATTACTTTCGTCAGCTCTGAATTTTAACAGATCAAATACCGACTTAATGATGTCATGTACATTATTTTCTGTACGTACAATATTAAACTTACCGGCCTCTATCTTTGAAATATCCAACACATCGTTTATAACACCTAAAAGCGATTTTGATGACGTCTCCAACAGGTCAAGCATTCCCTTTTGCTGTTCATCCAAATTGGTTTTAAGCAACATACTGGTTATACCAATAATACCGTTAACAGGGGTACGCAATTCATGACTCATATTAGCAAAAAAGGTTTCTTTAACTTTTTTACTATATTCTGCCTCCTCTTTTGATTTTATCAGTTGCTCCTGGTAACTTTTCTGCGGTGATATATCGCTGATATTGATAAAAATTATTTTGTTATGGTAAGATGCACGGCACTCCACCCAGATCACCTTTTTATCAAACCTTTCAAACCTGAATTCAAAAACAGCGAAACTGAGGTTGTCATTAATAATCTCGCCAAGCTTTTTACGAAACGCCGGCTGATCCTCTGCAACGGCCAGGTTAACAACATTATTACCCAATAGTTCGGCAGGTTTAAACCTCATGATAGATTCAACCGCCGGGTTAATATTTTCTATCCGCAGGGTTTGGGCATCAACAGAACAAATAATATCGGCCGAGTTTTTTACAACGATGGAAAAGTTTTGTAATTCATCGTTTTTCTTTTTTATTTCGGCTTGTATACGGGCAAGTTGCACAAATGAATCAACCTTTGCCGAAGTAATATAAGGATCAAGTGGTTTATACAAATAATCAATAGCGCCCGTGCCCAGGCCTTTAACCGCGTATTTGGTTTCCTTTGATATTGCGGTAACAAAAATCACCATAATATCTTTGGTGCGCGGGTTTGATTTAAGCATTTCTACCAGCTCAAAACCATCCATTTCGGGCATCTGCACATCAACTAATGCTATGGCAATATGATTTTCCCAGGCTATCTTAAGGGCTTCATTTGGGGATGTTGTAGAAAAAATACGAATGTCATCGCGTTTTAATAATGCATCAAGTGCTATTATATTCTCTTCTCTATCATCAACAATAAGAATATTTACAGGGGGCATGTAATATTGATTATATGTATGGTGAATCTTTATGTATTCAATAAATTAAAAATCTCTTCTGTTCGCAATATATATTCGGCAGCTCCAATATTGATAGCTGCCTGCGGCATTTCGTCCATTTCTGCATCTTCCGGGTGCTGTCCTATCGTTGTTGCGCCACTATTCCTCAGCTTTAATAAACCTTCGGCGCCATCCTGGTTTGCACCGGATAACAAAATAGCTATACAACGATCTTTGTAAACTTCGGCAAAGCTCTCAAAGGTAACATCAATTGATGGTTTAGAAAACCAAACAGCTTCAGAAACATCCAAACTGAATGTACCTTCTTTTTCGATAAGGGTATGGTAATTTGCCGGCGCTATGTAGATAGTATTCTTGTTAAGAATATCCTTATCTGCAATTTCACGCATCAAGATACGGCAATTTTCGGCAAACAGTCTTTCTATCTCACTTAAATAATTTTTTTTTCTGTGAATTACTATAATTACCGCCTTATTAAGTTCAGACGAAAGTAATTTAACTATTTGGAACACCAATTTAAATGAGCCTGCCGATCCGCCTAACAATAATATTTCGGCAGATTTCCAGCGCTCAATTAATTTTTTATCAGGACCCAACTTTTTGATAGATGTTTTCTTTTTGATTAATTACCTTAAACTTCTTTTTGAAAGCATCAGAGCGGATAGTTTCTTTACTGCCCAGGCACAAATACCCCAGCGGGCATAAACTTTGGTAAAAAAGCTCCAGAATGCGCTCTTGTAGTTCAGTTTCAAAGTAGATGAATACGTTACGGCAGCTAATGAGCTGAAACTCGTTAAACACCCCGTCTGAAACCAGGTTATGAACGGAAAAAAGTGTATTTTGTTTCAACTCGTTATGGATTGACGCCGCATCATATAGAATAGTAAAATGATCTGATATTGATCCTCTTAACCCTGTAAGCTGGTAATTTTCGGCATAGCTTTTTATGTTGCGCAGGCTATAAATACCTTTACGGGCTTCCTTTAATACTTCGGTGTTAATATCCGTACCGTATATGAATGATTTTTGGCTTAAACCGGCCTCGCGCATTAATATAGCCAGCGAGTATACTTCCTCGCCGGTTGAGCAGCCTGCAACCCATATTTTTGAATGCTGATAGGTTGAAAGATAAGGCACAACCTGGCTATTTACAGCTTTGTAAAAAGTAGGATCCCTAAACATTTCGGTAACGTTAACCGTTATTTCCTCTAAAAAATCCTGGAAAAAGGACTGATCATTCACCAACATGTGTTTAAGGTCATAATAGCTTATTTTTTTAAGTTGCATGATCCTGGTGATCCTCCGTTTTAAAGAGGCCTTGGTATATCCCGAAAAATCAAAGCCATGAATCCTTTTAACCAGGTCAATCAGCTCGGATATTTGGGTGGATGATATAATAACAGAAGTATCGGTCATAATTAACTTTCCAGCCACAGTTGCATTAACGAAATTAACCTGTCCATATCAACCGGCTTTGTGATGTAATCATTTGCCCCGGCGGCTATGCACTTTTCACGGTCATCTTTCATTGCTTTTGCAGTTAAAGCTATTACAGGCAATTTAGCCCATTTGTTTTGCTTGCGAATGTACCTTGTGGCCTCATATCCATCCATTTTGGGCATCATGATATCCATCAGTACAATATCAATATCATGCACCTCTTCCAGCTTGGCAATGGCTTCTTCGCCATCGTTGGCTATTTCCACAACCAGGTCATAGCTTTGCAGGGCGCTGCTTAAAGCAAAAATATTGCGCATATCGTCATCAACTATAAGCACCTTTTTACCTTTAATGGCATCCTTCCCCTTAGTTGGTAATTTGGGTTTTGATATAGGTGTTGATACCTGGCCCACAGATTCGCTTATTTTGTTCAGGAACAGGTTAACCTCATCAATCAGCCTATCGGCAGATTTGTTGGTTTTAACTACCATGGCATTGGCATACTGCATCAGCCTGTTAACAGATGCCTTATCAAGCTCCATAGCTGTATTTACTATTACAGGCAATGGTGCAAAGCGGTCAACATTTTTTATCTTATCAAGCAGGTCCAGTCCTGAAATATCGGGCAGGTTAAGGTCAAGGATCACACACTGATACTCATTTTCGTGCAGCATTCTGAATGCCGATTCGCCGTCAAAAGCCTGGTCAACCGTAATACCCTGGCTTATCATCATATCTTTAAGCGCCTGGCTCTGCACCTTGTGATCTTCCACAAGTAATATCTGACTAAACTTAACACCGCTGTGCAACATGATGTCGGCAAACAGCTTATCCAGTGTTTCGGTATTGATAGGTTTCTTCAGGAAACTGATGGCCCCCTCCTTATGCACCCGGTTAGCGGCAGCCTCACCGGCCGACATCAGGTGAACAGGAATATGCATGGTTGCCTCATCAGCTTTTAATTCTTTCAATATCTGCCAGCCATCTTTACCGGGCAGCATAATATCCAATATCACGGCATCAGGCTTAGCCTCTTTTACGGTTTCAAAGGCACGGGTACCTTCATATACCATAATTGATTTATAACCATGATCGCGGGCATAGTCCTGCAAAATATTGGCAAAGTTTTTATCATCCTCTACAATTACAACCAGCGGATCGCGGTTATCCTCTCTTGCCACAGCTTTAGCCGGTTTCAAAAAATTATTTTCTGCTTTAAAAGTTTGCGCGGTTGGCAATATAATATCATCAACTATCGGCACCACTTTAGCTTCAAAAGGTATTGTGAGCACAAATTCGCTGCCCAGGCCGGGTTCGCTGCTCAGGGTAATGCTGCCGCCAAGCAGTAAGGCCAGTTCTCTGCTGATAGAAAGGCCTAAACCTGTACCACCATATTTGCGACTGGTTGAACCATCGGCTTGTTGAAAGGCCTCAAATATGATCCGTTGTTTTTCGGCAGGAATACCAATACCAGAATCTTTTATGGCAAAGCTGACGGTTTTATCTTTTGCCCCCGGTTTAGCGGTAATGGATATTGATCCATTCTCTGAGGTAAATTTAAACGCGTTCGAGAGCAGGTTTTTAATAACCTGTTCAACCCTTACCTTGTCAGTAAATACGGTTACAGGTACATCATGGGCAACACTGGTTTTAAAGTTGATCTTTTTGTGACCGGCAATTTCTGAAAACAGCATTTCCATATCGCCCAAAATTTCAGATATTTTGATATCCTCATTTTGCATATCAAGCTTGCCAGATTCAATTTTTGATAGATCGAGGATATCATTGATCAACGTAAGCAGATCGTTACCGGCGTTAAATATCACACTGGCATATTTGATCTGGTCTTCTGATAGGTTGTGTGGTTTGTTATCCCTAAGGATACGCGCCAATACCAGGATACTATTTAGCGGGGTGCGCAGCTCATGGCTCATATTGGCCAAAAACTCCGATTTATATTTGCCTGTTGTTTCCAGTTCCTCCACTTTGAGGTTAATGGCGGCGCGGGCTTCTTCAATGGCCTGGTTTTTTTCTTCAAGCAGGCTGGCCTTTTCTTCCAATTCGGCGTTTATGGTACGCAGCTCTTCCTGTTGCACGCGTAACTCTTCTTCTGATGCCTGCAACATTTCTGTTTTGTTCATCAGCTCTTCGTTGGTAACGCGCATTTCTTCCTGTTGTGCTTCCAGCTCTTCTGCCTGTTGCTGGGTTTCCTCAAACAGATCATGCATAATGGTGCGTGCCTGTGCTGTGTTAACCGCTATACCTATATCGTTTGCAACAGCAAGAATATATCCCCTGTCGCTATCAGATAAACCGGCACCAAAAGCAACCTCCATTACCCCCTTTAACTTTTTATCAAAAAAGAAAGGAACAATAAAAGTTTCTGTCAAAAGCTCTTTAACTACCGACGACGAAATTTCAAGCCTATCGTTCAGTTTGCCTTTTACAACAGCGGCTTTTTCATCCAGTGCAACCTGGCCAACCCATCCTTCTGATAATTTAATTGTTTTCTTTAACAGTTCGGGATTATGAAACGCATATGAAGCATACAACTCCAGGTGTTGTTCCCGTTCATCATATAAATAAAATGTACCTGCAGCCGCTTTACTATGGCTACAAACTTCGGTCAGTATGTTTTTAGATAATTCTTTTTCGCTTTGCTGCCCCTGCATCTTTTCGTTAAGAATACCGGTACCCGTTAGTAACCAATTTTTAGCTTCATTTTCGGCAAGCACTTTGGCCAGCTCAATATTGGCTACTTTAATTTCATCTTCTATTTTTTTCTGCTGATTAAAAGTTGCCTGTATATAGAAGAATAAAAGCAGGATAATGACCAGGAATATTAATGAACCGAAAACGATAATGATAATAGCCCTGTCAGAAGCAGATTCTGAATTTTTTTTGCGGACATTTAGCAATCTGCTTTCGTTATCAATAACACGACCAACAAGCCCCCGTATCATATCCATGTGTTGTTTGCCATTAAGAAACATGCTGTTGGCAACCATGTATTCAAGCCCTTTACTTTCGCGGGTTTCAATATTTTCTTTTAAGATGGCGCGCTCGGCAGTTACCGAAGAAACTAATGAATCAATCCGTTTTTGTTGAGCATGATTATCTTTGGTAAGTGTTCTTAAATCCTGCAGATCTTGGTCAATGCGGGGCAGGGCTTCATTGTAGGGTTCAAGAAATACCTTTTTTGCTGTTGCACCATAACCGCGCATACCAGTTTCGGCATCTATTAAATGTTGCAGCAAATTTGTTGATGATTTAATAACATTTTGGGTATGATTAACCCATACATTATCTTCCTCTAACTGGCGGATGCTGGAATAGGAAAGTACGCCAACCACTAAAACCAATATTATGGATACAATAAAGCCGGCAAGTACTTGCTGGCGAAAAGAAAATCTCAACATTTAAAACTAATTAATGGTACAAATATGTTTAAAAAAAATTATCCCTGTATAATGTTCAGCTAATAAACATTTTAGGAATAAATTGTTTTAATCAAATTACTTCCGGTGGTTTTACATAGCCTTTAGGTTTACTGCTTAATGCACCAGCCAATGCCAGTACAGGGCCGGCAAATAAAACCCACCATCCCCATTTAAATTTAATTTGCTTAGTTAACAGCGTATCAAACTTGTGGAATGGTATAAAACTAAATGTGGTTTTTACTTTAAAAATTGCAGCTGCCAGCAATACCACCACTAAAACCAGCGACAACCATGCTGATGCACGCGTAATTTTATGCTGATTTAAAAACGAAGAAATAATACCAATTATCGCTACCAATAATAGTACTATGCCATATGGCTGATTAAGCTGATAAACATTCCAGTTGAATAAATGAAACGG
Organism: Mucilaginibacter sp. P2_A4; assembly: GCF_056405015.1. Lineage (NCBI taxonomy): Bacteria > Pseudomonadati > Bacteroidota > Sphingobacteriia > Sphingobacteriales > Sphingobacteriaceae > Mucilaginibacter > Mucilaginibacter sp. P2_A4. The sequence continues at coordinate 101,950 of NZ_JBFUCX010000022.1, read as the reverse complement.
ACGCAATAAAGGGCTATAGGTACCTGCAAAAAGCAGTAAAAAGCCCACAAATGATAAAATTGAGCTAAGGCGCATGGGTAAGGGTTTAGTATCAAGTAGCAAGACTGCTATAGTAGTAGTAAACAAACTTAGTATTATCGTTAACGGACGCTTTGCGACTTACAGGTCTATCAAGTATCAAAATCAAAAATCTTGATACTTACGACTTGATACTATCTATCGATACTAACTACTTGATACTGATAAAAGTTATTGTTTAATTTCCATTTTATCGGCAAAGTGTGCGCAGTAATCGCGCAGATCTTCAACGATGTTCTTTTCGCCGGTGGCGCGTAAAAAGCTATCGCCCATGGTTTGCAGGGTTTCGTAAAAGAAACGTTTCATTTCATCAACCGGCATATCCTTAGTCCAAAGATCAATACGCAGTGTATTTTTATAGCTCTGATCCCATAAGGCCAGCATGAATGATTTTACAGGCAATGCTTCCTTTGACGCAGAATCTGTTGATTCCCACATGATATTTTCAGGTACGTTATTATCGTCAAGAGTAACGGTAAGCTTTATTTCGGCAGTTTTCATTTTAATGATTATTAAGGTCGCAAAAGTATGCTATTTTAATGCGACGGGATTATAATGAATTTGTAATTTTTATTTGAAAGCCTCTGCCCGGTGAGAGCAGAAGCGTTGTTGAAAAATATGAAATTTGATTTAGGAGCTCCGGAGGAGCTCTGCTTATTAGATAAATGGTTTTTATTTAACCAATAAAAATACAATAACCACCAAAGCTATAAAGCATAGCTCAATGATCCATAATTTTTTAAGTTCGGCAAAAAAGTTACGAAAAATAAGATCGAGGAAAAACACTACCGCCGCAAACAATAAAAATATCCAGCCGATGGTGCCGCTCCAGGTTTCAAGCGGATGGCCTGCAATGGCGGCGCCTTTGAGCCATATATAAACCGCTACCACTAAAAAAAATGTGGTGGCAAAATTTAACGGGGTAATACGCAATTTCATCTATGAATATATTTGTAGTTTTAAGGTTTATTAACGCTTTTTACGTGATGATGACGACCTGGTTTTGCCACCGGCAGCCTTATATGCTTTACCATATTTCACCTTGTTTTTAGCCTCATCAAATTTCTTATGCTGATTAAGTGTTTTCTTTTCGTGGAAGGCGCCTTTAAAATCAGGATCATCCTTACGCTTTTGCATATCTATCTCTTTAGCCTGGGCCTGCCGCTCATCGTAACCGGTTTCTTCAATGAACACATCATCAGGAACGGCCGATACCGGGATGGTTTGCTTGATCAGTTTTTCTATCTTGTTAAGATAGTACTGTTCTGCAGGGCCACAAAAAGTAATGGCCTCGCCAGATTGCAGCGCCCGGCCTGTACGCCCTATCCGGTGCACATAATCTTCTATAACTACCGGCACATCAAAATTAATTACGTGGCTCACATCGCTTACATCAATCCCACGTGAAGCCACATCCGTAGCCACCAATATTTTTACCTCATCGTTCTTAAACGAATTGATAGAGTTTATACGGGTATTTTGCCCTTTATTAGCATGCAACACCTTAACACCGCCTTCGCCAAATTTGCGCAGCAAAAATTTATAAACATCATCTGCCACCACACGGGTTTTACAAAATATCATCAGCTTGGTAATATCACCTTCGGCCTCCAATAATTTTTTAAGCAGGTTTATTTTGGTTTTAACGTTGGGCACATGAAATATATGCTGATTAACAGTTTGCGCAGGTGTAGCCTGTGGCGTAACCTCAATAATGGTTGGATACTCCAGGAAGTTATTAGATAACTCGTGGATCTTATCGCTCATGGTTGCTGAGAACAGCAGGTTTTGCCTTTTAACGGGCACCACCTCCAGTATGCGGTTTATCTGGGGCATAAAGCCCATATCCATCATTTTATCGGCCTCATCCAATACAAGCACCTGCAAGGTTTTGGTTACAATATGCCCTGCCAGGTAAATATCCATAAACCGACCGGGAGTGGCCACAATAATATCAACACCTTTATTAATCTGCTCAATCTGTGTTTTGGGGCCAAGGCCGCCATAAAGCACCACAACCCGTAAATCAGTATTGGCAGCAAAAGTCTTTACATTCTCTTCAATCTGCATAGCCAGCTCACGCGTTGGCGAAATAATAAGCGCGCGGGCATGATCGCCCTGGGCATATTTAAGCTTCATGATAATAGGCAACACATAAGCGGCCGTTTTGCCGGTACCAGTTTGCGCTATGCCCATTACATCCTGCCCATTCATTATAGGCGGAATAGCTTTTTGCTGAATAGGCGTAGCTTCGGTATAACCGGCGTCAGCTATCGCGGTCAAAATTTGCCGGTTAAAATTAAAATCTTCAAAAGTTACAGCCATGCTGCAAAGATAGGCTTTTTGTTTAAGTAGGCTATTTTAAGTTATCAGCCCTAACCTTAAGTATCACTTTTACGTTTAAACCACGAATTGAAAAGAACCCGGGAAAAGGAAACTATAGCAAAAAAATATGCAAATATCTTTATTGCTGACCTTTATCGTCTAATTCTCCTCAATTGTAACTTATAAATTCATTGATGAAAAAACACTTATTTACACTTCTATTTTTAATTACAGCCGCAGGTGCTGCAAACGCTCAAATTGGTAAAGGTCACTATTATATTGGTGGCAATTTTAACTACAATTACGATGGTTACGGGTATACCAATACCTTTACCTACGCAACCGGATCAACAGTTTATACCAACCATGGCATCTCTAACCTGCAAATAAATCCCGACTTTGGATTCTTCCTTTCAAACAAGTGGTCGGTAGGCATCCAGCCCGGTTACTCACGCGTTGGCGGTACCGAAACCTCTGCTTATACCGCGTTGATTAATAGTGGCACTACCAGCTATACCTACAATCATAAATACCATAATGATGCCCTTTCGTTAGGCGTACACTTTCGTTACTATTGCATGCTGACGGATAAAATTGGCGTATTCCCGCAGTTTGGGGTTACTTCGGCACATGACGTTAATAACTTTAAATCGGGTTCGCTAAATGTTGGCGGTAACCCTAATATTGTATTTTTTGCTACACCAAAACTTGCGGTAAACCTTGGTTTCGGTAACCTGCAATACACTCATGATTATCAAACAAAAACCAACTCCTTTAACCTTGGCTTAAACACCAATATCAATTTTGGAGTGAATTATTATTGGGGAAAGAAATAATTTTTGGATAAAGGATTTTTGGATGAAAGAGCAAGGACTTTTGGATGAAGGATTTTTGCATGAAGGAGCAAGGACTTTTGGATAAAGGATTTTTGGATAATAGAGCAAGGACTTGTAGATGAAAGACCTTTTTTTGAGAAAGCCGCCCGGTAATTTTACGGGGCGGCTTCTTATTTTATGGGGGATCTTATCCGTTGTATTTATCTGCAAATTCTTTTGCAAATGTTTCCAGGCTTATTTTACCGGGACTGGCTGGTTTGTGCAGATCGTAATCTTCCCATAATTTCCCGCTGCGCAAACCTACCCCCATTTCTACAAAGTTTTTGGCCATTTCTCCGGGTAAGCCGGCTTGCAACATTCCATTCAGGGCTTGCTCATCACTAAACTCAATCCATGGCAGCCCCGGCTTGCCTATGGCATTACCTAAAACTGTGGCAACCTCGCCGCTGCTGCGTTCATCGCTTACAATATAACGTACACTTTTGCCCGTAAACTCTGTTTGAATTTCTTCGGCAAGCGCTGCAGCTATGTCTTTTGGATGTACCATGATCAGCCTCATATCTGCAGGATAATTTGAACCGATGATACCCTGGTGCTTAATCAGTTCGATATCGTTGTAAAAGTTCACGTAAAAGAAAGGCGCGCGAATAAATTTGACAGCAACGTTTTCCAATTTATTCAATATATCTTCCACATCGTGAATGCCCTTTATAGGCCCTGTGCCGGCGTCCAGATGCGCGCCAATGCTGCTTAATCCAACAACCCGTTTTACACCCGCCTTCCGGATAGCTTCGGCATAACTGTTACCGGCATCGTTCATATACTGTCTTAAATTTTCTGCACCAAAATTTGGCGGCACCATAGCATATACCACATCGGCCCCGGTAAATGCTTTTGCCAAAAAATCCGCATCGGTTACCGAGCCTATGGCTGCTGTAGCACCTAATGCTTCAATGGCGGTCACCTTATCAGCATTACTGCTAATGATGGTTACCTGGTGACCTGCCCCAATTAATTGTATTGCCAATGGTTTACTGATATTTCCTAATGAACCTGTTACGATGATTTTCATAATTGTATGTTTTGATTTGTTGAGTACAAAGTTATATTTGTACTTACTTTTATACAAGTACTTACCCTAAAGTATGTATCATCATGACCCAAATTAAAGAAGCATCAACCATACAGGAAAATAAACAAGCTGCCTTTAAAGAGTGCCCCGTAACTTATGTTATGGAGCGCATTGGCGGATATTGGAAACCCATTATATTGTTTCACCTGTTGGCAGGCAGTAAGCGGTATAGTGAAATAAAAAAAGCCGTCCCTGGCATTACCGAGAAAGTGCTTATCCAGCACCTGAAGCAACTGGAAGCAGATAACCTGGTGATCAGGGAAGCAAGGCCGGTGGTACCGCCTTATGTTACCTATCGGCTCACCGCTTCGGGTATGGGTTTAAGGCCGGTAATGTACGCCATGGCCAACTGGGCTGTTGAGGATAGCGAAGCAAACGGAACCCCTATGTATAAAAGCCTGGGTAACTTTCCCGAGACACCAGAACTTGCAGCAGTTTAACGATTAGCAGCTTATTATTTAAATTATAAATTTGCTGATCAATAAATCAAAAATCCTATGTCTACAATTCTCATAAAGAGTGCTACGATAGTTAATGAAAACAAGCAATATGTTGCCGATGTTTTGGTGAAAGACGGCTTGATTGACCGGATTGACGCGCAGATAGATACCCAGGCCGATAAAGTGATTAACGCGGAGGGCTTATACCTGCTGCCGGGTTGTATTGACGACCAGGTGCATTTTAGGGAACCTGGCTTAACTTATAAAGCAGATATCCATTCAGAATCCCGTGCTGCAGTTGCTGGTGGTATTACTTCTTTTATGGAAATGCCCAATACCGTACCCAACACTTTAACCCGGCAGTTGCTTGAAGATAAATATGAGATAGCATCACGAAACTCATTGGCTAACTACTCGTTTTTCATGGGTGCATCCAATGACAACCTGGATGAAGTACTGCGTACAGATACGGCTAATGTTTGTGGCATTAAAGTGTTCATGGGATCATCAACCGGGAACATGCTGGTTGATAACCCGCAAACGCTGGAAAATCTTTTTGCCAGTTCGCCTATGCTGATAGCGGTACATTGCGAGGATGAGGCTACCATAAAAAGCAACCTGAACCACTACAAACAATTATTGGGCGAAAATATTCCGGTGACGATGCACCCGAAGATCAGGAGTGCCGAGGCTTGTTACCTGTCATCATCAATGGCTGTTGAACTGGCAAAAAAGCACAACACCCGCCTGCATATTTTACATATATCAACCGCGCTTGAAACACATCTTTTTGATAACACCACACCCCTAAAAGATAAGCGCATTACTGCCGAGGCTTGCGTACATCACCTATGGTTTACCGATGCGGATTATGAAACCAAAGGCAACCTGATTAAGTGGAACCCGGCCGTAAAAACCGAGGCCGACAGGGATGCTATTTTGCAGGCTGTTTTGGATGGCAAAATTGACGTTATCGCAACAGATCATGCACCGCATACCATGGAGGAAAAAGCGCTACCCTATCTGCAGGCTCCGTCTGGTGGGCCCTTGGTGCAGCATGCCCTGCCTGCCATGCTGGAACTTTACCACCACGGCAAAATAAGCCTCGAACAAATTGCCGAAAAAATGGCCCATAACGTGGCTACCTGTTTCCAGTTAGATAAGCGCGGCTTTATCCGCGAAGGCTACTGGGCCGACCTGGTGCTGGTTGATCTGAATAAACCATGGAACGTAAACAGCAGCAACATTTTATACAAATGTGGCTGGAGCCCATTTGAAGGCACTACCTTCCGTTCAAAAATAGCTTACACCCTGGTATCAGGTAATGTAGCTTATGCTAACGGTAGTTTAGTTGAAGGTAACGTTGGTAAACGACTGAATTTTAACAGGTAGGCTATATTGTAACTTTGAGATTTTAGGGTTTACAGAATTTTCTGTACTATATAAAACCAAAAAAAATCATGTCATTGCGAGCGCAGCATGTAAGTGAGCCCTGTATAGTGCGCGATTGCCGCGCTGCGCTCGCAATGACATAGAGCTTTTTAAAATAAAGATTGACCATCGACAACTTAGAATCACGTCATTATAAGACACCTTGCAATGACGATTAAATAACTACCTCACTCCCACATAAATTTCCACTTCCGCATCTTGCGGGTTTTGGGCTTTTGCACCCCAAACATCAAAATCAGCAATGTAAGTACGCTGAAGATTGCTGTTCCAGATCAGCTGCCATGCTTCGGCCACACAGTTGGGCAGTGGGCCTTTGGCTATGTATTTTACATAATCAGCATGCGGTACAATAAGACTAATCAGCCCTTCGGGAATGTTATCCAGCGAACTTACTTTACAGCCTAATACAGCTGTATAGAAGCCTGTATGGTCAGTTTCATAATCAGTGTAAACACAATATATCTCATCGGTTAGCCGATCTACAATTTGCAGTAATACATTACCCTCCATAAACCTTCCCCAAAGCTCACCAATATCCTTTGCCGATTGCCCGTTTTGATTGGTCGTTCGTACCGAGATCCCTTCTAAAAAGAAGCCTTTTATATGCACATCCTCCGTTATATTTGTCATTACTATTTGTTATACTGATATATAATTAACTTTTAATCAATTTTTTATAGATATTATATAAACAATCTCTACACCATTAAAATTATTCTATTAATTTTCTTAGCTCCTCAAAAACACCCTTCCAGTTTTGTTCAGAGTGCTCTTTGGCTTCCTTGTTTTTTACGTTATCCTGGGTAATAGTCAACTTAGTTTCGCCATCGTTTTCGGCAAGGCTGTAGGTAATATTGGCGTAGTTTTCGGGCTTATCTTCAGTTCCGCCCATGCTGCTCCAATAGCTGTATTTTACAAATTTACCCGGATCGATGTCAAGGATTGTTCCCTTATCCTGGTATTTATTCCCGTCCCATTCACCACTAAACGTAATGGGCTCCCCTACCTTCCAGCTCGACTCTAAATTGGTACCAAAAAAGTATTCTTTTACCATTGCCGGGTCGGTGAGGCCTTGCCATACCTTGGCCGCAGGAGCTTTAAAATTAATCTCGGTATTTACTTTTAACTTTTCCATAATGCAGTGTTTTTAATTGTTTATTTATCGTTTACCGGTATTGATTCATCTGTTAACATGTGCGTTTTTATCAGCCCAAAATCGTGCCCGTTTATCTCAAGAAATCCAAACCTGAAAGGGTATCCCCATGACTTTTTATTGGCGATAAAATCGAGCTCTTTTACCAAAGGCAGGATAGGCGTTTGGATACATTTGTAATAGTTCACATTGCGGCGGTATGGGATAAAATCTTCGCTCATTTTATGTTGGAATACCTCATCATCGGCAAGCTGCCCAATGGCGGTAAAAGCCTGCAAAGACTCCGTTCCGTTCATGCTTTGTTTGGGCGAATACATGATCACCCAATCGCCTGCAGCCATGCGCCTCAATGGTGCCGGCTTGCCGTGATTGGCCTGCATAAAACGACCGGCTATGCCCCGGGATATATGATCTTTTGATACTACGGTTATCCAGTATTTCATGATGCTGCTGGTTTATTAAAAGCAAAAACATGACCAGTATGGCCAACTAATTTTTAATTGCACAACAAAGAAATAACCGGCAAGTGACAGCAGTATGTCAGTAGAGATTTGTTTCCTGCAGATTTTTTTGACTGATGGCCATAATAATGGCGCAAACCCTGTCTTTTAAAGCATCCGGTTTGATGATCTCGGCCTTGTCGCCAAACATCATAAACCAACGGGCAAAACCTTCTATAGACATGGTTAAAAACGTCATCTCAATTTTATTGCCGATGGTTTTCTCTGATACAAAGCCGCTGTAATACTTTTGATGATCCAGGTAATTAGAGATCTCTTTATCTACCCTGATGACTACCAGTTCCAGATGCTTTTCTTTGGCTGTTTGGGCAATGTATGCCTTTAGCGTTGGGTGTTTGCTGTTGTTATAAGTGGTATCGGTAACTACCAGCTTGCGGATCCTGTCAATCCTGAAATCGCGGTAATCGTTACGTAAACGGCAATAGGCTATCAGGTGCCAGAAGCTATCAAGGAAAACCACGCCAACGGGTTCCACATCGCGTTTGGTAAATTCCTGGCTATGCCAGGCAAAATAATCAATGCATAAAACCTTTTTATAAATAATGGCATCCAGTATGGTTTGAATATGATCATTATTATTCCCGGCCCGTTTCTGGCTGTGGCTCTTCAACACCTCAATGCTGCCATCCAGGTTCTCCAGCGCGTCCTTTTCGGATGTTTTTAGCACCGCCCTCACCTTGTACATGGCCGATTGGTATTGCGCGTTGGTGGTGGCATCGGTAAGTTTTTCAACAAATTTCTCGGCAGTTAAAAAGGCTGTAGCCTCTTCGCGGGTAAACATTACGGGCGGCAAACGATAACCATCCATAATAGAATACCCTACCCCTGCCTCGCCAATGAGCGGGATACCAGCTTCTTCAAGCGTTCTGATGTCCCGGTAAACCGTACGCAGGCTGATGTTAAAGCGTTCAGCAATATCGCCGGCTTTTACCACCCTGCGCGATTGTAACTGAATTAAAATAGCCGAAATACGGTCGATGCGGTTCATAGCATCAAATTAAGCAAAAAACAAGCTACATTTGTATAATTATTTCACTTACCACTATGGCTACCGAACAAGACGATAAGATTATAACATTTGAGAATTATTATGATGTTATGCTGGCGCATATTGTACGCACCAAACTGGAGGATAATGGAATAGCCTGCTTTATTGCTGATGAAAATACCATTACGGCAAACCCTATTTATAACCAGGCTATAGGTGGCATTAAATTAAAAATATTTGAACGCGACCTGGAACGTTGCCGCGCCATACTGGCCGCCGATGGCGATTTGCACGACCAGGACCATATTGAAATAGACGAAGAAACCAATAACCTGGTAATTTGTCCCTTTTGCGCCTCAACAAACGTTGGCCCTACCGATCCGGGTAAGTTTGCATCATTTATTTCGGTAGTACTGCCCTTTGTTAACAATAAAGCATGGCATTGTTTTAACTGCCAGCAGGATTTTGAGTAAGCCTTTGCGCAATGTATCAAAACACATACAATCCTTTACTTTTTAGCTGATTTAACTATCTTAGCGGTATGTATAACCGCCGCAAATTCATCAAAATATCAGCTGCAGGCGCCTCACTGGCAGCACTTTCAAACTCAGCCATAGCAAAAGCTATTTCAATAACACCCGAGCCCGTTTTACCCGTAGTTATATCTACCTGGGACTTTGGGATATATGCCAATAAAGAAGCCTGGAAAACTTTAGAAAAAGGTGGTCGTGCGCTTGACGCTATTGAAGCCGGCGCCCGCATACCCGAACAAACTGACATCAGCAGCCATACTGTTGGCCGTACCGGTTTGCCTGATCGCGACGGGCATGTAACCCTTGATTCATGCATTATGGATGAGTTTGGCAACTGCGGTTCTGTAGCAGCCATGGAAGATATTGCGCATCCCATATCGGTAGCCCGGTTGGTGATGGAAAAAACCCCGCACGTAATGCTGGTTGGCGAAGGAGCTACCCAATTTGCGGTAGAGCAGGGCATGAAAAAAGAAAAACTGCTAACGCCGGAGTCTGAAAAGATCTGGAAAGAATGGCTTAAAACGGCCAAATACGCCCCGGTAATGAATATTGAGAACGGCCACAAAGCCGGCGATAAATATAACCATGATACCATAGGTATGCTGGCCATTGATGCCAAAGGCAATATATCTGGCGGTTGCACTACCAGCGGCATGGCCTTTAAGCTGCATGGCCGGGTTGGCGACAGCCCTATCATTGGTGCAGGTTTATATGTTGATAACGAGGTGGGCGGCGCTACATCCACCGGTGTTGGCGAGGAAGTGATTCGTAATGTAGGCAGTTTCCTGGTAGTTGAGCTGATGCGCCAGGGCATGTCGCCGGAGGATGCCTGCAAGGAAGCTGTGCATCGTATTATTAAAAAGAAGCCCGAAATTGCCAAGCAAATACAGGTAGGCTTTTTAGCCATCAATAAAAAAGGCGAATATGGCGCTTACGCCATACAAAGCGGCTTTTCATTCGCGGTATGCAATGCCGAAAAACAGGATTTGCTGATTAAGGGAAAAAGCTATTATAAATAGATTTAACAGCCGGCGGTGTGCAGTTCTCAGTTGGCAGATATCCATGATGGGGATCAACACCAGCCTCAACGGAAGTAATATTAAATCACAAAATAAAAACATCAACAGCTAAAAACAGTTAGCTATACATCAAACTTTTGTTCTGCTAAACTGATACTATTACATTGAAGCCCATGCCCGATATCACTAAACAAAAACATCAAAGCGGTAATCCTGTAAATCGCGTTTCGCTTGAGGTTTGCGCCAATTCCGTTACATCAGCAGTAGCTGCCCAGGAAGGTGGAGCTGTACGGGTTGAACTTTGCGAAAATTTAAAAGAAGGTGGCACTACGCCATCAGCCGGGCAAATATTATTAGCCCGAAAACTGCTTCAAATAAAATTATTTGTGTTGATAAGGCCCCGTGCCGGCGACTTTTTATACACCGATCTGGAATACGACGTGATGTGTGCTGATATCAGGTTTTGCGCCGAAGCAGGCTGCGATGGTGTGGTAATAGGTATGCTTAATGCTGATGGCACTATTGATAAGGAACGCAGCCTGGAAATGGTGCGCCTTGCCAAACAACTGGGCCTTGGTGTTACCTTTCACCGGGCATTTGATATGTGTATAGATCTTTACCATGCCCTTGAAGACATTATTGAGATGGGTTGCGACCGGATACTTACCTCGGGCGGTAAAAGTTCGGCAATGGAAGGCGCAACAGTTATTAATCAATTGGTGCAAAAAGCCGCGGGGCGTATAGCCATTATGCCCGGCGCCGGCGTAAGCGAAGCCAACGTTGCCGATCTGGTTCATTTTACCGGCGTTACCGAAGTTCACTCCTCAGCCCGTTTGCCTGTTCGCAGTAAAATGCAATACAAAAACGATCATATCGTAATGAGCGATGACCCCGGTGATGAATTTACCATTGACCTTACTGATGTGGGCAGGGTTAAAAAATTGATTGAGCTGGCTAATAGTTAGGTAATATAATGTTAAAAAAGATTGCTCTTATCTTGATATTACAGGCTGTATTTTTAAAAGCCTTCGGCCAATTGGAGCAATATTATCATAAAATTGAGCAGGTAGCTTATCATGAACGAAATCCTGAGCGTCTTTTCAAACGTATTGATAGCATTAAACAAACCCGAAGACCAAACGATAGCAAGGTTACGATCTATTTTAACCGCGACATTGATTTTGGCTATAGACATCAAAGGATAAAAATAACTTTTAACGGAATTAACCGGTATGAAGTAAATCTACTCATCAAAAATGACAGCATACACTTTTGCTCGGTTTTGTACAGTAACCTTTTAATGGATGAGGACGCAGAAAAACTAAACCGAAAGCAAAATCACCCGGCAATTGATACTACACAGGTTTCAAAATACCTTGAAATGAGGAACAAGTTTTATGGTAGCTTAAAAAAAATAAATGACTTAAAAGACGAACTCAATTTAGACAAAACCTATGCATTTTATTGTGGTGACGGTAGCCCAAAAACAAAAGATGGAAAATATATTGAAACAATAGTACAGAACCGAAACATAAGAAAGCTAAAAGATCTATTAACCAGTGCTTGTTGCGAAGAACAGGCCTACGGGGCAGCAGGTATAAAAATGCTTCAAAAAAACAAGCAGATAATTCCCGATGATATAAAAAAACTGGTTTCTTTTATTAATAAAAGAAATTCCGAACTTGTAGTTTGTGAAGGATGCCTATCCGGCTTAGTAAAGCCAATCAATATTCAATAATATTACACCTATCAATCACTAATTCACTCAATCAGTAATTCACTAATTAAAAAAACGTAACCGGCAAAACCAGTTCTATCCTGTTACGCCCGGTTCCTCCAAAAACGTCCTCATCCAATAGGCGGCTGTACCTTATCCCGAAGGAGATACTATTCTGGTTAAAGAATTTGGTATCAAAAAACAGCGTGCCTCCTGCTGAGCGAAAGTTTTGCTTAAAGCCGCTGCCATCTATGTAAAAATCATCAGATGATGCATGGGTATAATCAAAAAACAGAGCTCCGCGGAGGCGCAACAGGTAAACTATACTGCCAAAACCCGCATCGGGATAGGCGATAGGGAAATGATAGGCAAGGCCTAACTTATTCATATCATCTAAACTTTGCGCGGTATAGCCTTTACTAAAAGGAAAATCATTGGAGTAACTGATCACATTATCCTTACCTTTTTGCTGGTGCGCAAGGTTAATCACAAAACTGTGGTTGGTTATTAGTCCGGGGAAATAAAACGTACCTGATGCCAATAACTGCGTAGCGCTGGTGCCGCCTATAGCCGTTTTATAATTTACACTGATATTTTGTGCAAAACTGGGGTATATATTTTTTTTCGCCCGCTGTGTTTGGTTACCAAATGAAATAGAATTATTTAAATAAGTATAACTCCTATTGGCAAATTGCGCTGCGTAGGGCTGTTGAAAGCTGGTACGGTTAAAATACAGATCGCTGCCAAAGGTAAGGTTGGTAAAGTGCTTACCTGCCGAAAATGTAAGCGGAACGTCTAAACCGCCATGCAGCTGGGTTTCGTTCCAGTAAACATAATTGCCTTTGGTAAATCCACGCCGGTCTAACGTATAATCGACCCCGGCGGATAGGTAGGGGAACAACGCGCCGTATATGGCATCAAAACCAAACTGTTTATAACCCTCATTGCTGTTGTAATCAAAGGAAATTTCAGACTGGAGGGTATTTAAAACGTTCTCGCCCGTAATAGCAAAAGAATAATTAGGATCGCCGATATTAGGTATCAGGCTGTGAAAATTAAAAAGCCCGTGCGCTTTGGAATAACCGGTAACCGGCAGCGGTTTATTAACCACCGCTGCCAGCATATTAGCCGATGAATCTTTACTTAAAGCCTTAATGCCAAGCTCGGGCAGGGCCGAGTTTGCATACATATCCCCTGCATCAATCCATTTCAAGTCTTTTCTATTTGCTTCCGTTATTTTATAACCTGCCGCGGTAAACCCTACCCATGCCATTTTATGATCAGATACTGCGGGCTGATAACTGCCTATTGGTAAACTGTTGACAGTTGGCAGCAACTCATAAAACTTATTGGCGTTTATGAGCAAAGCAAATAACCTATCCTGTGTATCAGCAACATTTGTAAAATAAACAGTGTCGCCTTTAACAGCTATAAAACCTATGGGTTTAAAAGTGAAGGGCAATAAATATTTGGCGCCACCTGTCTCTTTATTAATAAGGGCCAGACTCATTTTACCTTCAGCATCCCTCACTGCCGAGATCAACTCACCATCGTTATAAAACTTTGGATAGGTATAAAATAGCTTTTGCGGATTAGGCACAGCTTTAAGCAAGTCCCCGCCGGTACTTAAAATATGTAATTGACTTGCACCCGATGGACCAACCTGTACTGTTACAATACTTTTACCATCGGCACTAAAAGCGGGTGCAAAGTATTTGGCTTTTTGGGTAATGCGGTATTCTTCGCCGGTATTAACATCCAGCAGCATCAGCTCACTATAATCGCGGTAGCCCCAGCGCATATCAGCACGGTAGGACGCGTAAATTATTTTACCATTGTAGTAGTCAAAATAATTATCGAGGGAGTAGGAGCGCGTAGCTATTTTGCGCTCGGCATTGCCTGTTTTCACCACAAACGCAGGGATATGGTCATAACTACTTTTCATATAAATGAGCGTACTATCGTTCACAAAAGCAGGGTATTCACGGTCGGCATCAAAATGTTTGGGCGTTTTTATATCTTGAGAATCATCCTTGAAGCGGGCTTTAAAATTATCAAATGCCAGGTTGGTAAATGCTTTAAAACTTGTACCCGTATACTTTTTTACCGCCCTTTGAAATGGATAAAAGCCCGTGTAAAAACCAGCGGCATCATGGGTGATGCTCTTCCAGATGTTATCACCATACTCTTCGCGCCCGTAGGATACAAGCATGTAACCCAGCGGATAATGATCTGGCACATAATCACGATATGAGCCATTGCGCAGCTTCATATAGCTGTAGTTTTTACCGGCAGCCCATAAGGCCCTGTAACCATTAAAAAAGTAGGGTAAGCGCCCCCTGCCCTGCCGGCTTACGTGGGTTTCGTTAAATACGGCATCACCCTCAAAAAACCAGTTGGGTACAGATAGGTCATTCCCCAAAGCCTGCCCCCCCTCGCCAAAAAGGATATGCAGAAAGCGCGACAACCCCACATTAAAATTATTATACTGCTGCACATGCCTGTACTCATGAATAGCTAGCTGATTTACCCAGGGCAAGCTGCCAATATCAAAACTATTTTGTTCGGGCGTTAAAAAAAACTCACTCCTGAAAGGCGCCAGCCCTACATAGGCATTGGCTATAGTAGTTTGATTTTGCAAAACGATGCTGATCTGCCTTTGCTTGTTGCCAATGGTTGGCTTTACCTGGCCGTTCATCTGTTGTACAATATTGGCAACCTTTATCCCGGCGGAATCCATCCCCGCGGGGAAAATAACTTTAGCCGCCGAGGTATTTACCTGTTTCCATTTAATTGATGGCGGGTTGCCGCCAAACACCTGGGCGTTGGCAACACTTGCCGTTAACAGCAACAAAGGCAGAAGTAATTTTTGAGAAATTTTACAGACCGAGGGGTATTTGTTCATCAAGGGATGAAAGTAGGTACAATTTGTAATTTAAACAACAGAGGCATTGCATGGCGCAAAGCTACTATCAGAAACCATTACTTCAGCAAGTTTGTATATATGCCGTAATTCTCATCATCAAAACAAACAAAAGTTACCTGTTTAATACTTTCATTATCGGCCAAAAAATCCCGGACGGTTTTTATGGCGATAGCGGCGGCCATTTTTTTAGGAAAGTGGTAAATACCCGTACTTATGTTGGGAAAAGCAATAGTTTCCAGGTGATTTTCGGCGGCCAGTTTCAAGCTGTTTAAATATGCCGAAGCCAGTAAAGCATCTTCGCCCTTGTCACCACTACTATAAACCGGGCCAACCGTATGGATCACATACCTGGCGGGCAGGTTACCACCGGTAGTAATTACAGCCTCGCCGATTTTGCAGCCGCCCTGCCGGTTACGTATCTGGATGCACTCCTCCAATATGGCTTTACCCCCGGCCCGGTGTATAGCTCCATCAACGCCACCACCACCTAACAACGAGGTGTTGGCGGCGTTCACAATAGCATCAGCTTTAATTTTGGTGATATCGCCCTGTACCAGCTTTATTCTTCCTTCGGTCATTGTAAAATAAATTTATTCCGCGGCTTCTTCGCCTTTTGAGCCCAGCTCAACAATATTGCCTTTCTGAAACAGGATAGCTTTTAAAGTGGTACGCCAAACCGGTTTTTTGCGCAGTAAAAATTCCAGGTCCATGCCAAAATGTTTAAATTCCTCCTGCTGGGCATTTTGCATAATGGCTTTAGCATCTTTGTCGGTTTCAACAGATATGCGTTGCTCGTACCAGTTAATGGCTTCTGCTTCTTCGGTAAGGGAAACAATCATCCTGGCAAAAGTGCGGGTTTCGTCAGATAGTTCGTTTACGGGTTCGTGGTATTGATCAAATGACATAATGTATTTTTATTGATAAAAACATTATGCGTCAATTTTGTTTGGGCGGATAGATATTTAGAAGGATTACAGATTACACAACTGATTTATAAGAGCTTGCTTCTAAGGACCTCTGTAAACTTTCGTCCCCTCAGGGTCTCTCGATAGAGGACCCTGAGGAACCATGCAGGTCCAATTGCATAGTCTTGTACTTTGCAAACTTCCTCAGGGCCCTCTGCGAGAGACCCTGAGAAGACAAAAGAATTACAGATTACATACCTG
Organism: Mucilaginibacter sp. P2_A4; assembly: GCF_056405015.1. NCBI lineage: Bacteria > Pseudomonadati > Bacteroidota > Sphingobacteriia > Sphingobacteriales > Sphingobacteriaceae > Mucilaginibacter > Mucilaginibacter sp. P2_A4. The sequence goes on along the minus strand of NZ_JBFUCX010000022.1, from coordinate 85,664 downwards.
ATTTATAAGGGCTTGTTCTTGAGGGTCTCTGTAAACTTAAAGACCTAAATAAATTAAAGAATTATTAACAAACAGGCAATTCTTCAACATTCGCTCAGAATTTGTATATATGTTTGTTACATAGTGGTATATTGTTTTAATTGTTTCACAAACATTAATAACCCCAACTTTAATTTATAACGCAATAGCCCAGGAATATCAAATGCCGATTCAATCATATATCTCCAAACACCAGGATATAGTACAGCTGATTTATTTTGCCATGATCCTTATTTCTTTATGGGGTAGCGAAGTGGTATTTACCAATAATTTATTTGGCGAAAAGCTTAAACATACCCGCGTAAACCTGCTATTTATTGTTACGGCATTGCCCATCCAGTTATTCATGATCAGTTTGGTATTGCTGATAACTGTTTGGACCCATCAGCATCATTGGGGATTAATTAATTATTTACCGTTTCATAAAAACGCCTGGGTATATTATATCAGCCTGTTTATCCTGATGGATCTTTGTGAATATACCTATCACGTAATTATGCATAAGTTTGATTTTCTTTGGAAATTCCATCTTGTACATCATAGTGATTTAAAGGTGGATGTATCAACCACGGTAAGGGAACATCCGGGTGAAACGTTTGTAAGAACCAGCTTTTTAATGCTTTGGGTATTTTTGCTTGGGCCTGTAGCTACGGTTCTTGTTCTGCGGCAAACGGTACAAACATTCTCAAACATTGTGGCGCATACCACATTCAGGCTGCCCAGGCATATCAACAATATTGTTGGGTTAATTTTTATTACGCCCAATATACACCAGGTCCACCATCATTATAAATTACCCTATACCGATTGCAATTACGGCGATGTTTTAAGTATTTGGGATCGCATTTTTGGCACTTATGCCGAACTGGAACCCCAGGAAACAGTATTTGGGATAGATACCCATATGGAGCCATCTGCAAATAGCAGGTTTATAAACGTACTTAAAATCCCTTTTCAAAAACTGAAGCGTATGTAACGCGCGGTTAAGTATATCCCAATAAGATGAAGTTATCGCAACCGCTAATTTATTTTGTTTTTTTGTTGTTGATAATCAATTGTAGCAAGAGTTACGGGCAAAATAGTATCATGTCAAAATTCTATTTTCCAGGCCAGTTAGGTTTAAGTTTCCCTCATGTTGATGATCAAAAATTAAATTTAAAAAAAGGTTTTATGCTTACAACAGCGCTGGAGTTTAGGCCGGTTGATGGCAATGCCCTATTTATCAGATTTAATTATGATGCGATAACCAACCATTACCAGGAAGTTTATTTAAACTCCCCCACTAATGTTAACACGGGTAAACTGTCTTCCTCTATTTTTTCTCTCGGTTTAGGATATCGCCACAAGGCGGGAATTTTTAAATTATTTGGCCTTTTGCAACCCGGCTTAGGTATCAATAATTACGACAAGGTAAATTTTAACACAGAAACAATTACTGTAGAGCAGGTAAGCCGCAGGCATTTATCATTTAAAATTACTGCAGGCGCGGAGTATTACCTGGCCGAGCATTTTGCATTAACAATTGAGCCATCTTACTTTTACCTATCTCCACGTGGTAATTACAGGTTGCTAAACCCACAAAGCTTAAATCTTAGTTTAGGCTTTACAACAACGTTATTTTAAAATCGCAAGCACTTGCCCCTCTGCCCTATCCTTTCGTCCCCTCAGGGTCTCTCGATAGAGGACCCTGAGGAACCATGCAGATCCAATTGCATAGTCTTATACTTTGCAAACGGCCTTAGGGTCCTCTGCGAGAGACCCTAAGGAGACAAAAGCACTTGCCCCTCTGCCCCTATCCTTAAATAAAACGTATATGCTGCTTTCGTCCCCTCAGGGTCTCTCGATAGAGGACCCTGAGGAACCATGCAGGTCCAATTGCATAGTCTTATATTTTGCAAACGGCCTTAGGGTCCTCTGCGAGAGACCCTAAGGAGACAAAAATAAAACGTATATGCTGCTTAATGTTGATTTTTTATGCAGAAACTTTTCCTGTAGCTGGCTAAATTATAACATCTTTGAAAACAATATGAGTCATATTTACATTTGGATAATTTCCTTTTTGGCTATAGCAGGCGTTATTATAAGGCCATTTAAAATACCCGAAGCTGTTTGGGCCCTGGCAGGCGCTGTGCTATTGCTTGTTTTGGGGTTTATTTCCTTTTCGGACGGGCTAACCGGTATTGGCAGAGGTACTGATGTATACCTGTTTTTAACCGGAATGATGCTACTTGCCGAAACCGCACGAGAAGAAAAACTGTTTGATTGGCTGGCAGCACATGCCACCAGGATGGCCAAAGGATCTGGGAACCGGCTTTTTTTATTGATTTATATCGTAGGTGTTGTAGTTACCACCTTTTTATCAAACGATGCCACGGCTGTTGTACTTACCCCCGCCGTAGCCGCGGCCGCCAAGGCGGCCAGGGTTAATAAACCTCTTCCCTACCTGCTTATCTGCGCCTTTATTGCCAACGCGGCCTCTTTTGTAATACCTATATCCAACCCGGCCAACCTGGTGATATATGGCCGCCACATGCCACCCTTGCTACACTGGTTGCATCAATATGCTTTACCCTCATTTTTTGCCATTGTTGTTACCTATTTTATGCTCCGTTTTACGCAAAGGGCTGCCCTGAAGGAAAAAATAGCAACCGATATAGCTATACCCAAACTATCCACCGGCGGTAAAACGGCTATTATAGGCATTGCGGCAACAGCCGTCATTTTACTGGTTTCTTCGGCATTTGATATTCAACTGGGTTTGCCTACTGCCATTACGGGGATACTGACTTCGGCGATAGTTATTATTAGTGCCCGCAAAAATCCGTTGATTGTGATCAAGGGGGTATCATGGGCGGTACTTCCGCTTGTAGCCGGTTTGTTTGTAATTGTTGAAGCACTCAATAAAACAGGTATCACGCAAACATTAACCAGCCTGCTTCATCAAAGCGCGGCAAATTCAATAACGGGTACGGCCTGGGGCAGTGGCATAATTACCGCTGTTGCCTGCAACCTCATGAATAACCTGCCGGCGGGCCTTATTGCAGGCACTGCTGTACAGGGCAATTTACCTGAGCTTGTAAAAAGCGCAATCCTTATAGGTGTTGACCTGGGGCCCAACCTTTCCATTACCGGATCGCTGGCCACCATCTTGTGGTTAGTTGCCCTGCGCCGCGAAGGGCTAAACATAACCTTCTGGACATTTTTAAAACTTGGCGCATTGATCATGACTGTTGCATTACTCTTTGCAATAGGCGCGCTTTGGATATAATGAAAAATCAATCTTCAAAAGTGTAAACTACTTTGTGTTTCTTGATGGTGATAAATACCAGTTTTGATGTGGGCGTATTACTTTTTTCGGCCACACTGTCAATCGGGATCAGCACGTTGGCTTCGGGATAATAAGTAGCGGTATTACCTTCGGGAATGTTGTAGGGCACTATCACAAACAATCGGGCCACACGCTCAACCCCGCCAAAGTTATTATATAGATCTACACGTGAGCCTGCTTTGAAACCGGCTTTGGCTATATCCCGTTCATTCATAAAAATCACCCGCCGCTCATTGTGGACGCCACGGTAACGGTCATCCAATCCGTAGATTGTAGTGTTAAACTGGTCGTGACTGCGAATGGTAGTCATGCGGTATTCATCGGCAGCCATTGCGTGTTCGGGCAAGCCGGCAATATTAAAGCCCACTTTATCACCAAATTCCTTACTGTTAAACTTACCTGTTCGCGGGCCGTTTGGCAGATAAAAACCCGCGGGGACGCGCACTTTTTGGTTATAGTTTTCAAAACCGGGGATAACTTCGGCAATGGCATCACGCACAGCGTCATAACTATTGGCATAGGTATCCCAGTTAACCACCGACCGGCTGCCAAAAGTAGCCTTGGCCAGGCGACATACAATCTGGTTCTCGTTCAGCAGATCTTTAGAAATGGGTTCCAATATGCCTTTCGACATCTGGACTACCCCCATCGAGTTTTCACAACTCACAAACTGCGCCTCGCCCCCAACCATGTCTTTATCGCTGCGTGAAAGTGTTGGCAATATCAAAGCTTCATCGCCGTGCACCAAATGGCTGCGGTTTAGCTTGGTTGATACATGGACAGACATTTCGAGTTTGCGCATGGCATCAGCTGTGTAAGTGGTATCCGGCGTAGCCGAAAGAAAGTTACCACCCATGGCAAAGAAAACTTTAAGCTTACCCTCATGCATGGCTTGTATTGATTCAACCACATCGTACCCATGCTGGCGTGGCGGCTCAAAGCCAAAAACCTCTTTAAGCTTATCCAACTGCTGGGGAGTTGGCTTATCAAATATCATCATGGTACGGTTGCCCTGTACATTACTATGCCCGCGCACGGGGCAAAGGCCCGCGCCGGGCTTACCAATAGCGCCCTTTAACAGCGCCAGATTAACAATCTCTTTTACAGTATCTACCCCGTTTTTATGCTGCGTAACGCCCATGGCCCAGCAAATGATGATGCGGGTTTTATCCTTCAGCATATCGGCAGCCTGCTCCATCTGCGCTAAGGGTATACCACATTCATCTGCCAGGTTATCCAGATCAAACTGGTTTAAATGGTTAAGGAATGCCGTGTAGCCTTCGGTATTATTCTTTATAAATTCATGATCAAACACCTTGCCCGGGTTTTCTAGCTCGGCTTTGTATAGCAGCTTTTCAATTCCCTTAAGCAGGGCCATATCGCCATTGATCTTTACCTGCAGATAAAGATCAGCCAGTTGAGTTGTTATTCCGATAAAGCCTTTTACAGTTTGTGGGTTTTTAAAACCCATTAGCCCGGCCTCGTGAAGTGGATTTACAGCGATGATCTTTGAGCCGTTGTGTTTAGCCTTTTCCAGGGCAGTAAGCATCCGGGGATGGTTGGTACCCGGGTTTTGCCCTATGATGATGATCACATCGGTATCATAAAAATCATTGAGGGTAACTGTTCCCTTACCAATTCCGATGGCCTCTGACAAACCAAAGCTGGTTGATTCATGGCACATGTTTGAACAATCGGGCATGTTGTTGGTACCATACTCGCGAATAAACAATTGGTAGATGAACGATGCCTCGTTGCTGGTGCGGCCCGATGTATAAAACGCTGCTTCATCCGGCGATGCAAGGCTGTTTAGCTTACCGGCAATTTTTTTAAACGCATCATCCCAGCCAATAGGTTCATAATGTGTAGCACCTTTTGGGAGATACATGGGTTGTGCTATCCGGCCCTTTTTTCCTATCTCGTAGTCATTCAGTTTAGCCAGATCGGCAACCGAATTTTGGGCAAAAAATTCGGCAGTGAGCTTTTTAGTGGTGGCTTCTTCCGCGAGGGCTTTGGCCCCGTTCTCGCAATACTCGGCAACCGGCGACCTATCGTCATCAGGATCGGGCCAGGCACAGCCAGAACAGTCAAATCCATCTTTCTTGTTCATTTTGAAAAGGCCTTCCATGCCACGCACAAAGCCCGATTCTTTTAATATATCAACCATGGCCACAGTTACCGCCGGAATGCCGGCTGCCCATGTTTTTGGTTCAGTGACTTTAAGGTCGAGCAGTCTCTCCGGGTTCTCCGCCGCCGGCTGTTTCTTGTCTTGTTTGCTCATACTTTTTGTTGGCTAAAGGGTTGGGGTAATTATCACTCTGATCTTCGGCCACACTATCCAGGCAGGTAAAATCTTTCTCAATTAATAAATGCAGATTGCCATGTTTGCCTTCAAACCCTATTTTATCGGTATCAGCAAACTCTTTGATCACCTGCTTAGGCACAAACAGGATAATGGTATTCTCCCTGAATATAGATGATATATGATCATCATCAACCAGTTTAACGGCATAGTATAATTGTTGGCTCCCAAAGTCAACTTCCTCCTGCAAATGGCCTTCCTCAGCCAGTTGTGAAACATCGCTTTTAGTAAGCCGATATCTTAATGAGTTGCCTTTAATACGTATTTTCATAGTTTGATATCAATACGCGGTGCGCCGCAGTGTAAATATTAAAATGCTCATTACGCAGAAACCCTACCAGGGTAATGTTAAATTCTTCGGCCAGTTGTACAGCCAGGCTTGATGGCGCGCCTATTGCTGCAATAATATTAATACCCGCCATGGCGGCTTTTTGCACCAGCTCAAAACTTGCCCTTCCGCTTAAAAGCAATACTGTTTGCTGTAACGGAAGCCAACCATAACCAAGGGCGGCGCCTATTAATTTATCAAGCGCGTTGTGCCTGCCTACATCCTCGCGCAGCAATAATAATTCGCCCTGTGGGGTAAATAAAGCCGAGGCATGCAAGCCACCTGTATCTGCAAAAACGCGCTGATGTCTTTGTAATATCACTGGCAACTGGCATAAAATATCAGGAATTACGGTGTCATGATCTGCATGAGCCTCAAAACTACTTACAGTCCTGATGGCATCGATAGATCCTTTACCACATACGCCGCAGCTTGATGTGGTATAAAAATTACGTTCAGTATTTTGCAGCTGAGGTACAACATCTGGATTTAGGCTTACCTGGATCACGTTTTCCTTGTTTTCGGCACAGGCAATAAAGGTGTGGATAGTTGACGCAATATCATCTGCATTTTTGATAATGCCTTCTGTAAATAAAAAACCTGTTGCCAACTCGGCGTCGTGCCCCGGCGTACGCATGGTGACCGAAATATTTTGAACCTGTCTTTGCCCCTCCTGCCCATACTCCAGTCTGATCTCCAGAGGTTCCTCAATAGCAAGTGCATCTGTTGTTTGAATACTGGTTACACCAGCAACTTTAACAATAGGTATTTGGTATGTGGTTTTACAGGCCATACTCAAATATACAATTTAGCCGACAAGTTGTTTGGACTCAAAGCCCCCAAAAGGAGCTGTTTGTATCTAATAAATTTACTTTCACATATGCATTTATGCCTTTTTTGGCCTAATTTTGAGATATGAAGATCAATGTACTTGCTTTTGGAGTAACAAAGGAAATATTCGGAAGTTCGTTGGTTAGTCTGGAATTAACCAATGATGCCACTATTTACAATTTAAAATATGTACTTGAGCAGCAATATCCGCGCCTTAAACAGCTTGCATCATACATGGTTGCCGTAAATAACGAATATGCCCTACCCGGAGATACTATTCATGAACGCGACGAGATTGCCATTATACCACCGGTAAGCGGAGGATAATCATTGAAGCAAGGATATTGGGAGTAAGGATTTTGGGATAAAGGATTAAGGACTTATTTTTCTTTTCGTTTAAACATACAATAATATAAAAATCATGATCCTTGTTCCTTGCTCTCTTAATCATTTATCCTAAAAAAACATGGGCATCAGAAAGGCCACGCTGGATGATCAGCCTTCCATATCAAACCTGCTGACGCAATTGGGCTATCCGGGAACAGAAGCTTTTTTACCTGAAAACCTGGCACAGATGTTAAGTCAGCCATGGTCTGATGTACTGGTGTATGTTTTGAAAGATAAGGTTGTAGGGGTTATAGCCTTTGATTTTTTAACACAACTGGCAGTTAAAGGCAGTTTTGCAAGGATAAGCTGTTTTGCTGTAGATGAAGATGCGCGCCATAAGGGAGTTGGAAAATTATTGGAAGAACATTTCACCAATTTGGCAAAAGAGAAAAAGTGCGACCGGATAGAAGTGCACTGCCACTTGCGCAGGGTTGACGCACATCGCTTTTATGAACGCCAGGGTTACCATGAATCGCCAAAATATTTTTTCAAATCATTAATTGATTAGGTGCTATGAACAACATACAAATATTACTTTCGACAGAAACTCTGGATACACAAACATGCATTGATTGGATCATGTCGCCAGAATCTGGTGGGATAGATGTATTTATTGGCACTGTGCGCAATGCCACCAAAGGTAAAGCCGTTTTAAAACTTGATTTTGAAGCTTATGAGCCCATGGCTTTTAGCGAAATGGAAAAGATAGCCAAACAAGCTTTTGATAAATGGTCCGTGCAGAAAGTTTTGATCCATCACCGTACGGGCACATTACAGGTTGGCGAAATACCTGTGATCATTGCCGTATCCGCCGCACACCGGGATGCAGCCTTTGAAGCCTGCCGTTATATTATTGATACCCTTAAGCAAACTGTACCTATCTGGAAAAAAGAAGCTTTTGAAGATGGCGAGGTTTGGGTAGCTGCACATCCTTAGGGGAATTTTAAACTCTAAATCCTAAATTCTAAGCTCTAAATCCTAAATTCTAAGCTCTAAACCTAAAAGATTAATCCATTTTTAATTATGCTGGATTAGTGCAATTCGATAAAATTCGTGTTAATTCAATTACTCAATAATCCCATTATAGCTTGTCAACCCGCCCTCCAGAGATAACACATCTGCCTCGGGTATTCTTTTAAGGATCAGCTTTACTGCTTCGGCGCTTCTGTTGCCGGTTGAGCAGTATAATACTTTAGTATTGGTACTGGTAAAGTAGGGCATGTCCTCTTCCAGCTCGTCTAAAGGAATATGGGTACCTCCGATATCATAGGCATCACGTTCCTGAATTGTACGTACATCAATTAGTTCAAGAGTATCATCTTCCTGCATGCGCTTTTTGAGTTCCTGCGCAGATATGGTTGGAAAAGTAACCGTAGTAGCTAAACACCTGATATGGGTTTTGGTAACCGAGCCTATTTTAATAATACGACTTTGCATGCTTTGCGCATCAAAGATCAATATTTTGCCGGCAAGCAGCTCACCTGTATTGGTGATATATTTGATCACTTCGTTGGCCTGCATGCTGCCAATAATACCTGCCAGTGTAGGAATTACCCCACCCTCGGTACAATTAGGAATCTGGGTAGCATCTACCTGCGGAAAAAGGTCACGGTAATTGGGAGATCTTTGTCCATCCTTATTCGTTACATTCCATACGGCTACCTGGCCTTCAAACTGATAAATAGCACCATAAACTAACGGCTTTCCGCTTAAAACACAGGCATCGTTTAGTAAATACCGGGTCTCGAAGTTATCGGTACCATCAACCACAATATCATATTGGCTTACAATTCCCAAAACATTATCTGAAGTGATCTTTTCTCTGTGCGGCACCAGTTTTACACCCGGATTTTGCTTTTGCAAGCGCTGGCAGGCAAGCATAACTTTTTCCTTCCCCACATCGTCTGGCGTATACAAAATCTGGCGATGCAGGTTACTCACCGATACCACATCAAAATCGGCTATGCCTATTGTACCCACTCCTGTTGATGTAAGGTATTGTGCTGCCGGGCAGCCAAGGCCCCCCGCACCTACTATCAGTACTTTTGCCTGCTGTAAAAGTTCTTGTATAGCATCGCCGAATCCTGGTAACGCTATTTGGCAACTATATCTCAGATCGTTGGTATCCATTAGTTTGTGGCTGTTTTTTGGTGTATAACCCGTTTTATTCTTTCCAGTTCCTCCGGCGTATTCACATTGGTTAATGCCTCCGGCTTGGGCGCGTTCAATAGTGCGATATCTGTATTGATAAGTACCTTACGCGGACAAGAATATCCCTGCGCTAAAAACGACAATAACACAGGATAACTTTTCGGCTCCCAAATAGCAATAAGCGGTTCGGGAAAATCAGTTACCGGGCTGTGGTAGGCAGTTGCAACAGACGAACTGTTTCGCCAGGCAACCAGGTTACGCAAAGTGCCCTCATCCATCAAAGGTAGGTCGCAGGCAATTACCAGCCAGGCGCTATCCGGCCTTTCCCTAAACGCCGATAATATCGCCCCAAAAGGACCAAGCCCGGTAAAGGTATCTTCTAAAGATGGATATTGATCATCTATCTCTGTTTGCTGGCCGGGCCTGCAGGAGATAAAAACTTCGTTACAATAAGGCTTTAACATATCGGCCATGTGGTAGCGCTGTGGCTTACCATGCCAATTTACGTTGCCCTTATCAAAACCCATGCGGAGGCTTTGCCCACCGGCCAAAACCAATCCGTTTAATACGGGTTTGGCCTGTTGCAAATTGGTTTCAAAAAAAGCGATTATTTTTTCCCTGTCCGATAATTTGTAAATGGGGATCTGCTGCCAGTTTGGAATGGCCTCCTTTATAAAATCAAACAGATCATCGCTATTATCGGCTAATAAAAACAATTTCACGTTGGTTAATTGTTCAACCCGTTTTTGCAGGGATGCCTTTTTATTAATATCGATAATAACAACCTGCGCACTGGCCTGTTGGTGATTACCGTTTACCAATACCAGGTCGGCATTGGCAAATTGCTGCTTAAGCTGGTAGGGCATCAGCGGGTTTTGAAAGTTGAACTGCTGATAATTTACCTGGTTGGTATAATCTAATATAGCCCTGCTTGCAAGCCTGCCCGGCATCTGTACAACATCGTCGTTGTGAGTTGTATCGGCATAAGCGCAATTATAGGTTGCCGATAACGCTGTTATGATATCATCGGCCAATAACTTTATTACTGTACATGGGCCGCCAAGAATTGCCCATTCATTTCTGCCAAAATTCCCTGTGGATGGCCTTGCCAGTTTGGCGTGTTTTTTATGTTTGCCTTCGGGGCTATGCTCGTTTAAAATCACGTTTACCTCCTGTTTTTGCTATCAGTTTGGTTTCTTTTATCACAATATCGTGGCTCATGGCCTTGCACATATCATATACGGTGAGTGCCGCTACTGATGCGCCAACCAGGGCTTCCATCTCAATACCTGTTTTAGCTGTAATGCTTGCGGTGCACTCTATTACAATTTCCTGCTGTTCATTTACCTGTATAGTAACCTGGCAGTTATCCATTCCCAAAGGATGGCAAAGCGGTATCAGCTCGCCGGTTTTTTTTGCGGCCATGATACCTGCAATGATCGCCGTTTGAAAAACGGGGCCTTTTTTGCTGATCAGATCACCATCAATCAAATGTTGCAGCACTTCATCCGGCAAAACAACGATACTACGCGCGGTAGCCGTGCGATGAGTAACCTGCTTTGCAGATACATCAACCATTGATGGGTTGCCTTGTTTATCTATATGGGTTAACATATTCAATTTTATCTGAACTCGAATTAAACGAATTTTTAGAATTTAAGAATTGCTTTGCAGATGGTAATTTATGTTTGCGGAAATAATTCAGGAAATTCTATAAATTCCTGAAATTCCGGTTCAGACAAATCTCCATATCCTAAACACCTCTCCCCTTTTAAAATCTTCCCTTTCCATAGGTAATTCTAAAAATGCTTCGGTATCTGCTAAGTTAGCAAAATCACCTGAACCATTTCCTTCTACCGGCGAAGCTATTAACTGCCCTTGAATATTACTGTTCAATTTTACCTGCAAATAATACTGCAAAGCCGGCTGAAACCGAAAATCTTTATCTATTACAGCATAAACATGCGGTTGTTGCGGCAAGCCTAAAGTTGCTCTTAACCATGTTAAAAAATAACGATGCAAACACATGAATGTGGCCACCGGGTTGCCTGGAAATGCAAAGACCAGTACTTTGCCCTGGTATGTACCAAACCAAAACGGCTTACCGGGGCGTTGCGCTACTTTATGAAAAGTTTTTTCAACCTGCAGATCCTCCAATGCCTGTGGGATGTAATCAAACTTTCCCATAGAAATGCCTCCACTTAGCAGCAGCACATCATAATTTAGCAGGCATTGCTGTATCTGTGCCTTTGTAATTTCGGGATCATCCGGAATATGCAAAATATCCGGCTGGAGCCCCTGTTGTTGCAAAACTGCCTTTACGGTATAGCTATTGGATTTGCGGATCTGGTATGGTGATGGTGTTTCATGTACATCAACCAGTTCATCGCCAGATGAAATAATAACCACTTTAGGCATTTTTTTCACCAGTAAATGGGTTTTACCAACAGATGCAGCCAGGCTGATGATTGCCGGCGAAACCAATTGGCCCGATGCTGCCAATACTTCACCCTGCTTTTTATCAGCGCCCCGGATATGAATGTTTTGATCTTGCTTAATTTCCTGGCCATGAATACTGGCCAACCCTGCCCTGATCTCTACATCCTCGTACCGGATAATTGTATTGACAGATGCAGGCAATACCGCCCCGGTCATGATCTCGATGCACTCGTTTAACTCAGTTATTTCTATTGGTTCATCGCCCGCTGCCTGGGTTGCCTTGATACGGAATGTGCTGATACCCTTTTCAATGGCCTGGTAATTTATGGCTATACCATCCATAGTTACCCGGTTAAAAGGAGGCAGATCCCGATCTGCTGTTATATGTTCGGCCAGTACTTTACCTAATGCCAGTTCAAAGGGTATGGTTTCTTCGCCATAGTGCTTTATTTGGGCAAGTATTAATTTTTCGGCTTGTTCAACAGTTGTCATAGTTTTAGTTAAAAGCTAAAGGCAGAAAGCCTAAAGCGTTTTCCTTAATCTTCGAAGTGTATAAATATAAAAACCGTCATTGCATCAGCTTTCAGCTTACTATCCGCCAATAGAGGCCATTGATTCATGGAGCCCCGGGTGTATTACGCGCAGTTTTTCGGCCTCCCAGCCATCTTTAGCACGGTTTCCAAATGCATTCAGCAAAACAGTTTGCAATTCATCATCGCTGGTACCAGCCCGCATCAAATCCTTAATATTCAAGCCGCCATCGTCATATAAACAGGTTTTCAATTCGCCTTGTGGGGTAATCCGGATTCGGTTGCAGGTACCGCAAAACGTACGCGAATAGGCCGCGATGATTCCAATTGTACCTTTATGACCCGGTATTTGATAATTATATGATGTGGAATAAGCCGGATCTGTTAGTTTTTGGATCTGTGGATATTTGCTTTTGATCTCATCCAGGATCCGTACATAGTCCCACTGTAAACCAGTGTAAACGTGTCCGTCGCCATTAAAGGGCATCTCTTCTATAAATCTTACACTAACGGGCAAATCTTTGGTCATTTCAACCAACGAAATAATATCCTGTGTGTTTTTACCATCCATTACCACAGCATTTATTTTCACCTCCATATCATGTTGCAGCAATGCATCCAAAGCTGCCATTACATTGGCAAACTCATCGCGGCGGGTAATGGTAAAAAAGCGATTGGCATCCAGTGTATCCAAACTTAGGTTTACAGAGCGCACACCTATTTTTTTAAGTTCGGGTACGTAAGGTGCCGTTAATACTCCATTTGTAGTAATACTGAGATCCTGTAAACCATCCAATTGTGAAATAGAGCTGAGCAAAGTCATGATATCTTTACGTACAAAGGGCTCACCACCGGTAATACGGATTTTTTGGATACCCATTTTTACCAACAGGGCACAGCTTTGCAGCATTTCCTCGTAACTCATCAGTTCCTTACGCGACAGCCAGTTAAGGCCATCCTCGGGCATACAATAAAAACAGCGCAAATTGCACCTGTCCGTCACCGCAAGGCGGAGGTAATTGATCTTTCGGCCGTGATTATCTATCAGCAAGTTATAAAATTTACGATGTATACAATTTAATTAACAAATTTGAGGTTTTTAAGTTTAATGATCGTTACTGTAAAAATAAAAATTACAAATTTGACCATTGTGGTTTAAATGTACTTTTTATAGCTTAGAATTGAGAATATTAGTCTATTCAAGAATATTATCGAATTTACTACGTGAAAGAATTAAAAGACATCGTGAACGCCTTTGATAAGGCAGATAAAATTGGCTTACAAACAGCATTGGCCACGGTTGTGCACGTGGAAGGCTCCTCATACCGCCGGGCAGGCGCCCGTATGCTGATCACTGAGGATGGGCAGCTTACCGGAGCCATAAGTGGTGGTTGCCTTGAAGGCGATGCCCTGCGCAAAGCCCGCCTGGTAATGGCCCAAAACAAGCCTATGCTGGTTACTTATGATACTACCGACGATGATGATGCTAAATTGGGTGTTGGCCTGGGCTGTAATGGCATTATCCATATTTTGATTGAGCCTATTTTTGCCAAAAAACAGGATAACCCGATCAACCTTTTTAAATTGTTTTTGAGCAAGCGCGAGCCTGTTGTGCTTGTTACGCTTTTTACCATGAACAACAAACAGGCAGCACAACCGGGCACCTGTTTATTGCTTAATAAGGATGAACGGATAATTGGAGAGTTTCCTGACGATGAGATTAAAGATGCATTACTTACAGATGCAAAAAATGTACTGGTAAACGGCAACTCGGTAACCAAAACTTATTTATATGGCGATAAGTTTACCTGCTTTATTGAATTGATGCAACCTGCGGTTTCGTTAGTGATATTTGGCGCAGGTAATGATGCTATACCATTAGTGCAAATAGCGGCTACACTGGGCTGGCTGATATATATGGTTGATGGCCGGTCAAACTACGCCATTCCTGAAAGGTTTCCGCTTGCGGAAAAGATTATCATATCAAAACCAGAAAACGTGTTGCCACAGATTATTATTGATGAACGTACTGTAATTATGCTGATGACACACAACTATAATTACGATCAGTGCGTATTAAAGCAGCTGCTATCGCTCAGCATCTCTTACATAGGGATATTGGGACCAAAAAAACGCTTGCAAAGAATGCTGGATGAGTTTGCCGATGAAGGCGTAAAAATTACTTCAGAACAATTAGAAAGCGTATTTGGACCGGCAGGTTTAGATATTGGGTCAGAAAATGCTGATGAAATTGCGCTATCCATCATTGCCGAAATGCAGGCAGTTTTAAAGAAAAGAGCAGGTACATCGTTACGTTACAAAACCAATATCCATAACCGCGAACCGGAACAAATTATACGGCAGCCTATGCTATAACCGATAACCAATTAAGCCAATGACCGGGATAATTATACTCGCTGCGGGCTCTTCAAGCCGCTTTGGATCGCCTAAACAGAACCTTATCTACCAGGGGAAAACTTTACTGCAGCGAGCTATCCAAACTGCAATCACTTCTGCCAGCTGTGAAGCGGTACTGGTAGTACTGGGAGCCAACGAAGACGAGATAAGACCGCATATATCTGACCAACAGGTGAATATCGTTTACAACCCCCAATGGCAGGAAGGTATGGCCTCATCTATCAGATTAGGGATATCAGAACTTCAAAGGCTTGAACCCTTAACAACATCAGTTTTGTTAATGTTATGCGACCAGCCATTTGTAGACCCCTTACTTATTTACCAGCTAACCGAACGAAAAACAGAAAACGATAGTGGCATTGTAGCATGCGAATACAAAAGCACTTTTGGTGTGCCTGCTTTATTTGATGAAAAATATTTTCCTCACCTTAAAAGTTTAACAGGGAATGAAGGAGCAAAAAAACTGATCAATTCATATCCCGAAGATGTAGTATCGGTACCTTTTGCCCTGGGAGCTATTGATATCGATACTATTGAAGATTATGAACGATTAAATAACCGGTAACTACGCTGTAGCCACCAGTTTATTTACGCTTCTGTAAACATACTCGTTATAGATATGCCTGCGGGCAAACCGGCCAGGCGAATCGGCATTAATCAGTTTTATATAAACCGCCTTAGGTACATCAAAGTATTCATAGGCATTGCCATCTAAAAAAGTAATTTTTAACACCTGCGATTTATATTCAAAATCAGCAATATTTGATGAAGAAGTTGTAAGCGTGTATTCGTTTAACGATTGACCGCGGGTTTCGGGAGCAATACTTACCAAAAAGTGGTATGCTTCAATGATGGTTTTACTTTTCTCTTCAGCCTCAATCCTGCTTTCATCCTGGAATTTATCCGGATGCCAGGTTTTCATCATGTTGCGATAGTTGGTTTTTAATTCCTGTAGTTCGGCAGCTTCGTTTACGCCCAAAAGTTTCCTGTAGTCGACAATTTTTTTCATGCTATTAATTTAATTTTATTGTCGTTGAAGCAGAAGCGTAAAAATTAAGTGCTTTGTTTTCAAGAAAATAATGGCGCAAAGGTACACTTTTAAAATAATAATTTATAGGCTGCGTTGCGAAATGATTTTAACTTGTTTTAAGGTTAATATTTAGGTTACATTAATGCTGCCGGGAGAAGTGCACAATTGCGTTTCCTGCTCGCAAATTCAACAGCTCCCTTATCGTCTCTGTACAGTTGGAGACGCAAATATGAGTCTCTACTATTTAAACATACAGATGAAATTACGCCACAATAGAAATGTTATTTATCCTGCTGTTTTAAAGCTACATTAATCAACAAAAAACACAAGGAGTGATGTATAAAATCAAACTTTCCTGAAATAGATCATGGAGGGTAGTTTCCCAAATACATATTCAGTCACTTCGCACAGCCACATTTCCTGATTCAATATTTCGCCGTTGTATTCTTTTAACAGGTAGATGCCACCACCTATTTGCTGCGAATAATCGTGGATCAGTTGAAGCGTGTCTGCTCCATCAAAAGATTCTTCAGCCAATAAAAGTTCAACCTCATTGCTCCCACTACCAACATAGTCGAGCATAGCATCTGCGCCCTCCACCATTTCCAGGTCGGCATGTTGGCCTTGCCAGTCGGGGATATCGATGTACCATCTGTTGGTGGGTTCTTTAATAAATTTGTAGGAGGTTTGGGACATGGGGATAAAATTAATTAATAGGGGTTGAAAAACAATACAATTTTTTGTTTTTTATTACCATATTGACCTGTAGTTCGTAACTCTGTTTCACCGCTCATTACAGTTAATGATGTATCTACATCCCCAAATAAATTTATGACGTCTCAGGAAAACCTTCCAAAGGAATTAACAGCTATTTTAGATAATCCGGAATTTGATGATGAAGCGGGTATTGTTATAGAATCGGTAAAGTTTATCGAAGATAATCTTTACCTCACATTCGCCATACGGTTTTATGAAGATACACCACAACAGTTATGGCAATTATATATTGAAGATGTTAAGGAAGAGAAAATAATTAATGGTTGGACGCAGGATATTTCACTATATAGTGAGCATCCTTTGCTTTTAAAATACAATGACACTCATACAGAACTTTACTTCAACGGAACCACCAATCATTCACAGGAACTTTTTGTTGATATTTTTCAATCGATTCTACAATTATCTGATAATACGAATGACGTTTTTAAATATATTTATCTGCCCGATAGCGTAAGCCAACTTAGTAAACAAGGTTATGGGCTATTTGCCCGAGGGCCAAAAACAATCTTAAACATATACCAGCAATGTTTAACCAGGCAAGGTATAAAAGCATATTTTATTGGTGATATAGAACGCTCAAAAGGGGATGAACAATTAATGCTATTTAAATTAGGCGAAAGTCATGTAATTGGGCAGAAGTTTTTGTTTGAGAGACTGGAATAAAATACACTGCTCATCGTTGCCATTAGGCACATATTCCATGTGCTTTATATCTTTAGTTAGTCCCTACTTCCTCGAGAGACTCCATTATCACAGTAAAACAAAAAAGGTTCCACCCAACGGCAGAACCTTTTTTTATATCTAAAAAATTATCAGCTTATTTAACCACCGAAAACTTGTATAATGATTGTGTTTTGTAAGTTTCGCCAGTCTTCAATTCGGTTGATGGAAATTGAGGTTGGTTCGGCGAATCTGGATAATGCTGGGTTTCCATAGCAAATGAGGTACGGAACTCATCTTTTAAACCGCGTTTCATGGCGTTTTTGGCTTGCATAAAGTTACCGCTGTAAAACTGTAAACCTGGCTCCTCGGTATATACTTCCATTTTTATACCGCTTTTATCGCCAATTACTGTAGCTATCGGGGCTGTAATATCGTGTTTGTTCAGTACATAGTTATGATCATAACCTTTGCCATTTTTCAACTGCTCGTTATTATCATTTATCCTTTTGCCAATAGTTTCGGCGCTGGTGAAATCAAACGGGGTGCCTTTTACACTTTCAATTTTCCCGGTAGGGATCAAACCCGCATCAACAGGGATATAGTTATCAGCATTAACCTGTACCAGGTGGTTTAGTATGGTACCGCTGCCTTCGCCATTTAGGTTAAAAAACGCGTGATTAGTTAGGTTAACTACTGTATTTTTATCAGTATGCGCTTCGTAAACGCATTTAAACTCATTATTATCAGTTAAGCTGTATATAACTTTTACAGTTAAGTTGCCCGGGAAACCTTCTTCCATATCTTTAGACAAGTAACTAAGTTCCAGTGTTGATGAATCAATCTGTTTGGCATCCCAAACTACACTCTGGTAACCATTTTTACCGCCATGCAGGGTATTTGGCGGATTGTTGATAGATGATTGATAATCCTTACCATCCAATTTAAAATGACCTTTGGCAATACGGTTACCATAACGGCCAATAGTTGCACCATAATAAGGCTCGGTTGAATTTACAAAACCATCCACACTTTCAAATCCCAAAACAACATCAGTAAGCTTACCGGTTTTATCGGGCACTAATAAACTAACTATACGACCACCATAATTGGTGAAAGTGGCAGTTATCCCATTTTTGTTTTTAAGGGTATATAAGTGGGTTTGTTTTCCATCGATTGTTTTTTCAAATGCTGCAGCGGTGGTTTTGGTACTATCCGTCATGTCGTTTGTTTTCTTTTGGGTTGAAGTTTGATTACAGGCGGCCAAAGATAAACAGGCCGGCAACATTATTAATGATAGATTTTTAAATAAATGATTCATAAGTAGGTTTTTTATGGTTGGTTTAAAATTAGTATTTTTTGCTTATCCTTTAACCTTATAATGCACTTCACTCAAATTCCTTAATCTCTCGGCGGCATACTCAGCTGTGATATCACGTTGAGGATTAGCCAGCATTTCGTAACCAACCATGAATTTTTTTACCGTTGCTGATCGTAACAAAGGTGGATAAAAATGCATATGCCAATGCCAGTAAGGGTGTTCGCCCATATTTACCGGCGATTGATGCATCCCGGCAGAGTATGGAAATGATGTTTCAAACATATTATCGTACCTAACCGTTAGTCTTTTAATAGCATCAGCAAGGGCTGTTTTTTCGTCATCGGTAAAATAAACAATACTGGTAATGTGCCTTTTGCTTACTATCATGGTTTCATAAGGCCAAACCGCCCAAAAAGGAACTAATACCACAAAGTGTTCATTTTCGAAAATAATGCGTTCCTGGCGTTTTAGTTCCAATGCAATATAATCACCAAGCAGGCTGCGGCCTTTTTGCTCGAAATGATTTTTCTGCTGCTGGGTTTCTTTAGCTACCTCTACAGGGATGCTATTTTGAGCCCAGATCTGGCCGTGTGGGTGCGGATTGCTACAGCCCATAATATCACCTTTGTTTTCAAATATCTGGATGTGTTTTATCCATGGGTATGATGAAAGATCCTCAAATTCAGATTGCCAAACATCAACAACCTTCCTGATCGCGGCTGTTTCCATCTGCGGCAAAGTAAGATCATGCCTGGGCGAAAAACTGATAACCCTGCAAATTCCCTTTTGACTATTAGCCACCAATAACTCGTCATCATTTAAACCACCATCCGGTGTGTTCAGCAATAATGACGAATAGTCGTTTGTAAAAACAAAGCTTCCTTTGTAATCGGGATTTTCACTACCATCAGCCCGTTTGTTTGTGGGGCAAAGGTAACATTGCGCATCATACTGAGGTCTTTCATCGGCTTGCGTTGCCTCCACCTTACCCTGCCATGGGCGTTTGGTACGATGAGGCGATACTAAAATCCAATCACCAGTTAAAATATTTAAACGGCTATGCGGATGCTCTTTCAGATCAAAACTGTTATTGTCCATTGTATTTTTGTACAGGTTTTATTGGCCACGGGTAATTGGTTTGTACCCTTTACGTTTCAAAAGTAAAAAAATAAATGTAAACCTTACATTTAAAATAAAAAAGTTGAAAAAATCTTCTGCCTGCACCTGTTAAATGCTAAGAACACACCAAAAATCTACGTAAGCAAAAGAATTACTTACCAATAAAAAAAGCGTCGAATGTTCATCCAACGCTTTTCCTTATATATAATTAACAAAGCTTATTTAGGTGTACTGGTCTTTTTCTTAACGGCGGTTGCAGCTTTAGCTGCCACTGCTTTTTTAGCGCCTTTAATGTCGGCTTCTGCTTTGGCGGTAATAGCTTTTGCTTTGGTTTCTGCTTTCGCTTTTACATCAGCTGCTGCTTTTTTAGCTATTGCAGTTTCAGTTTTAGCTTCCTGAACAATTGCCTTAGCTTTTTCGGCAGCTTTAGTTTTCAAGTCGGTAGCCGCTACCTTAGCCTTATCAGCAGTTGCGGTAACTTTTGCTGTTATTGATGCTTTTTCAGCTGAAACCTTTTTGCTGGCCGTCGCTTTTTTTGAGATTACTTTCTCTTTCAAATCTTCCAGTTTCTCCTCGGCTGCTTCTTTTACATCCTCTGCTGTGTCTTTGGTGCCATCCCAAAGACTTTCTATAGTTTCTTTAACCTTTTCAAAAAATCCCTTTTCTTCAGGTTTGGTTGCGTTGGTACTCATGATGTTTTTATAGATAAAAGGTAAATATTAATTTGTTATTTAATAATAACCGTTATAATTAAACTTTGTTTTACAGTGAATTAACAAATGATGATTCAATAAGCTGATACTGTGATAACTGTTTAAATTATAAACCGTACTTTTGCCGGCTATATATAAAATATGAAATTTCCGAAGTTTGCCGATCTGATACTGTTTGAGAATGATGATGTGATTGTAGTTAACAAGCCACCTTTTTTAAGTTCGCTTGATGAACGCGAAGGAGGCGAGGTAAATTTACTGAGGTTGGCAAAAGGCTATTGGGAAGATGCCCAGATTTGTCACCGTTTAGATAAGGAGACTTCCGGCGCTTTGATCATCGCTAAAAATCCCGAAGCTTACCGGATGGTGAGCATGCAGTTTGAAAAACGGCAGGTAAAAAAAGTATACCACGCTATTATTGATGGCACTCATACTTTTGATAATTTACTGATAGATCTGCCTATATTAAATGTGGGCAAAGGCAATGTGACCATTAGCCGCCAGGAAGGCAAACGTGCTGAAACCTGGTTTCAGTCATTAAAATATTTCAAACACTATACATTAGTAGAATGCCGCCCGGTAACCGGCCGCATGCACCAGATAAGGATACACCTGGCAACTCAAAGGGCTTCAATAGCCGGAGACGAAATGTACAAAGGCGAGCCTGTTTTTCTATCCAAAATAAAAAGGAAATACCGTTTGGGTAAGGATCAGGAGGAGTTACCGATTATGAAACGCTTTGCTCTGCACGCTTACGAGGTAACATTTAAAATTAATCCTGAGACAGAGGTCACTATACATGCCCCCTATCCCAAGGATTTTGAAACACTTTTAAAACTACTGGAGAAATTTGATAGTTAGTTTCCCCATAATTTTATCCGCTTTGTTTTGCTACTACTTGTCAGTAATTGTATCTCTCCTGGCAGTTAACCTGTCAGTAATTGTATCTCTCTTAAGAGATAATTCCTTCTTAATTGTAGTTTTTGAAGGAGCAGGAGCTGCATTGTCTTTTTTGCAGGAAAAGTAGCCTGTGGCAATAACTGCCATTAATAGAAATGTAAATTTTTTCATAATTTTTAAAAAAACGGATAGTATTTAGTACAATAGTAATTATAATAAACGCCTCAATCAAATATTACGAAAAAAAAGATAACCAGGGGGATAGTTTTAACCAATCGATAAGCAATATTAAATTATAGTTAATCAAATTAATTCTTTTACCCTGATTTTAAAGCAGATACCAATAAAAAACTTAATTAATATTTTTCTCTCAAACTTAATTGCGCTATACTTGGTGTTACAAACACAATTAAATATTGTTGTATATTATTGTAAATATTTGATAACTAACCCGTTAATTTTCATTATATATTTGATTTTATCACCTGCGAGTGTATTTTTATCCTAAATTGCTTCCACTTTGAAAAAAATTATTCTTGCTATATTAATCTTATTACTGTGCTCATTTAAAGCGACTTTTGCCCAACCTCATGCTAAAAGAGACAGCCTGGTTGATTACATTTTACTGAAAGATCAGCAGAAACGGGAGATTAAAGTAATCAGGTACATTAAATCTTTTTTTCAAAATTCACCGCTGGATCAACTTGATGCTAAAAAGAAAGCCATCACAGATACTTTTACGAAATATAATTTCGAGCATAGAGAATCAATATCATACTTTATGGAAAGTATATATCAGCGACGGCTTGAAAACCTCCAGGAATCACAAAACGCCTTAATAAAAGCCATAGATGAGGCGCACAAAAGCAGCGACCACCTGCTTCTTTTTGATTATTTTACCCATCTCGCCTTTTTACAAACCGACGAAGGAAACTCCATTGGAGCAGTATCAAGCTATGGGCTGGCAAAGAATGAAGTAAAAAAATTAAATGATCCTTATTTAGAGGCATTGTTAGATGTCAATATATCTGATATATATTATAAGAGTGGTCTTTACGGCCAATCGCTATCCTACCTTAACCAGGCGCAACGCATTATTGACGAAAATAAGATCAATCGCCTCAACGCTTTGAGTCTGATAACCTATAATAAAGCCGAGAACTATTTCAGGACCAGAAATTACGATTCTTTAAGGCTTTGTCATGAAAAACTATTTGGCCCCAAAAACCAAACGTACAAATTACATACCTATCAAAAACGTACCAGCTACTATCTTGATTTATTAAAACACAACTATAAAGGTGCCATAAAGAAAATTAATACATTATTAAAAGATAGCCTTTATGTAAAAAGCGACCTGGAGGAGCAAATGCTTGCTGATGCCTATTATAGTAACGGACAAATAGATTCGGCCCAATACATGACCGAAAAACAATTGGCCAAACCATCTCAAAAAAACCATCCCGAAATAAAATACCACCTATATGAAGTACTTGGCCAAATAGCCGAGCTTAAAAACGACGAAAAGCTTGCCGCCTACAACTTTAAACTGGCATTGGGAGAATTAAAACAAAACATCAACAACCTATTGCAGGTAGGTGATAAATCCTCCCAGATAAAAATCAATGAAGTGCAAAGCCTCTATTATGTAAACCTACTCAAATATGAGCGGGAGCGCTTATGGATGCTATTTGCTATTGCACTGGCAGTTTTAGCAGTTATAATTGTTGCTATTTTTTACCGCAACAGCCGACAGAAAAGAGATTACGAGCAATTGCTATTTGCAGCAAAAAAACAAGAACTGGCTTCTATAAACTCCCATGAAGTACGTAACCACCTGTCAAATATCTTAGGCCTGCTTGATTTGATGAAGGATAGTGAAACAAAAGAAGAATTGCTTAAAACACGCAAGTATTTATTGTATTCGGCCGAAGAGTTGGATAAAAATCTAAAAAACGTATCTCAAAAGCTAAGTGAAAAGGATTAATTAACTAAAAAAAGAATAGTTCTATCCGCATAAACAGCCCTTTTTGGCTTAAATAGCTAATACTTTACACTTTTCGCAAAAAACCACGATTTAGGAAATACAAAAATATAAAATTGCTAAAAAAGCCATTTATCGGGTTAATTATTATGTATTTGTAGTTAATTAATAGTGTTTGTTGAAAAAAATTATAAAAAAATCATTAAATCGTAGTGATTTTTGTAAAAATAATTTAAATTCGCCTTATTAATTGGCGAGATTAATACAAAAACTATCAATAGAACCCCAACTTTACAAATTAATTAAAAATGGCAACTAAACTCGAGTACATTTGGCTTGATGGGTACAAACCAACACAAAGCCTGCGTAGCAAAACAAAGATTGAAAAAGATTTCAGCGGTAAATTAGAAGATTGTCCGCTATGGAGCTTTGATGGTTCTTCAACCGAACAGGCACCAGGTGGTTCGTCTGATTGTGTATTAAAGCCTGTTTTTATATGTCCTGATCCTCAAAGAAAAGACGCGTACCTTGTTATGTGCGAAGTTTTGGATTCAAAAGGTGAGCCTCATGAATCAAATGGACGTGCACACATCATGGATGATGATAACGATTTTTGGTTTGGTTTTGAACAGGAATACTTTTTATGGGATCCTAAAACAAACAAACCTCTTGGTTTCCCGGCTGGTGGTTACCCAGGTCCACAAGGCCCTTACTATTGCTCAGTAGGCGCAAACAACGCATATGGTCGTGAAATTGTTGAAGAGCACTTAGACGTATGTTTAGATGCTGGCTTAAATGTTGAAGGCATAAATGCTGAGGTAGCTGCAGGTCAGTGGGAATTCCAGATCTTTGCTAAAGGTGCAAAAGAAGCTGGTGACCAAATCTGGGTAGCACGTTATTTATTAGAAAGAATTGGCGAAAGCTATGGCGTTTCTATCAACTGGCATTGCAAACCGTTAGGTGAATTGGATTGGAATGGTTCTGGTATGCACGCTAACTTCTCAAACACTACTTTACGTACTGCAAACAGCAAAGAAACTTTTACAGCTATCTGCGAAGCTTTCCGCCCTGCGGTTGCTGAGTGTGTTGCTGTATATGGTGCTCATAATGAATTACGTTTAACAGGTAAACACGAAACTGCATCTATCAATGATTTCAGCTATGGTGTTTCTGATCGTGGTGCTTCTATCCGTATCCCATTGTATACAGTGGATCATAACTGGAGTGGTTACCTTGAAGATCGTCGTCCTAACTCGGCTGCCGATCCTTACAAAGTTGCTGCGGTGATTATCAAAACTGTAAAATCAGCTAAAGTTTAATCCCCCACATATATAATTTTCTAAAATCCCCTGATCCTAAAAGAATCAGGGGATTTTTTTTAACCCATTTATTTGGTTTTGGTATTGATGTATTGTACATAGTTGCCACCGGCAATTTGTATAAGCCTGTTCACCGGCCAGTTATATAAGTAAGCCCAGCAGGTAATTACTTCATCATCCTTTATAACCTTAATCAACTCTCTTGTATATTCATGTGGATGCGGCTCGTTTGCGCCAATACCCTCATATCTGTCAATTACATCCAAAACCTTTTGGGGATTATCAATTAAATATATCCTGCCATAAACATATTGGTCTGTACTTGCATCGGCAATAGCACCCGGATATTCACCGGCATTATAAAGCCTGCCTTTAAATTTGCCTTGCCCAATTAGTTTACAATGCGCTTGCAAATAATCGGCAAACTCATTTCCACTCATGAGCAGCGTTCCGTAAACAAATAAATACTGGTTAATTGTTGCCATAAATAAAACCTACCTCAAACAAAGGTAAGGCCTAATTCGTATGAATGGATATAACATCCGGAGCAGTTTTTTTTATGTTTACATCATAATGGCTATCTTGCTAAATTGAAACCGGCCGTATATTTTATACCATGAATCCAGAACAGATCAAAACATATTTAGAAGAAAATAACATCCAAAAAATAAAGTTTGCCTTTGCCGATATTGATGGCGTTTTACGCGGTAAGGTGATCCATCCTAAAAAATTTCTCGAAGGCCTGCAAAGTGGTTATGGTTTTTGCGATGTTGTTTTTGGATGGGATAGCAATGATGTTTGTTATGATAACGTAAAGCTTACCGGCTGGCATACCGGCTATCCGGATAAACTTTGCCGTATCGATTTAAATACCCTTCGTAACATACCGTGGCAGGATAATATACCTTTCTTTTTAGCCGATTACAGCGACCCTAATGGCACCGCATTGCCGGCATGCCCCCGCAGTTTATTAAAAAAGATAGTAAAAGAGTGTGAAGACCTGGGTTACCATGCCGAATTTGCACAGGAATTTGAGTGGTTCAACTTCAGGGAAACGCCACAATCAATCAACGATAAGGATTTCACCAACATCAATACCCTTACGCCGGGAATGTTTGGTTACTCTATACTGCGCACCTCACAAAACAGTGATTTTTACTATGACCTGTTTAACCTGCTTACCCAATTTAATATCCCAATTGAAGGCTTACATACCGAAACAGGTCCGGGTGTTTACGAAGCTGCCATTGCCCACGATGAAGTTTTAGCCGCTGCCGATAAAGCGGTGCTTTTTAAAACCGCCGTTAAGGAAATTGCCTATAAACACGGCATTATGGCATCGTTCATGGCTAAATGGAATGAGAATTTACCAGGCTGCAGCGGCCATATCCACCAAAGCCTATGGAGTAAGGATAAGGCCGACAACCTTTTCTACAATGCTGATGACCCGAATAAAATGAGCGATCTGCATAAGCATTATCTTGCCGGCCAGCTGTACTGCATGCCGCACCTGTTGCCTATGTATGCGCCAACCGTAAACAGTTATAAGCGCCTGGTTGAGGGTGCCTGGGCGCCAACAACCATTACCTGGGGAGTAGATAACCGTACCACAGCACTGCGTGTTATAAACACCACACCCGGCTACACCAGGCTGGAAACCCGCATACCTGGTTCAGATACCAACCCTTACCTGGCTATTGCAGCCGCGCTTGCTTCTGGCTTATACGGCATAAAAAACAAATTGCCTTTAAACATACGACCTACTGTAGGCAATGGCTACCAGGATAAAAGCAATGGTGTGCTTGCCCAAAACCTGTATGAGGCTGCTACAGATATGAAAAACTCACAGATAGCCAAAGAACTTTTTGGTGAAGGCTTTGTGGAGCACTTTACCCAAACCCGGCTATGGGAACACCGCCAATATGCTAAACATGTTACAGATTGGGAGTTGAAGAGGTATTTTGAAATCATATAATCTTAGTCTGAACCGGGATTTGTGGAATTTATTGAATTGGCAAAATTTTAAAAAGCGACTGGAAATTCTACCAATTCAATCAATTCGTTTAATTCCGGTTCAGATAAAAATTCCAGTTCATACAATTTGATTATTATTGCGCACATTTGCCCCCGCAAAATTCCAATTATAAACCAACGTTAAAAAAATGGATTATTCCATCATTGTTAAAAAAGCATGGGAAGGCTATGATGCCTCAAAAACCATCAAGCTCATTGAAGATATCAGCGCAATGGTATCTACTAATCATGTATACCGCATCACTTTTGATGATGATGATATCATCATAGCTAAACTATCTTATTTTGGTAAGTTTGAAAACTTTAAAGAAGATCATCGTATCATTCAAACTTTAGCCAACAACCTGCTCTACCCGTTTGAAAATTTACTGGCCCGTTCCCTGTTAAAAAACAACAGAGTATATATTTACCATTATAAGCACGGCAAAACAGATGCCTGGGTGGTATTTTACAACCCTACAAGGATCCTTAACCGGCTGCCGCGCAGGCTTGATGATAACCAGATTAAAAAACTGGGCCAGCAAGTGGGCAAGTTTCATAAGGCTTGCTCAAGGGTAAAAAATGTATTACCTAAATCATCAAAAACCCTGCGTACTGATATTTCGGCCCTGATGAATCAGCTGGAGACTAACGAGCAACAGTTTGGCACTGCCATGCAAGCCGATTTCTTGAAATACCATTGCGAAACCTTTATGAAGAACCGCTCGAAATACAACATGAGCTCGTTCGAGATCATCCCGGTATTTATCGACTGGAATATTGGCAACTTTTCGGTAACCCCAAGCCTGGAACTTTATTCCCGTTGGGATTATGATTGGTTTAGGATGAGTTACCGGGTGCTTGATTTTTATTTCTTCAGCCGCGTGGTATCTGATGTTGGCGATCGTACGGTGTTTAGCTATGTGATCAATACGATGATGGAAGATAGGTTCATCCTGTTTTTAAAAGAATATCACAAGATAAATCCCCTTACTGCAGATGAGATCAGGTTTATGAAGGAGGCATACCGGTTTTTTATTTTAAACTACGTGATAAAAGATGGCAAGCACTTTTTTAGCGAACAGTATGCGCAGAAATTACAATCAGAGGCCTTTAATATCTACCTTCCATCAGTCGACAGGGATTTTGACGCGGAAAAAATTATTGAAGCACTTAAATTAAAATAGGCAATACTTTAATATTTAAGCATATTGCACCCTAATAACTACATTAAACTCAAGCATGAAAAAAATAGAAAACTTTAAATCCATTATTGACAGGTATAAGGTTATTTTTTTTGATGCATTTGGCGTATTAAAAACCTATAAGGGCCTGCTGCCGGGTATAGAGCGAACCTTTGATTACCTGGAACAGCAAAATAAAGAATATTACATCGTTACCAATGATGCTTCCAGGAGCCCCGCGCAACTGGCAGAATCATATAATACAAAAGGCCTGCTCGCCGTTACTCCCAACAGAATCATATCATCGGGCATGCTTACCAAGGATTATCTTGACCTGAAAGTGAACGACGGCATTGTAGCCTATTTGGGCACTCCCGATTCGGCACATTATATTGATAGCTCGGGCTTGCATACGCTACCCGTAAGCCTTATAAACGAGGATAATATTGATAAGGTAAACGCCCTTGTATTTTTAGACGATGAGGGTTTTGACTGGTTTGATGATTTGAATAAGGCCGTAAATATTTTGCGCAAAAGAACCATACCAGCAATTGTTGCCAATACAGACCGCGCCTATCCACGAACCAAGCATGATGTATCCATAGCGGTTGGTGGTTTGGCCAGTATGATTGAAGCAATTGTTGGGAAAGAGTTTATCCGTTTTGGTAAGCCCGATTCGCAAATGTTCATGTTTGCTTATGATCTGCTGCGCGAGCAAGGCCCCATCAGTAAAAAAGATATAGTGATGGTTGGCGATACCCTGCAAACTGATATTTTAGGTGCCAATAAATTTGGGCTCGATACTGTTTTGGTACTATCGGGCAACACCCAGCCGCTTGATGCCGAAAACAGGATAATAGCAACAGGCATTGTACCAACTTATATTTGCGATTCGGCGGTTATAGAACGTGGCGAGCTGGGATTTTAAATCCCCGACCTACTTATAGCGCAGCGGCGTATGCCTGCAAACGCCAACATATTTATTATTTATATAATGCGCAAGGGCTATTGTTAACCCACCCAAAGGCACAATAATCGCTTCGGCTATATTGTTTAAAATAGCATGCCCCATCATTATTATTACAAAGCCTGCAAGCAATAAAATTAAAGGTAGCGCCTTGCGATGGCTGCGCAGGTAAGATAACCCTATTGAATATCCACCTATCATCAGCGCTAAAACAATCATCCCCCACTCTACCCATGGTGTTGCTAAAAACCCAAGACCAATTAATGGCAAACTGGTAAGCAATAGTGGCACTACCGCACAATGAATGGCGCATATTGTTGAAGCCGTTATGCCAATACCATCCAACCTGGAAGATGTTTTATGAAGATGCATGCCGCAAATATAAAACAAATGCAACATAATTGCTTTTAAATTTTTATTATCTTAATTAAATACATTAACATTGATGTAACATATTTTTAATACAAGCGTCAATAATTACTTTTGCAAACTATTACTATGATTGAACTGTGACACTGATAGCTTTATATAGAATAAAACTTAACTGGCAAAACGCATTCGACACGAGTTTAAAACGCGTTAAGCTTATTATAGGCACGATGCTTATTGTAGCTATAATTAATATTATGCCTTCTTTTTTCAGGAGTATTGAACAAAGGAATGGCGTTGTATTAAATGATTGGGTTCTGGCTCATTTACCAGCCGTCGACGTGTCTGTTCCCATTTTCGCCATTATATGGGGTATGGGTATACTTATGATGGTAAGGGCCTTATATAAACCCGCCATCGGCATGACCTATCTTTGGACACTTATATTTGTTTGTATAGCCCGGTTTTTAACATTAAGTTTCGTGAAGCTCGATCCCCCGATAGGGTTAATCCCGTTGGTCGATCCGCTTACGGGGTACTTTTACGGTCACGCTGCTATCACTAAAGATCTTTTCTTCTCGGGCCATACCGCGTCCCTGGTTTTGATATATCTCCATCTGGAACGGAAAAACGATAAGCGCATTGCTCTTGCAGCCATGCTAATTGTGATGATGCTATTACTGGTGCAGCATATTCATTATACTATGGATATACTGGCCGCGCCGGTTATAGTTTATTGTTGCTACCGCTTTACCCGCGCGCTTGGCTTTAGATAAAACAGAATTTTCAATAATTTAAATTTTATTTTGCATCCCCAATAATGCAACTTACATGCATTAGCATTTATCAAACATCCATATTTTTCATGAGGTGCATTGACTCTTTTAAATCTACATAAAGCTTTTTAAACAGCACAAAATGTTTATTGTACATCTTATGGTTTCCTTCATTCGGCTCTATAATCGTTTGATTGTCAATATGGGTTAGCTTGATGTAATTATCGGGGTGTAGCACTTGCATGGCAAGGTAAACGGCCCCAACTGCCGATGCATCCTCGGGTTGTAATACTACCAACTTTTTCCCGGTGATATCGGACAGGATCTGTGTCCATGTGCCCGAGCTTACAAAGCCACCACTAATATTAACCTGGGTAATATTAACCGAGGCATCTTCAACTATTTTAAGCACATCATATAAAGCAAAACAAACGCCCTCGAGTGAGGCCCTTAAAAAGTGCGCACGTGTGTGCATTGGCTTAACATTCAGGAATGCTCCGCTGCTCCTGGTATCCCAAAGGGGCGCTCTTTCGCCATATAAATAGGGCAAAAACAGCAAACCATCACTACCAGCCGGTGTGGTTTCAATAGCATTAAATAAATCACGGTAATCATCGGCCGTAATTTCAGTTTTTTGAAGAAAGTTGCTCAACAGCCAGTTAATTGCAATACCCCCGTTATTCACCGCTCCACCACATACATAAGTATCCTGGTTAAGCAGGTAATTAAAGCTCATACCCTCGTAATTATAAACCGGTTTGGGGCTGGTAATCCTCACAGCTCCGCTGGTACCAATAGTTAAAGCCGCTATACCTGGCCCGGTAGTATGGCTCCCCAGATTTGCGCAGGCCCCATCGCTTGCACCAATAATAAAATTTGTTTTTTGGGGGATGTTGAGCAGGCTTGCTTTGCCAGCATCCAAATTGCTCCGATAGTAAGTAGTGTTTTCGGGCTTCGATAACTTCTCAGGAGATAAACCCGCCAAGGCACAGGCCTCCCTGCTCCACTCCAATTTTAAAATATCAAATAACCCTGTTGCAGAGGCAATAGAATAATCTACCTGGAAAGCATTGAACAAGTTAAACCAGATAAACTCTTTAATAGAAATAAATTTATGGGTTTGAGCAAACAGATCCGGCTTATTATCACGCATCCACATCAGTTTACACAGCGGCGACATGGCATGTATTGGAGTACCCGTTATCCGGTAAATCTCCTCCCCTTTTGCCGAGTCCCTTAAACGCTCCGCTATCTCCTCACTTCGTGCATCTGCCCAGGTTATCATTGGTGCCAAAGGTACTCCGGCCGCATTAACCGGAATAATGCTATGCATAGCGCTGCTAAAGCTAATTCCTTCCGGTGCAAAGCCTACCTTAACAGTTATCTCCTGCAGGCATTTTACAAAGGCGTCCCATATCAATACAGGATCCTGTTCGCTGTAGCCAGGTTGAGGATTATTAATAGGGTAATGTTGTTGGGTAACACCCAATACCTCCCCGGTTAAAGCAACTGCAACAGCCTTGGTGCTGCCTGTGCCAATGTCGATACCTAAAATATATGCCTGCATATTGTTATCTGCGTCCAAAATAGGATTTATCTTTGGGATGCGGGAAATAAAAAATCGGCTTACTGATTTCTCAAAAATTTGCCCTAATTTTCGCCTCGTCTATGAATTACGCTGAACCACAACTCAGAACCATTAAAGTGATACGCTATGTAACCCCGTTACGGGAAGGCGGTTCGCTGCCAGCCATTGCCGAGGGTGACGATGAGTTTTTATATGTGCTTAAATTTCGAGGTGCCGGCCAGGGTGTTAAAGCCTTAATTGCCGAACTTATTGGAGGCGAAATTGCGCGCCTCCTGGGTTTAAAAGTGCCCGAGCTGGTATTTGCAAACCTTGATGAGGCCTTTGGCCGGTCGGAAGCGGATGAGGAGATCCAGGATCTGTTGAAATTTAGTGTTGGCCTTAACCTTGCTTTACATTATTTATCAGGCGCCATAACTTACGACCCAGTGGTTAATACATTAGATGCAACATTAGCTTCAAAAATAGTGTGGCTTGATTGTTTATTAACCAATGTAGACCGTACGCCCCGCAATACCAATATGCTTATGTGGCATAAGGAACTGTGGCTTATTGATCATGGCGCCGCTTTGTATTTCCATCACTCGTGGTATAACTGGGAAGAATCTGCCAAAAGACCTTTTGTACAGGTTAAGGACCACGTTTTATTACCACAGGCATCCGAATTGGATGAGGTTGATGCAGCATTTCGTTCCATTTTAACGCCAGAACGGATCCGCGATATTGTTAATTTAATTCCTGATGATTGGTTGACAGATGAATCTGAAAATGGTACACCAACCGAACGCAGGGAAGTTTATACCCAATTTTTACTAACCCGTATTGCATCGTCAGCAATATTTGTAAATGAAGCCAAACATGCCCGATCAATTATTTGAGTACGCCGTAATACGCGTTGTACCCAGGGTAGAGCGCGAAGAGTTCATAAACATTGGAGTGATTTTATATTGCCCTAAACAAAAGTTTTTAAAAACCATCTTAAAAGTTGATGAAGCAAGAATCAGCGCTTTGGCGCCCGGTTTGGATATCGACTGCCTTAAAGATAATATCAATTCCTTTGAAAGAATAGCTAATGGCGATGCCAAGGCCGGCCCAATTGCCAAATTGGATATAGCCTCCCGTTTTCGCTGGCTTACCGCCACGCGCAGCACGGTGGTACAATCATCAAAAGTTCATCCCGGTTTATGTACCGATGCCGAAGCAACTTTGGTAAAATTATTTAATCAGCTGGTTGGATAAGAATTTACTCATCCAACCAGGCTTTCAATCTTATCTTGCGGCAATCTTCTCTTTCAACACTATCCAGGGATAATTAAACGTATACTCTCCGGAACCAAGTTGTATGGTGACACCATCAGCATCGGTACTGGCGCCCGTTATAGGCTTACCATCCTGCTTTACATCTTCAGGATGAGCTTGCGGCAGGCTTACGCTGGCTGTTGTATTGGCCGGAATTTTAACATGCACCTGCATTACGCCATCCTTAACTTCCCAGGCCGAAAGTATCTGCCCATACATGGTTTCGAAAGTGGTTTTGGCAAATGTAAATTTAGGGCTCGGCTGTGGTTTTAATATTATATACTTATAACCCGGTTTACCAACCTGCAAACCTGTTACATTCTGATACATCCAATCGCCAACTGCCCCGTAAGAGTAGTGGTTAAAGGAGTTCATGCTTTTATCCTGGAAAGTACTATCGGTTTTGATGCCATCCCAACGCTCCCAAATGGTAGTTGCGCCCATTTTTACAGGATATAACCATGATGGATAAGTCTTTTGCAACAACAGGTCATAAGCTACATTGGCATACCCATTTTGTGATAGCACCTGGCACAAATAAGGCGTACCTAAAAACCCGGTAGATAAGTGATTGTTGCGGCTGCGCACATCCTCAACCAGGTAAGCTGCCGCCTTGTTCTTCAGGCTATCGGGAACCAGGTCAAACTTTAAGGCCAGTACATATCCTGTTTGCGAATCGGCAAATATGCGCCCGGTTGGCGTTATATAATTTTGGACAAATGCTTTCTTTACCTGCTGGTAAACATCATCATATTTTTTTTCATCGGCTGTATTACCTAATGCACCTGCGGCCTGGCTTAGTAATTTTGATGAGTATGCGTAAAAAGCCGTTGCAATCATATCAGGATTGGTATAGCCGTTGGGCTCCGAAAAATCATAGATGCCCGGGCGATAGAATAGCCAATCGCCAAAAACACTGCCACCACGCCATATATGGCTATCGCCGGCTCTTTTGATGATCTTATCTACATAAGCCTTCATGCTGGGGTATTGGGTTTGCAGAATACGTTTATCAGCATAAACCTGGTACATTGTCCACGGTACAATAACGGCCACATCGCCCCAGCCTGCCGATGTTGTACGGTTGGTTTGTAAAACATCGGGTACCACAAAAGGTACGCCTCCGTCCGGGTACTGATCTGCAGCAACATCCTTCATCCACTTGGCAAAAAACGGCGCCACGTTCATGTTAAATGATGCCGTGCGCGAGAAAACCTGCGCATCACCTGTCCAACCCAAACGTTCGTCGCGTTGCGGGCAATCGGTAGGAATATCTAAAAAATTACCTTTTTGCCCCCATTGAATATTGTGCTGCAATTTGTTGATCATGGTATCTGAACAGGTAAATTCGCCTGTTACTTTCATATCTGAATGCACCACCACTGCAGTAAAATTTTCAGGTTTTAACTCACCGGGAAAGCCATCTACAGCAATATACCTGAAACCCATAAAAGTAAAATGAGGCTCAAATACTTCATCGCCGCCACCTTTTAAAGTGTAATTGATAGTAGCCGTAGCAGCACGCAGATTGGCCGTATAAAACTCACCAAATTTATCCAGTACTTCGGCGTGTTTGATATTAACCGTTGTACCGGCCTTACCATTTACTTTAAGCCTAACCCAACCTGTCATATTCTGCCCAAAATCTACTATCTGGGTACCTTTGGCACTTTTAAAAATGGCCCTGGGCTTTAGTTCGGCAATTCTGTGTACCGGAACACTTTCCACACCTACCAATGTTTTTTTATCTATATCAGCAACGTTTACAGCTGTCCAGGCAGCATCGTTAAATCCTTTATTAGCCCAGCCTGGTATTTCTTTGCGGGCATCATAATTCTCGCCATCGTAAATTCCATTAAGGGTTACAGGGCCCGCCAGGGTGCTTTTCCATGAACTATCAGAGTTAATATTTTCTACCGTTCCATCTGCATAGGTGATCTGCAACTGGCATAACAGCGCCAATTTTTTACCCCAAAAGCCCCATTGATTATTAAAGGCTATGGTTCCCCTAAACCAGCCATCACCTACCATTGCCCCTATCACGTTATCACCCTGCTGCAGCATGGCGGTTATATCATAAACCTGGTATTGCAGGCGTTTTTTATATTCTGTCCATCCGGGGGTAAGTAACTGGTTGCCTACTTTGTGCCCGTTAAGGTATAATTCATACAAACCGTGTGCAGTTGCATATGCCCTTGCTGATACTATCTTTTTAGAGGTAGTGAACTGCTTACGCAGCATAATTGCCGGTATCTTGCGCACAGAATCATGCTTAGGCTGAATCCAGCTGGCCGTCCAGTCACTTGTGGTAAGCAAGCCGGTTTCAAAATACGCGGGTTTGCTCCACGCCGATGTATGGCTGTGGTTATCCCATATCTTCACCCTCCAGTAGTAACGGGTAGCTGATTTTAAAGCAGCACCGTTATAGGTGATCAATACCGAGGAGTCTGAATTTACTTTGCCCGTGTTCCAAACCGTTTTTGAGGATGAAAACGAAGCGTCGGTTGCAACCGTAATGTTATAGGCTTGCTGCAGGGTGTTATTTTGAGTTGCTGCTATCTTCCAGCTGAGGCGGGGATGTGTGATATCAATACCTATGGGATTTACCAGGTATTCGCTGGATAAATTGTCAACAACAGGACTTTGTGCCAGGCATGTAACCGGCAAAAAAAACAGGAGATAAAGAAAAATACGTTTCATGGTTATGATTGGATTCCCAATTATATTAATTGTGATTTAAGGCGGCAACCCCATCCATCCCTGCCCGGAAAGTGGTTACTTCAATTTCATTTTCATGCTGCTTTAGGTATAGCAATAATTTTTTATGCGCGGCAGCGGGAGTAGTAATATAATCGCCTCCTACACCGTGAAACATCAATACGCCCATACCACCGCTTTGCTGTACCTTTTTAACAAAGGCAATCAGTTCATCACCGGTAACGCCGGCATGAATCCCCCAGGCTGGCACCTGCAACGGGTCGAGTTTTTTAAAATTGGTGATCACGGCGTCGGGGCCGCCACCAATCCTGGCATACTTTACCAGGCCCGATTGCCTTAACGAATCAACATAATTAATACCACCAACGGCTACCTCGGTACAGG
Source organism: Mucilaginibacter sp. P2_A4 (assembly GCF_056405015.1). NCBI lineage: Bacteria > Pseudomonadati > Bacteroidota > Sphingobacteriia > Sphingobacteriales > Sphingobacteriaceae > Mucilaginibacter > Mucilaginibacter sp. P2_A4. The sequence goes on along the minus strand of NZ_JBFUCX010000022.1, from coordinate 49,730 downwards.
GGTAAGCATAAGTACGCGGGGATGCTCCGCCATCAACAGCAAACAGCAGGTTATTCATTTCGCCAATTTCACGCAGCATCATGTAAACAGAATAATTGGCCGAATTATTTGCAGCATTGCCTTTTACCGTGGTAAGCAGGCAAGGATGGTATAAAGAATGATTGGCCAGCTCGTGCCCTTTTAAAGCAACCTGGCGCCAACGCGGGATAGTTTTTGTCCCTACATAGCCGGTGAGGAAGAAAGTACCTTTAAACCCCAAAGAATCCAGTTGTGGAATGGCGATATCCAATTGCGATGCAAGACCATCATCATAAGTGAGTACGATTATAACTTTTTTACGCGACTGGGAATAGGCGGTGAAGTGCAGCACGATCATCAAAACTAAAAATACTCTTTTCATTTACTTAACATTTATTGTTGCTGTTTTAAACCCCAAATTACCTTTCAGGTCTGTTCCCTGCAATATAAGGGTATACGATGTTGGTTGATCTGCCGCGTAAAAAGAAATCCGGGCCTCGCCATTTTCGTCGGTGATAATATTGGGATCCCAATGGATGGTGAATGGCGGAAAGGATAACATGCTTTTTATGATGGATTAGGATTGGTTTCTCTCAAGCAATTTACATATTCTTTAACATTTATTTCTTTTATAAAAAGCTGCTGACATAGGGCTGTCACTACCGGGTTGTTACTTTGAATTATAATCAAAACAATAAAGCTATGTCAATCATCCCAATGTTATTAAAAGAAATGGAGCAGGAAGCTCAAACTACCAGGAAAATGCTTGAGCGCGTACCAACCGAAAAATTTCAGTGGCAACCTCATGAAAAAAGCATGACTATACAGCGCCTTGCCGCACATATTGCCGAATTACCGGGTTGGGTAACTATTGCACTTACAACCGACGAACTTGATTTTGCCAGCAACCCATACATACCTGAGCCGATAGAAAATACACCAGATCTGTTAAAGTTTTTTGAAAAAACACTCGCTCAAGGCAAAGCCAGTTTAGAGAAAGCAGACGAAAAGGAATTTTCCAAAACATGGACACTCCGTAATGGTGACCAAATATTGAATAAATCTACAAAAGGTGAAATGATCAGGATGAGCTATTCGCAAATTGTGCACCACAGGGCGCAGTTAGGTGTGTATTTGCGCTTGTTAAATATACCCATACCGGGCAGCTATGGCCCAAGTGCTGATGAGCACACCTTTTAAATTATTGCTTTGTAGTTGATATTAATTTCGACAATGAAATATTCAGTTTTAACGCATTAAGGTGCTTATTACTATTTTATTATTTTAACTACCTAAAGTTGTATAGATACAAAAAGACGATTGTCCTTAAATTTGGACAATCGTCTTTACATAATGTGCTGTACACATACTAATTTCTGTGTTTAGACAGTTTCCCTTCGTTTATTTCTTCAAGAAAACCATTTTCATTAATAGCATAGCGGGCGTACGTAGTATCAGTATCAATCTTGTACTTTACTACATTTTTGGTTTTCCTGCGTGTTCTAGCACGAATAATAAATATGGGTAAAATGATTACGGCAAGCAGGGCGGCAATTTGAAATAAGATAATATACATAACGTTTAAAATAAATTTTTGAGATAGCACATCTAAAACGTTAGTTAAAGTAAAAATACTTATAGGTTTAAAATTTTAGCAGCAAATCGTAATGATTATATAGCTAAATATGTGCCAACAATTTATTAACGCCGATAGTTAACAGATTGTTACAATTTAATGGCAAAATAAAAGAAGATTTTAGAAGCGCTGCTTTTATGCGGTAGATTGCCCCGAACTTGTTTCTAAATTTGACGAAAAAAACAAGCAGGTTTGGTGTTGTATCCTCTTCTTTTACAGATGCAGAAACGAAGAAACGGGAAAAAGTTACAAAGAAAAAAACTTACGAAGTTTTGACACCCCGTAAGTTTTACACTCTCAAAATGAGAACAATATTATCCATCTGAAACGACTATAAGTTATAAAACGAAATAGCGTTACCTCCAAAAAATAATTCCTGCTCAATGGCTGATAGTTTTGCAATAAATGAGTGCAAAACATCTAATGAACTTTTGTAGGCTCCGGCCAACAGGCAAACCGGCCAGTCTGAACCGAACATGATGCGGTTTGCGCCAAAAGCATTAAACACCACATCAAGGTATGCGGTAAAATCTGCAATTTTCCATTTTGCCCAGTCGGCCTCAGTTAACAAGCCCGAAATTTTGCAAAATACGTTTTGATGTTTTGCCAATGATTCTATATCAGTTTGCCAGTTTTTAATTTCCTGGGTTTTGATTTGCGGCTTGGCCATATGGTCAACCACAAATTTCTGATCGGGGAAGCCACCAACCAATTCAGTTGCATAAGGCAAATGCTCTGGGTATATCAGGATATCATAGGTATAACCATGCCTTTGCAGCGCGGCAATACCTTTTTGAAAAGCAGGCTGCAGCATATATTGCTTATCTGGCTCCGATTGTAAAATATGCCTGAAACCCTTAAGCTGATTGTACATTCTGTACTCCTGTAGCTTTTCTTCAAGATTATCAGCTTTCAGATCAACCCATCCTACTACACCTTTTATAAAAGAATGTTCATCAGCCAGATCTAACAAAAACATGGTTTCATCATCTGTTTGATTGGCCTGAATAGCTACGCAACCATCCATTCCATTTTGCTGTAAAACGGGTAACAGCTGGGCAGGCAAAAAATCCTGCTTAATCGCAAGCATTTCATCATTGATCCAGTTGTCCCTAACCGGATCAAATAGCCAAAAATGCTGATGAGCATCTATTTTAGTCATACGCTATAACTTTTTGTTTTGATTCACCAAGACCATCAATACCAAGCTCAACCACATCGCCTGGTTTAAGATAAACAGGTGGCTTCATACCCAAGCCAACACCAGCAGGTGTACCTGTTGAAATAATATCGCCAGGCAACAAGGTCATAAACTGGCTGGTATATGATATTACTTGTGGTAAATTAAATATAAAGTTTGAAGTGGTGCCATACTGCATAATTTCACCATTAACTTTTAACCACAAATGCAGGTTATGTGGATCTTCTATCTCATCAGTTGTAGCTAAGAACGGGCCGAGCGGCGCAAAAGTATCGCAACCCTTTCCTTTATCCCAGGTACCGTTACGCTCTAACTGAAATTCGCGTTCAGATACATCATTATGCAATACATAACCGGCAACGTAATCCATTGCGTCGGCTTCATCTACATAAGATGCTTTTTTACCAATAACTACAGCCAGCTCAACTTCCCAATCTGTTTTTACAGAATTTTTAGGAATAACAATATTATCAAACGGACCAACTATCGCTGTGGTAGCCTTCATGAAAATTACCGGCTCTGGTGGTAGTGGTGCATTGGTTTCATGTGCATGATCGGCATAATTTAAGCCGATGCAGATAATTTTTGATGGGCGGGCAATTGGGCTGCCTAAACGTACATCATCTGCAACCAGGGGCAGTGTGGCATCTTTTATAAAAGTTGCTAAACGGGCAAGGCCGTCCGTTTCAAAAAACTGCTCCGTATAATCTTCGCCAAAAGCCGAAGTGTCGTATTTTTTATTATCAAGGATAACTCCTGTTTTTTCTTTGCCGTTTTCTCCAAATCGGATAAGCTTCATATTTAATTGTTATATGTTTTGGTTTTAATTATTCAAGGTTATAAATCCGCCATCGATTGGGTAATCTGTCCCGGTAATAAATCCGGCTTCGTCTGAACATAAATATAAAGCCAACGCGGCTACTTCTTCTGATTTCCCCATTCTGCCAATGGGCTGGCTTTTTGACAGTTTCTCAAAAATCTCTGCCTCCTGACCTGCATAATTCTTAGCGATAAATCCATCCACAAAAGGGGTATGGATACGCGCCGGCGAAATGCAATTGCACCTGATGTTATCATGCAGGTAATCGCGTGCCACAGATAACGTCATAGCATGTATGGCACCCTTGCTCATCGAGTACGCAAACCTATCGGTGATACCAACGCTGGCCGCGATAGATGCCGTATTTAGTATTACTCCACCACCGTTTGCTTTCAACATCGGGATTACCGCGTAAAGGCAATTATATGCCCCTTTTACATTTACGTTGAACACTTTCTCAAAGTCGGCAGTACTGGTAGTATCCGCACGACCTATATGCGCTATCCCCGCATTGTTTATTAAAATATCAATAGCACCTATCTGTGCAAAAACATTTAAAACCTGCTCCTGGCTGCTTACATCGCAGGCATAGCCATTGGCTTTACCGCTGGCAGCTTCAATTTCAGTTACTGTATCGGCTGCTGCTTTATCATTTAATTCGATGATGTGTACGGTAGCGCCCTGCTGCGCAAAAAGTATCGACATGGCCTTGCCTATTCCGCTGCCGCCGCCAGTTATTACTACAGATTTATTGGTTAGTTTAAACATATTTTAAATGATGTTATTAAAACTTTGCCGTCCCTTTGTTGTGCAGGATTACAAAGAGTTTTATTAATTTCTATTTTTATTTGTCATCGCGGCAAACGAATAACCTATTAGCAAACGTTACTTATTGGCAAATTGATATTTCGATGCTGTTAAATTGACAATTTTTTTTTAATACTGCAACCTATAATGACACTCCACGCTTCCATGGTATAAAATCATCCTGACCAAGCTTTACTGATTTCGGCTCTGCTTCACCGCTGGCAACCTGGATAACATAATCCAAAATCCGCTCGCCTGCCTGCTGAATGGTTTCATCACCCTCGATGATAGTACCGCAGTTGATATCGATAATATCAGGCATCCGCTCAAACATCACCGTATTGGTTGAAAGCTTAATCACCGGGGTAATCGGGTTGCCTGTTGGGGTACCCAAACCTGTGGTAAATAGTACGATGTTGGCACCAGAACCCACTTCGGCTGTGGTACTTTCCACATCACTGCCGGGAGTACATAACAGGTTCAACCCGGGTTTAGTTACCTTTTCGGGATAATCTAATACTGCGGTTACCGGTGATGTGCCGCCTTTTTTGGCAGCTCCGGCAGATTTTATGGCATCAGTGATCAACCCATCCCGAACATTACCGGGCGAAGGATTGGCATAAAAGCCCGATCCATCAGCCTCTGCACGCGCGTTATACGTGGTCATTAAGTGCATAAAACGATTGGCCGTTTCCTCATCGGCACAACGATCGCTCAGTTCCTGCTCCACGCCACACAACTCCGGAAACTCGGCTAAAATTACCGAACCACCCATCGTCACCAACATATCTGACACATAGCCCAAAGCAGGATTTGCCGAAATACCCGAAAAACCATCAGAGCCGCCGCACTCCAGACCAATACATAATTTTGAAAGTGATGCAGGCTGGCGTTGGGTTTGGTTTGCCTGTACAAGCCCGGCAAATGTTTGCTTAAGGGCTTGCTGTAATAATTCGCTTTCGGTACCTACTTTTTGCTGTTCCAGCACTACCAACGGCTTATTGAAAGCAGGATCGCGTTTAGCGATCTCGGCCTGCAATATGCTCACCTGCGCATGTTGGCAACCCAAACTCAACACAGTAGCGCCCGCAACATTTGGATGGGTTATATAGCCGGCTATTAATCCGCATAGCGCATCAGAATCATCCTTGGTACCACCACAGCCCATACTGTGATTTAAAAATTTTATCCCGTCGATATTTTTAAATAACCGTTTAGAGTTTGGTTTATCGATGCTTGCCTGAATATCGGCGTTCAATATTTCTTCAACTGATTTTCCGGCCTGGTAAAGCTCCATCAACTGCTCAACATCGCCTTCGTAGCTTTTGGCTTTCTTGTAGCCCAGCTTATCAACCAGTGCTTCTTTTAATACCTGGATGTTACGATTTTCGCAAAACACAAGCGGTACTACTATCCAGTAATTGGCCGTACCAACAGAACCATCTGTACGATGGTAGCCCATAAAGCTTTTGCCTTCAAAATTACTTGTATCTGGCTGATGCCAGTTCAATTTGCGTTCGCCTAAACGATAGCTATCAGAAGCATGATGTACATTTGCAGTGGTTAGTACGCCACCTTTTGGTATGGTACTGGTTGCTTTGCCAACCAATACACCATACATATATATTTCGGCACCCTGCACTAATTCATTTATAGCAAACTTATGCTTGGCCGCTACACGATCAACGAGCGGAAAAATTGATCCCCCAAAATTTATCTCGGTTCCCTGCTCCAGATTTTGCAGGGCTACCAGCACATTATCATGTGGGTGGATCCTTAAATATGTTTTTTTTTGCGACATTATATCAAATTCCTTTGTCTATATTCTTATGTTAGTCATTGAGGGTTAATTCAATAACCGGTATTTCATAATTTGGCTTTTTAGCCGGAAGAGTAACTTCCAGATCATCCGCACCCGATGTTTTATATAACAACTCGGAGTGATCATTTAAAAACTGTGCATACTTCACTTTTCCGTTGTAGCCGGGCAAAATTAGTTTACCTTTTGGATAATCAAACAACTGCACATATAAATGCTTGGTTGCCTTGTTATAGGTAAGCTTGGTACCTTCGGGTATTTTATAGGTATCGGGAGCGTAGGTACAATTATAAATTGATTTATCATTGGCATGCATCCAGTGGCTCAGGCTGTCCAGTGCACTGGTAGCCCTGTAATCAAATTCGCCGCGTGCTGTAGGACCAACATTCAGGATCAGGTTACCGCCATTGCTTACCGAAGTAATTAACAGATCAAGCAGTTGGCGATGTGTTTTCCAGGTATCTTCATCACGGTAATATCCCCATGAGCCAGAAAATGTTTGGCAGGTTTCCCAGGTTTTGCCACGATATTTAGCCAATTCGGCAGTACTTACCTGCTCTGGTGTTTCAAAATCGGCACCATCTTTATATTCTTCCAGGTTAAGGCGGTTATCTACAATAATACCCGGCTGTAATTTCCTGATGAGTTTTAACAATTCAACAGAACCCCATTCGTCTTTACCCTTGCCATGTCCATCTTTACGGGGGAAAGAAAAATCCAGCCAAAGAATATCAATCTTTCCATAGTTTGTAAGTAGCTCGGTGATCTGGTTGCGCATATATTGCCTGTATTTGGCCATATCCCTATTCTTGTTCAACTTAGCATAGGAAGCATCACTTTTATCAGCAGGCGATTGCGGGTGAATTTCATCAATGGTATAATCAGGATGGTGCCAGTCTAACAAAGAATAATAAAAACCAACTTTTAGCCCCTGCCCTCTGAAGGCATTTACATACTCGCGCACCAGATCGCGTTTGGCTTTGGTATTTGGCGCTTTATAATCTGTGTATTTTGAATCGAAAAGGCAAAAACCTTCATGATGTTTTGTGGTAAGTACCGCGTATTTCATACCAGCAGCTTTAGCCTGGCGAGCCCATTTCTGCGGATCAAAATAATCAGGATTAAACTGGTCGAAATATTTTTGATAGCCTGCATTATCAATTTTCTCGTTATGCTTTACCCATTCATGCCTCGCAGCTCCAGAATATAAGCCCCAGTGAATAAACATACCAAAGCGGCTGTCTTTCCACCACTCCATACGTTTATCTTTTTGGGCGTCGGTTTCATTACCTATCATTTTTTGGGCCGAAACCGACGATGCGGTTATAAGCACCAGCATCGCTAATAATTGAAGTTTTTTAAGCATGAGATGTGTATGTTTAGTTTTGTAATTGGCAATAATTTACAGCGCGAATATTTTATCCATTAAAACCCATTTTTCGCCTTTGAGGGCGCCTTTTACAGGTTGTTGGTACTTCCACATCAGGGCTTCCCATTCCTGCACTTTAGCGTTAGCAGCATCGGCAGCAGCCTTTTTTTCAAAGCTAAAACTGTCATCTGTTTCCATGATCATGAACAATCGTACGTCAAAACGATAAATTTCCATGTTAGTGATACCGTAATCGGTGATGCTTTTATGAATTTCGGGCCAGATGGCTTCGTGGTATTTTTCATATTCGGCAATCAGGCTGTCATCGTCAACCAAATCAAGCGTTAAACAATATCTGTGACCCATAATTTTAGAAGCATTACATTGGTAATACAAAGAAATAAAGTTTGCAGTTAAATAATTAGCAGAAAATGGTCAAAACATTCAGCTTTTTTGGCATACAGCCTCATGCAACCCTCTCCTTTGGTGATGGCTTGGCATCGTTATCTTAAAAGATAAAATCCGGGGCACACAGAAGAGGGAAATGACGTGTTAAAAGCTTTGTCATTCTGAGTTGATAAAATTCGGGAAACTCTAAAGGGTGGAAATGATAAGCGGCGAAAGACTTACGAAGTTTTAAAAACTTCGTAAGTCTGGATTCACAAACTTGTCACAGGTAGGCACGAACGACCTATTCGTGAACTGCATAAGTCAAATACGTATAGCGGTGAATAGATGCTTCACTCCGCTTAGCATGCCAAAAAACAAAGTATTCCCCTACGGATTTTTGGTAAACTCCTTCTGATACATCAGCGGGCTTTTGCCGGTTACCAGCTTAAAATGTTTGTGGAAGGTTGAAAAATTGTTAAACCCGCTATCGTAACATAACTGTTTAATGTTCAGCTTATCTTCTATAAGCAATTTACAGGCATGGCCTACTTTAATTTCAATAATAAATTGCGAAAATGTTTTACGGGTTTTCGATTTAAAATACCGGCAAAAAGAATTTGAGCTTACGCCCGCTATTTCGGCTATCTCATCCAGGTAAATCTTTTTCCTGAAGTTCTGCATCGAGTATTCATAAATATTGTTCAAACGATCGTTCTCAGAATCGTTATGATCATATTTAAAACCGATGGATGCCAGGTAGTTTGAAGGTAAGCTGGTAGCAATAGCATTTAATGCCTTTAGCAGCATAATAATTCGCTCCGCTCCATCTGTGCTTAACATAGCTGCCATTTGGTTGGATACCCGCTCCTTGGTTCCCCCCATTATTTGCAACCCCCTTTTCGATTTTTCCAGCAATACCTTTATCAGCTTATTTTCTGGCAATTGTAAAAACTGTTCGCCCCAGAAATTTTCGCAAAAATGCACTACAAAAACTTCAACCCCTGCACCTTCATCCTGGTTAAAGTAAGTATCATCAAAGCGCCAGTAATGCGGCAGGTTTGAGCCTACTAAAACCATATCGCCGGCCTTAAATTGCTTAATGCTATCGCCTATAAACTGTGTACCATTTCCCTTTTTTAAATAAATAAGTTCCAATTCCGGATGGCAATGCCAGCGGTTATTAATATCGGGTAATACATCGTACCTAACACTAAATGAATGTGCCGGGCCCGAAGAAACTTTTAGCAGCAGAGGTTTCATTCAGCTTAATTTACAATTGATAGGGTAAATGTAATTAATATTTGTAAAAAAAGCTGATTACATTACAATTCACCCGCTTAAAAAAGGGCTTATCATCTTTTTTTGATATCAAATAATATATTTGATACCTTGCTGCCCAATTAAACCTTATCTCTCTTTAAATGAACTACTTTTTCAAATTGCTGCTGCTGTCAGCATTAATTACGCCACTTTCTACGCTTGCACAAAGCAATTACAGACCTGGTTTTGTTGTTACTACCAAAGGCGATACACTGCAGGGTTTCATAAATATTAAAGAATGGAACGTAAATCCTAAAAAAATCAGTTTCAAAATATCCCGGGACAACAAGGAAAGCAGGGACTTTGGCACAAATGATATTACTTTTTTTAAAGCCACAAATTTAGAAACCTACCAGAGATATATTGGGTTATTAAATACTGACCCCACCAATATCTCCAGCCTCTCAAACGGCAGAAATACAGATACAAAAACCGACTCGGTGTTTTTAAAGATCATTCAAAAGGGGGCCAATATTACTTTATTTGAATACGCCGACAATTTGAAGAACCATTATTTTGTTGCTGAAGGAAAGGATGGACTGCCGGTTGAACTGGTTTACCGCGTTTATAAAAACGATGGCAAAACCGTAAACGAAAATGGTTATATGCAACAATTATTTACCTTATCAGAAAAATATAATGGTAATGATGCATTAAAAACACGCATAGAAAGAACGGATTATAATTTTACCGACCTGGTTGAAACCGCACGATTAATTAACCACAACGATAAAAAAGATGATGAATCAACAACCGGCAAAAAACAGGGAACTTTCTTATTTGCATCAGCAGGATTAAACATAAGTACAATGAGTTCAAATTTTGCCTTTGACGATTTTAAATCAAACGACGGTAGCTCAACACCAACATCCTTTTTTCCGAGGATTGCAATTGGGGCAAACGTATTGGCAAACCCCAACACAGGCAAACTGGTTTTCAGAGCGCAACTGGCTTACACCGCTAATAAATATAAAGGAACCAAGGCGTACAGCGATGGAGGTACGCGAACCTTTCCATTAACACAAAACAACATTTCTATAATTCCCCAAATCTTGTACAACTTTTATAACACCGATAGCTTTAAACTTTATGGGGCTGCCGGCACATCATTCAATATATCAAACTATAGCGGCAATAAGTATATTTTTAAAAATGGAAACATAACTAAGGAAGTTGACGGAATTATTGTACAATCCAGATGGTTCTCATTCCCCTTAAATATTGGCGCCGTTATCAGCAAAAAGTTTGATATCTCAGCGGCTTACATTCCTAATGCCATCTTCACCAGATACAATAACGACTACGTACAAGTAAGCGCTGTGCAAATAGGCATTAATTATATATTTAATTAAAAATAGCCTAATCAACTAAACCTTCTCACATGAAACTTTTTTTCAAACTATTATCGGCGGCCTTGCTGTCGCCACTTTTTACGCTTGCACAAAGCAATTACAAACCTGCATACGTAGTTACCATTAAAGGCGACACTTTAAAAGGCGAGATCAACCAAAAAGAATGGTTTGGTAACCCGCGCACTATAGAGTTTAAAAATTCGGCAGGCGTTAAAAATTATACGGTTGATAATATTCGTTTTTTTGAATTACTTAATTCGGTAAGCTATCAGCGATATGCGGGACCAATTAGTATAGATGAAACCAACACTGCAAAACTTTCAAATGGTAAAGATTCAACCACAAAACAGGATATCGTATTTTTAAAAATAGAGCAGAAAGGCGCTAATGTAACCCTGTATTCATACGTCGACGCTATAAAAACGAGGTTTTTTATAACTGAAAACAAACCGGATAATATTACCGAACTGGTTTACAGGATATATTTTTTACCAGATCACGGAGTTCAAACGCGCAGCGAAAATATTTTTATACCTCAGCTGTATGACATGGCAACTAAATATAATCCCTCGTCAGAACGTTTGAAACGTGAAATTGAGAGCGCAACCTATAGTTCTACAGACCTCAAAAGTATTTCGCAAAAAATAAACAAAATGACGGCGGATAAAAAAAACTATGGAGGAAAAACCTCCTGGAAACTTTTTGCCGGCGTAGGTGTCAACTCCACATCGTTTAAACACAGCGGAACTTTTTCATTTTTTAATGTACAGGATCACACCTCGGTTTTCCCTACGCTATCATTAGGTGTTAATGTAACTCCTAACCCCAATGTTGGCAAACTGGTGGTAAGGGGCGAAATACAGGCTACAGGGGCTACTTATAAAAGCATTGTTGACAGGTATATTAATGACCCTGCTTACAAAGCTGAATACAAAATTAACCAGTTCATTATTATTTTAACGCCACAGGTTATATACAATATCTACAATACAAATGCCTTTAAATTTTATGTTGACGGTGGATTAGCTATCAACATCGCTAAGGACTCCGGCAATTCGCTTTATAATCCCAAACTTGACAAAACAGATGAAAACTATCTTTCTCTGGCTAAAAACTGGTTTAACTTTCCAATTAAGTTAGGCATAGTACTAAATAAAAAGATAGATATATGGGCATCGTACACTACACCGGCGTCAATTACCAATAGTCGTAGTTATTCAATAGATGCCACCAGTATAAAGGCAGGCATCAATTATCAGTTTTAAAAAATAAAGCGTCCCGGTATCTCACCCCCGGGACGCCCAGTTATTGCTTAAACCAATAACATCAACTAAATCCAGATCACAACCTCATGTTTGATCTTTTCTCTCCATCTTTCTCAGGGATGGCAAGGTTTTAAATATCTATTAAAAATTCCGCTACATTAAAACGGAGGAGGACCGCCTGGCCCACCACCGCCCGGAGGAGGACCACCACCCGGGCCACCCATACTTGGTTTTTTGCCAGCAAATTTCTGTAACTTAAGCGTAAAGCTTAACAAATAGTATCTTCCTAATCTGTTGCTGCTTGTTTGCGTTGCGTAACTACCGCTCTGGGTACTGGTATAACCTGTATTTTGGTTAAACACATCCATAGCCGATAAACGAATAGTACCCATATTCCCCTTTAAAAAGCGGCGTTCAACATAGGTATTCAATATATTAGGGTTGGTTGCTCCCTTGTAACCGTAATACAATACTTTTGAATAATCGTAACTAAGGGTCCAGTCTTTCCAAAAATAGTTTTTACCATTGATGCCCAGGTTTAACGAACTGAAATTATTGTTAATATTAGCCAGCGTAAGCGAATTATTTGATTTGTTTACACTATAAGTAGTACTGGCTTCCGCATCGATAACATTTTCAATACTTACACGAAACTTTACCCCTTGGGATAGTACCAGGTTTTTAGCTATATTTTTTTGTGTTGTCATTAAATAACTTGCCGAATCAACATTACTGATATAAGAGATGTTATTGTTGTAAGCAATGTTGCCTATAAAGAATAAATTATATTTTCTTTTTTCCCAGGGTTTGGCAAACACATAAAACCCCTGTGCCGAGTAATAGCCATCGGCATTTAAATATTGGGTTAAAATACTACCTGCCAGTTTACTGTTTGGCGCATAGTTTTTGGGATAAGTGATGCTATTGGCTACAATTTTATTATCGGTAGCAGTAAACGATAAATTGCTAAAAAACACATTTCCAGTCTCGAAGTTGAACTTGTTATACTTTATGGATAGGTTGTTATTAAACTCGGGTTTCAAATCGGGATTACCCTCAACCGGATATGACGCGTTGCTGAAATCAGTAACTGGCTGCAACTCGGTATAGGTTGGCTGACTGCTGCTGCCATTATAGTTGAAGCTTAATGATTGATTGCGCGAAAAGTTGTAAATAAACCTGGCATTGGGTGCAAAATTAAAGGTATGGCTATCTGTTGGCTCGCTTGCCGCACTCATTAATGACCGGCCGCGCAATATAGTAGGCTGAGCTACTACTCCCAAAGTGTAGTTGTATTTTTTATCGATATAGCGAAAGTTTAAGCCAAAGCGATTGGTAATAAAAGTAGATGTATAATTGTTACTCAATAAATCGTATTGGTTTCTGGTTATGCCATCAACGTTAAGGGTATCTGTCAATTTATCGGCAGTGGTATAGGCATAATGATAGGCATAGGTAAGTTCAAGGTATCCTTTTTTACTTACCGGCTCCAAAAACGAAACACTGGTACCCACACTATCAGTACGGCTGTTGGTGTTAATAAACTGGTTTAAAGGCGCGTTTGCCGCTCCATCAATATAAGTATAAACCGGGTTTTGAAATTTATCAATACGATATGACCCCGCCCCTACATTAATGCTAAAATTACGGCCACGCTTGCTAAAACGATGGTTAAATAAAACGTTTGCTCCATAATTGGGCTCGCTTTGGTTACTCATGGTATTAAAGTTATAGTTTGATACCGTTTCGGAATTATTAACCAAAAGGCTGCTGCCTAATTGTGTGGTATTTACCCTTGCATAGGCAAATGATGGTGTAATTTTGATGTAATTAACCGTATCTGGCTTATACTCAATATTGAAGTTAAACCTATGGTTAAGCTTTTCGTCGGTTTGGGTATTGTTATTGGTATTGGTGCTTAGGTTTGTTGCCGATATGTTGTTTTGAATAGTATTGCTTATTGTAAATACCGAGTTGTTGGCGAAACTATAACTACCATAGGCGGTAACTTTTTTACCCCAGCTATCACGATAATTAAATCCGAATGAGCGGGCGGTTGTTATGCCGTTAGCATTACTGCTGTTCCCTCCCGGCGGGCCACCCGGACCGCCGCCCCTTGGCCCACCCCCACCAAAGCTGAACAGGTTGGTATTGGTGTTATTTAAATTGCCCAAAAATGCAAGCTGCCTGTCGCCACTAAAACTAAATACATTGGCCGATGCCACAAAGCGGTCTCCCTCCTTACTGTTTGCTATACCCGGTATGGCATCCCTGCCCCCGCCTAAGCTGGCCTGCCCAAAATATCCGTAATTTTTACTTTGCTTAATGGTAATGTTCAATATCTTTTCGGGTTCACCGCTTTTCACTCCTGTTAAATTTGCCTGGTCGCCGTAATCATCAATAAGCTGTATGTTTTGTACAATATCTGCGGGCAAATTCTTAGTAGCCGATTTTACATCGCCCCCAAAAAAGTCTTTGCCGTTCACCCTTACCTTGGTTACGCTTTTACCCTGAGCGGTGATGTTGCCGTCTTTATCCACATCCACACCCGGCAATTTCTTTATTACATCTTCAACGGGGGCGTTATCGCGCACCTTGTATGCGCTTGCATTAAACTCCACGGTATCCTCTTTTAATTTTACCGGGTTTACATCGGCAATAGTTACCGTGTTAAGCATGTAGGTATCATTTTTTAAGATGACGGGATTAAGCACCGCCGGCGTATTGGCCTTATCTAAAATAAACCGGCGCTTTAATGGCTGGTAGCCAATGGAGTTTAAAACCAGGCTAAACTGGTTAACTTTTACATTGTTAAATGTAAATCCGCCTTTATTATCGGTTATTACCATACTGCTGTCAGTTGCCGTTAAAAGCTTAACAGTAGTACCAGCCAGGGTTACGCCGGTTGAGTCTTTTACAATGCCGGTAACCTGCCTGCCCGTTTGGGCAAAGGTGCTAAGGCTTATTAGTGATGAGGCTATTAAAAGGCAGATAAATTTCATTGTATGGGCTTATTGAACAGCCACAAAACAATAGCATCAGCAGCGTTATAAAAAACAGAATAGACGGGGGCTATATAAACGTAGACAAAAGCATGCTTTTTCCCCTATAAAGCCCTGTATTTAAGTAATGGATGCTCTGCAATCAGTTTCAACGGGAAATTCCATCCATCTATCGGTAAATTTTGTCTCTTCGGCGATTATGATTGCATTGCATTCATATTGATTTGTAATATTGAAGGGATTTTTGAAAAAGGGACTATCAGGCAACGGAATTTTGAAAATTGGCCAAAGGATAAAACACGATTGAACGTGCTTGATAACCCGGTGTTCAAAAATGTGATGTATCTTTTGCCTGCCTAATTTTGTAAATCCCCTTCTTTTATCTAAAAATTCTTTGTTCCGTTGTCTATTCGTCCTTTGTATAATAATTAATTAAATTTATCGGCTACAGCCAGTAATTAACCTGCTAAATGAGTCTTAAATCAAAAAGTAATACTATTACTATCCTTATCCATATATTAACCTGGGTGGTACTGGGTTTCTCGTTGTTTTTGTACCAGCCGCTTACATGGGATATTGTGTTGCCCTACCAATTCTGGATAAAGCAGGCCTTGATCATTATTATGCTGGTAGCTTCATTTTATGTCAACTCTATTGTACTTGTACCTGCATACTTATTAAAAAATCGCACAGGAATGTACTTTGTGTTTGTAATTGTCCTTATTGCAACGGTACTTGTATTGAACAACTTTTTTGATCGTTCGCTCAATATGCACCAATTGATGGATACTGCTATTCACAAACATGGGCAACCAAGGCATGGCGATAAAAATCGCATTTTTGACTATGCAATTATCTTTATAATGGCACTGGTGTTGGGCATAAGTACCAGCATAACAGCCATACAAAAATGGCAAAGCGATATCAGGCTGCGCGAAGCTTTGGAGCAGGACAAGATCAGTTCGGAGTTATCGTTCCTGAAAGCGCAGATCAACCCGCATTTCTTTTTCAATACACTGAACAACATTTATGCCTTAACACATATTAATGCCGAAACATCCCGCAAGGCAATACACCAGCTTTCGCGCATGATGCGGTACGTATTGTACGATACCCAGCACGGCACTGCTTTGCTGAGCCAGGAAATAGCCTTTATAAAAGATTATATCAACCTTATGGAGCTAAGGCTTACAGATAAGGTAACGGTAACCTTCAATTCGCCCGCTACGGTAAATGACATGACTGTTGCCCCCATGATATTTTTACCGTTTGTTGAAAATGCTTTTAAGCACGGCATCAGCGCCACATTGCCCAGCAGTATACTCATCAGCGTGGAACAGCATGCCGAAAAGCTGGAATTACGTGTAGAGAACAGCATCTATAAAGACAATAATGCCAACCTGGAAGAAAACAAGGGCATTGGCCTTACCAATACCATCCGCAGGCTTGATTTGCTTTATGCCGGTAAATACACGCTGGATCTTAAGGAGGATACTACTGCTAATACTTATAAAGTTCACCTAACCCTCAACTTGTCATGATATTAAATTGCATAGCCGTTGATGACGAGCCGCTGGCCCTTGGCCTGGTTTGTGCCTTTATTGAGCAAACACCTTTTTTAAAACTTACGGGCAGGTACAGCAGCGCGGTTGAGGCGCTGGTTGGCTTACAGGATCAAAAGGTTGATCTTATTTTCCTTGATATACAAATGCCCAATTTAAACGGCATTGAGCTGGCGCGTGTGTTGGATAGTCGCGGCGCCAACAAACCCCGCATTATTTTCACCACGGCGTATAATCAGTTTGCGTTGGAGGGATACAAGGTTGATGCATTAGATTACCTGCTTAAACCCTTTAATTATGAAGAGTTTTTGCACGCGGCAAATAAAGCGCTAACGTATGTTGAATTATTACAGCGATCAACCAAAGTTACACCTGCACCCGCGGCGGCAGCGGAACACCGTATTGAAGACGATTACCTGTTTTTAAAGATTGAATATCAACTGGTGCGCATAGCGCTTAAAGATATATTATACATTGAGGGTTTAAAAGATTATGTAAAAGTATATCTGCAGGATATAGAAAAGCCCCTGCTTTCGCTCACCAGCTTAAAAGCGCTGGAAGAAAAACTACCGGCAAAACGCTTTATGCGGGTGCACCGCTCCTTCATCGTATCGTTAGATAAAATTAACTCAATCACCCGTAATGCCCTCCAAATTGGAAAGGTGAACATAACCGTTGGCGATCAGTATAAAGAAGCCTTTGGCGCATTTTTAAGCAAGTGGGTGTAAACAGAATTTTTCTGAACCGGGATTAAACCGATTAATCAGATTACAGGATTTTCGCATTTTTAAGCATCCCGTGTCCTCTTTCACATGATAGGATATGCAAAATATTGCGTCACATAAAAAAGAAATCCTGCCTATCCCTTAATCCCCTAAATCCCGGTCCGGACAACATCGTTTTGCAATTTTTTCCCCTGCCATTCAACAATTAAATAATAATCCCTAATTTTATTTCATGCAAGAGGTAACCGTATCCTGGCTTAAATCGCTTGAGGCTTTAGTAAATGTCCCGGATGATCAGCTGCAATGGCTGATAGATAGTTGTGAATATCACGTATATGAAAATGGCACCATGTTAAATGAGCCTGGAAAGCCAATGACAGGGCCACATATTATCATTGAAGGTAGTATGCGTTTTTATATGCTGCAAAGCAGGGGGCGCAGGGATTTTGTAAATGTTGGGCCGGGTAGTATTACAGGCTATCTGCCTTTCTCCCGTGGTTTAATTTCCAAAGGCTATGCAGAAGCTATAGGCGAGCTGCATGTGCTCAGTTTCCCTACCGAGCGGATAAATGAAATGATAAAAGGTCATTTTGAGCTTACCCAGGCGTTGGTACATATCATGACTACCCGTGTACGTGATTTTACTGCCCTGCAACAGCAAAACGAAAAAATGATGGCTTTAGGCAAGCTATCAGCCGGCCTTGCGCATGAGCTTAATAACCCGGCATCGGCCATTGTACGCGATTCTATTTCTTTAAGCAAACACCTGCGTTTAGTACCGCAAAACCTTAAAAGCATGTTCGCCATTAAAATGGATAGTGAACAGGTTGATGGGGTAACCAACGAATTATTTAAGGTATTATCAAACAAAGGTAAAGCCCGCTTAAGCCTTAAACAACGTACCCAGCTTGAAGATGAAATAAACGATTGGCTCGATGACAACGAAATTGAAAACGGTTACGATATTGCCGAAAGTTTCGTTGATTTTAAATTTAACGCCAATAGCCTCGAGACTTTAAAAAAGCATATCCCTAAAGAATTTTTATCAACCATTATCAACTGGATAAGCAGTAAACTGGTTGCCGAAAAAATGATAGAGGATATCCAGGAATCATCAAAGCGGATAGCCGAACTGGTGAGTTCTGTTAAAACCTTTACCCACATGGACAGGGGCCAGGACAAGCAGTATGCCGATATCCACATTGGCATTACCAACACGCTTACCATGCTGGGTTACAAAATAAGAAAAGGAAATATAACCGTTGTTGAAGATTTTGACCGAACTTTGCCTGAAGTTAAGGCGCTGATAGGCGAACTTAACCAGGTATGGACAAACCTCATAGATAATGCCCTTGATGCCATGGAACCGGCAGGCAAAGGTACGTTGACTATCAAAACCCGCCGCGACCGCGAATTTGTGGAGGTTTTTATAATTGATGATGGCCTGGGCATTCCCGAAGATATCCAGGGCCAGGTCTTTGATCCGTTTTTTACTACTAAAGATATGGGCAAAGGTACCGGGATGGGCCTTGAGGTAGTACAACGAATAGTAAAACAGCACCGTGGCTCTATCAAAGTAAAATCAAAGCCCGGATACACCGAATTTAGTGTTTGCTTCCTGATTGATGGATAGCAACACTTTTCAAGAATAAAAATTAAAAATTACCTGTAGCAATCCACCATGAGTAAACCAATAATATTTTCAATTGATGATGATCCGCAGGTACTCCGGTCAATCAGCCGCGATCTCAGATCGCAATACGGTAAAGAGTACAAAATACTGAGTACAACATCGGCAAATGAAGCGTTTGAAAGCCTTACCGAGCTAAAAAACGGCTCGGATGTGGTAGCCCTGTTCCTATGCGACCAGCGCATGCCCGAAATGGAAGGTGTTAAATTTTTAGAGAAAGCAAAAAAAATATTCCCTGATGCTAAGCGCGTACTGCTTACCGCCTACTCAGATACCGAAGCCGCCATTAAAGCTATTAATGATGTGCAGCTTGATTACTACCTCATGAAACCATGGGATCCGCCAGAGGAAAAACTTTTCCCGGTAATAAATGATTTGCTTGACGACTGGCAAAACAATTATATTCCTGAGTTTGTGGGTGTAAAAGTAATCGGCTATCAATTTTCACCACAATCACACGTGATCAAAGATTATTTGGCAGGTAACCTGATACCCTACCGCTGGTTAGATATTGAGAGGAACGTTGATGCCGGTAGTTTATTAGCGCTCAATAGCCTTACAACAGATTGCCTACCTACCGTTTTTTTTGAAGATGGAAGCTTTTTAGAAAAACCGTCAATACAAGGCATAGCGGCAAAACTTGATAAAAACCCGCAAACACTTACTGATGTTTACGATGTGGTAATTATTGGGGCCGGGCCTGCTGGGCTTGCCGCTGCTGTTTATGGCGCATCCGAGGGATTAAAGACCTTACTGATTGAACGTAAAGCACCTGGTGGACAAGCAGGCACCAGTTCACGTATAGAAAACTATCTTGGCTTTCCGGCAGGTTTAAGTGGTGCCGATTTAACCCGCCGTGCCATTAGCCAGGCTATGCGTTTAGGTGCCGAATTTTTGTCGCCGCAATCTGTTAGCGATATCAAACAAAAAGATGGTTATAAAACCATTATTTTGGATGATGGGCCCGAGATCATCAGCCGTACTGTGGTGATTACAACCGGCGTTGATTACCGCAAACTGGAAGTTAAAGGGGTTGAAAACTTTACCGGAGCGGGCATTTATTATGGCGCGGCAACTACCGAAGCATCGGCCTGTACCGGTAAAAATGTATATGTGATTGGCGGAGGAAATTCTGCTGGCCAGGCGGCTATGCACCTTTCAAAATATGCCGATAAGGTACATATAGTCATCCGTCGGGAAGACCTGGTGCCAACCATGTCGGCCTACCTGATAACCCAGATAATTGAAACACCCAATATAGAAATTGTACCCGACACCGAAATTATAGAGGCGCACGGAAGTAACTGTCTGGAAAAATTGACTTTAAAAAACTGCAAAACGCAGGAAACAGTTACTAACAAAGCCGCAGCCTTATACATATTTATTGGTGCCAAACCCTATACCGATTGGATAAAACTCGACATTATTAAAAACAACAAGGATTTTATTGAAACCGGACGTGAGTTGCGCAGCTATGAAAACTTCAACAAAATATGGAAACTTAAAAGAGATCCATTTTTATTGGAAACCAGCTGTTCTGGCATATTTGCTGCGGGCGATGTTCGTGCGGGGGCAATGAACCGGGTAGCATCTGCCGTAGGCGAAGGCTCTATGGCTATTAGTTTTGTACACAAATATTTAGCTGAAGTTTAAATTTATGCAAGAGGATGAAATTTGCCCGCACCTGGAGGCTGTTACCGATATAAAACAGCCACAGGATTATGTATGTGAGGAATGTATGAAAACACATTCATCGTGGATGCACCTGCGTACCTGCCAAACCTGCGGTGTAACGCTTTGCTGCGATAGCTCGCCAAATACCCACATGACCAAACATTTTGAAGCCACAGGTCACCCGGTAGTAATCTCTGCCGAGCCCGGCGAGCGCTGGTTATGGTGCTACGTGGATGAACTCGTGGTGGAGTATTGATTCAGATGTGCAGATTTCAAATGTGCAGATTTCAGATTACAAATGTGCAGATGATCGCCGGAAGCAGATGTGCGAATTTAGCTTACAGATGTGCAGATTAATTGGATTTCAATTAACAATCATAAAGTAATGATGAGATGGCAAGAATGCATACCAAAATAATTTGCACATCTGTAATCTGAAATCTGCACATCTAAAATCATTCCGATGCCAAATATCTATCTAAAGAAATCGGTCCCGAGCCAAGGATAATGAATATTACAAGCAGGATGAGTGCCGTAATAGATGGCCAGGCCATGGTGTTTATGGGTTCCTGAAAAATACTGGTTAAAAATACAGCGCCTAAAACAATCGGGATCTGGATAATGGACGCCAGCCTGGTATATATGCCAAGAGCTATCAGTATGCCACCAACCATGTGGGCAAAAGTTACATAGTAAACCAAAATCATCAACAATGTTGGTGATAGGTCTACTACATCCTGGTCTTCAATAAGGTGCCTGAGGTATGCTGTGTTTTGCATAAATGCAATGCCTTTTAATAGCAAAAATACGCCAAGTGCTATACGGACAAGATCAAGAATTTTAGGGTGATGAGTATCGCCCCAGTTTTCTATTTTATGAACTAAGTTCATCACAGCCTCCATTTTAAAGGTTAAAATTGATTTAGTTAACAGCCGTTTTATTGGGTTAAAAAGAACTGTTTACTTCATATAAATATAGTAATAAACCTGTTACAATTACAAATTGTTTTTTTCAGGAATATTTAAGTTACCCTTAAAATTACTGCCGGCGCTATAGATCATTTTCTTTCAGCCATCCCCTCAAAGTAGTTAAGTCTTTTTGTACTGCAGCCGTAAAAGCCTCTTTGCTAATAGTTAAATTCCTTGCACCATCCTGCGCGCCGCCAAGATCATACTCGCAATGCAAACTTAGCGGACCATTAATTTGATATTGCTTAAGCATCGCGAAGTACTTTTTAAAGTCAACCATTCCCTCGCCCAATGGCACGCTTTTTACCTGCCATTTTCCATCCTTTTTCTCCCAGTAAAAATCTTTTACGTTGATGGTTTTAATATGGGGGATCAGCAATTGCATTGACGTTGCCCAGGTATCGGCGCCTTCGGTAGTGGCATGCCTGATATCATATTGGCAGCCTATCAAATTGGGGTCAAGATCCTTCATCGCCAGCCAAAGATCCCAAACAGAAGCGCCAAACAGTTCTCCGGAATGATTTTGATAGGCTCCATGTATTTTATATTGTTTATTTAAGCTGGTTAAAGCCGCGAACTGGCCACTGATTACTTTTAAGTTTTCGGGGATACTGATGTTTTTATCATAATCAAACCAGGCCGTACGGTAATATTTTATCCCCAATGCAGATGCAGCTTTTAAAATATCATGTGTATATTTTTCATCTGTCGATTTGATATTGGTTACTATTGAATATACCTTTAAACCGGCCTTCTCCACAGCCGCTACGGCCTTTGGTAAATCAACAGCTACATTTTCGGGCAACACATGTCCATCCGGCCTTACGGTAATATCTACGCCATCAAAGCCCATACTGGCAGCTAATGATGCCATATCGGTATAATTAAGCCAATGCAGATGTTTGGAAAATATGCTTACTTTAATTTTTTCTCTCGCAGATGATTGCGTTGCGGGTTGGTTATCACTTACGATCTCCGGCCCTACCCTATCCTTACCCAATGCGTTTAAGCCGAATGCCATACCGGCAGTAGCCATAGTAGCGGCAGCAATAAATTTTTTGCGACTAATAGTTTCCATAAGCTTTATAGTTGGTACCGCAATATAATAAAGCTGAATGGAATTTGTGCAGCAACGACGCTGTTACTGAGCCGATATCTTAATTAATCAAAGCCTAAATATTCTTTTTGTTTTACCTCAACAGAACCCGAAGAATTATCACGACTGATGAGCATCACGATATGAAAAAAATCATTATCAAAAAGATAGATATTATTCACAGAATCTGCCCCCTGAAACTTCATATCCAGGCCAAGCCTTTTGGCCTGCGTTATCAGGTTGAAAATATCCTTAGTAATTGCCGATGTATACGTAACCGTACGTAATATAGTGCCGCTGCTCAGTTTAGTACCAATACCTATCACTACAGCCTCGCCCTTATTTACCGGCCCACCCTTGTGTAAATGCTCAACTATATTGCCGCCAACATCCTGTGTGTACTCTTTCTTAAATCCCTTTGATAATACCAGGTAATTATGAGCGTCGGCATTTGAAAGGTTTACTAAATTGGTAAGGTCATTAACAGTTACACTCTGGCCGAACAGATCAACGCAGCAAAAACACGTTAACACTAAAAACAGGTATTTTTTCATTTTAATATCGTATCCAAATATACTTTTTAAAACAATTTAATCAATTACCCGGATGATAGGTTCTTTGAGCATGTTTAAGCACGTCCTCTTTATAAAATAAAACATCTTTAAATTTACCATCAATGAGGCCCGCAGCCTGATCGGTAAAATTTTTAGATGCCGCGTCAAATGATTGGCCGCCGGTCATGATGCTTTTTGCTATTATCTTTGGTCCAAACTCAACAGCTGCTATAAAGCTGTTGCCCGAGTAGCCGTACCGCTTCAACGTATTCATCGTACGGCTTTGAAAAGAGGGTAGCTGTCCAAATCCAGACCCGGTTAAGCCCACCGGGATACTCGGCAGCTTATCATCAAACGTGATACCATCCGCGGGGCGCTGGTATCGGTTCATATCGCCCCATTGTACCTGCCAGGTGCCAAACTTACTTTGCAGGGTTTTCATAACAGCTGTTAAAATAGCCAATTGCTGGCTGCCAGGGGTTTGTTCGGCAAGTAATTTTATGCGCTGGGTAATAAAGGTACTTTGCTGGTCTGTTTTGGGTGGCGGAAGCAATTTCACCATCAAAGTGCCCCACTCTATGGCCAACGCGGTGGCTACTGAATTTGCGGCTGTACGTTTATCCCACTGTCGCAACATATTTATGGGCTCGGCAAGTGATTTTTTTATCGAATCCGGCGCATTATCATAAGCTTTAAATAAAGGTGGCAGCAAATCATCAAAGGCAGCCAGGTAATGATCATAGCCTTTAGCTATGAGGCCATCAAGCGTCAGGTGATCGGCATTTTTCAATATATTGATGGCTGTTATAGCGCGGTAATTTTCGCCATCGGGCGCCATATAAACCGGGTACTTATTTTTATCAGGACTGCTTGCACCGGCATCTGTATATGGCGTTGAGTTACAATTCTGGATCCAGCCGGTAGCAGGATTTGTAGTTGTAATTATATCTTTAAGCTGATGAACACCCTGCCACTCTGTTGCAGAAGTACTGCCATCAACCGGCAAACTCCAATCATATTTTGGATTGCGTTTAGGAATATAGTTACCATACCAAAAAATAGTATTGCCTTTATCATCAGCATAAACTGTGCTATTGGTAGCATTTGATACAAGGTCCATCGCTTTTTTATACTCTGCAAGCGTGTTGGCTTTTGTAATTTGCCATGACTCCAGCAAGGCGTTGTATGATCTGTTATTGGCCTTTAACGCCAACCATTTACCGTCACGGCTTCCTAATACCGGACCATGATGGGTATAATACGCTGTTATTGTTCTTTGTTCAACTTTATCGCCATTTTTTATGTTAATGGCCAGTTTACGGATAGTTACCGGTTTAAGCACTCCATCATATTCATAAAACCATTGGCCGTCTTTTTTTACCATCTTTTCTGCATAAAGGTCGGCTACATCCGCATAGCTGCTGGTGTGCATCCAGCCGCAATGCTGGTTAAATCCCTGGTAAATAAAAAACTGCCCCCAGGTAACAGCGCCATAAGCATGCAAGCCTTCCTGGCTCACTAACTCTACCTCGCTGCGAAAGTAGAACGGAACATGCGGGTTGATGTAAAGTAAAGCGTGCCCCGATGCCGATTTGGATGGCGATATGGCAAAACCGTTTGACCCGGTTTCGCGTTCATTTACAAACTCATAGGCTTTTCCGGGGTGATTGGGTACAGCGCCCAGCTTTTCGCCGCCATCAGCGTAAAAATCCTTCGTTTCTTCCAGTTTAATCCCTCCCGTTTCGGTTGCAGCCACACTGCCATCGGTAAACATTAGGGCATACCATGGTTCAAAATGTTTAAATACTTTAGGTTTCACCTCGGGATGATTATACAGGTAATAGTTTATCCCATCGGCAAAGGCATCCAGCAATTTCCTGAAAGCAGGCGCACTTGTTTTATAATCCCTGATAGCATCGGCACTGTCAGCTATCAACTGAAGCTGTATATCTATAGCGAGGCTACTTTCGCCATCAACCTCGGTTTGTTTGCCAAGCTGATAAAGATAATTGCGCTCAATGCCTTTAAAATTATCTTCGCACTGGGTATACATCAACCCAAAAACCACATCAGCATCCGTTTTGCCATAAATATGTGGCACACCATAATTATCACGAATAATGGTTACTGCATTGGCATGTACTTTAGCCCTCTGTATTGCCTCCTGGTTAAATTTCTGAGCAAATACAATGAAAGGAGAAAATATTAAAACGAAAATTAAATTATGTTTCATGGTAACAATAATTTTACCCGTGTGTCTAATCAATTAGATTGAAAATCAATAGCGAAATATTAATAATATGAAGTAAATTTGAGCTTTTAAACACAATATTCACATCACACCTACGTTTCTTTTCAATTATTCATAATTCTTTTGAAACCAGGTCTGAATATTCGCCATTATTAGGGCGCAAACACAAAGTAATAAATTTTTTGTTTACTGGTTATTAATAGCAGTAAATATATAAGAGCTTGGATGTTCATTTTATATGAGATCTGAGGTTTAGTTGATACAATATCATTTGAGACATGATATTGCAGTGCGTTCCGGGGTGAGATACGGAACGCATTTTTTTTACTGATCAACAAGTGATCGCTTTAACTCAACAACCCATCCCTAATGTTTAATGACTGGCGACCAATGGCTGCGCTCCCAGGCCATAACCAGTAACACCATCCGGTTATAAGTTCCCAAACCCTGGGGTTGGTTATTAGCCTTCAGAAAGTTATCATAAAAAACACTGCTAATAGCGCTGAGTTTATTTTCGTAAGCCATCCAGTAGGCACGTTCGGTTACAAAATCCTGGTGAACATCTTTTGATATCATCGCCTTTAATTCTTTGTGGGCAACGGTATCCCGGCGGCGCAATGTGTGCATAAACTCATCAACTGCCAAATGATAGGCTGAGTAGCGCAGCAAACGATCATGTGATTTAATGCCGATGATAAACCCGGCAAAATCAGCCTCATCTTCGGCTCCATAACCTACCTGGTGCGACATTTCATGACAGGCAACAAAGGGCCGGTTAAAAACAGGCATTTCATAATTAATCTGCGCCTCTGTTGTAAAAGGATTATAATAACCCGAGGTACCAATATAGTTCATAAAAAATGTAATCATAGATGGCTTAATTCCGGGATGAAAGGCCCTGAAGTTAGCTGAATCGGCAGATAACGAACTCACTGCATTAACGGCGGTTTTATAAATGGCGCTATTGCTCTGCGCTAAATCTGCGGCTGTGACACGTGCACGGCAAATATTGGCGCTATCTATCAACAATTTAGTTACAGCCTTGAGGTCGGCGGTAGTGAAAGCTGTATCTCTTAGATTAAGGCGCTCAGCTGCCGATGGCCTAAAATAATTCATCCCCCAAAACAAATAAAAAACAAGTATGCCCGCCTGTACACCTATAACCCATCCCAAAAAATGCATACCAACAATTTTAAACTGCTTTTTAAATAGCAGCTTAATCATCCTGATAACACCAAAAATTATAGCAATTACAATTGCGGTGTATAACAAATCGCCTACACTAAAAGGAAACAGGTTTAATATGGGATGAAATATCCAGCAGATAAGCTTATAAAACCCACCAGAATAATAGCGTTCAACCCATGCCGGATGATTGCCAAGCTGCATTAACAGAAAAATAGCCAACGTAAGCAACAATATAATTATGATTCTTTTTAATAATGGTTTTTTGCTGATTAGGGTACGCATTAAGTAAATATAAGGCTAATTGAAGGTTGTTAAAATTATAGAAGGCAGCTGGATGTAACAAGTTAAATATCGATACACAAAAAAAGCTCCGGTTAAGGAGCTTTTTTGTGTATCGATATTTTATTACACTTATTTTATTGAAACAGGAACCTCAAAAGTATCCCATTTTAAGCTGAAGCCTTTTGGTGTAATAGTATAAATAAGGCTTTCGGTTTTAGGAGCTGTCTTCCCTTTAACCGTTACCCTTAACTGATCATTAGCTTCTTTATAAGTATAGGCGCCCCATTGTTTTGGGTTTTTATCAAAAATAAGAGTCCAGGTACCGCTTTCTGACGGAATTACAAAGAAGGCATAACGGCCGGCCGGAAGTGTTTTACCTTCAACTTTAATAGCTTTACTTGTTGTAATACTGGTTGCCGAATCGGCTCCTGCACGCCATACCTTACCAAAAGGCACCAATTCGCCCAGTACTTTACGACCTTTTACATAAGGACTTCCGTATTTAATTTTAATTAACGAACCAGCTACTTTAGCACTTGTGCTATCATGCGGGCTTGCTGGCTTTTTATCCTGGGCAAATGTTAGGCTGCTTATAAACAGCGCAAATACAAAAAGCAATGCTGCTTTCATTTTAATAGATCTTTTCATAGTATTTCTCATGATTTATTTGGTATAAATATAGGGCGAAATTTGTTCTGGTAGCAATTAACGGAGTAAATAAAACTTAATTGCTTTTGTAAAAAATATTTCAATTAAAAAACAGTTGATATATAGTAATGTTATAAATAATGAGACGGCCACATTGCAATTAGGAATTGACCTTAAGGTTAAAATGGCCAAAAGGTTAAACAATTGTTGTGGTTTTTTTTAACCCTTTTGCCTCAAGGCAGGGGTTTTTTATTTAGCCTTTTACTCCACCTTATAAGTATAAACATTGCGGCCTACATTACCGTTTTCGTCTATCCCCTCAACTACTATACGGTAATTACCTTTGCCATCTGCATTGTAAAAATCAAATGAAGCGCCACCATCTTTATCCGTAACAATATCAGGGTTCCAGTATATTGTGCTGCGCTCATCAGGTTTATTACTTTGGGTAGCCGAACCACCATAAACGGGCGAATAAAATACACGTGCTTTATAAAATCCTTTAGGAGCATAGGAAAGCAACCCCGGTGAAATCTTTTTATTTACAGGCAATCCCTTATTTTTAACTGTTGTAATTAATAAAACCCCATTGGCTCCCTGGGAACCATAAATAGCAGCATCAACATTTTTAAGCATTTTAACACTTGCTACATCAGCTACACTTAAGTTATCAATATTTGAACTTGACTGCGCGCCATCTATGATCACCAACATGGGGCCTGCTCCTGTTAAACCAACTCTTTCCCTTAAATACGGCACACCGCCCATTAATGCCACCCCGGGTAAGTGGCCCTCCAGGCCGCGAGATATTCCTGTTTGATCTTTAAACTGATCAATTGTGTTATTGTGAGATTCTAAATATTTATCTTTAATAATCACTTCCTTCAATGATTTCCCGCTTGCATCTGCCATGAACGTAGTTGAAGCGAGGGGTTTACCATTGTTTTTAAGAGCAACGTCATCAGCTAAACCCTGGCTATTAATTGTTGTGATATTAACTTTTTCGGGCTGGTCTATTATGATTTGCGTATTACTCTTCCCAGTTTCTGTTTTAGCTTGAATTACAAATGAGGTATTGCTTGTGTAAATCAAATTTGCAAAAGTAAACCTGCCATTGGCATCAGTTACCTGGTTTAACATAGTGCCCCCGTTTTGGGTAAGCAACGTAACGCTCCCATTAGCAACCGGCGCCCCAGCCATAGTTTTTACCGTACCTGATAAATCCAGTCCTTTTTCAACAGGATAAGTTGAGGCCATTTTGGCATCGTCGCCAAGCAATTGTTTCCAAACAAACCTGCGGTATCCTTGTGTAAGCATCAATATATCCAGATCGGCACGTGTATCACTGGTAACATTGGCAAAATAATAATTGGGCTGCTCAACAAATCCCCGCAAAGCCGATGTTAATAAAAGATTGGTTAATATGGTAGTTTCGGCACTTTCATTCACCGGTATCCGGGTAGCATCAATAACCGATGCCGAGAAATAACCTGTAACAGGTTTATCATCCTTTTTTGCACTAACAGTAACATGTACTTTACCCCTTGCCTGGTAAGCAGCCTTATCAGTGCCGGTTTGTATATTTATAATATCATTGTTTTGTATAAACGAAAGGCGCTCATTCATAGGTTCGCCGGTTTTAGAAAACAGGGTAACCTGCACTAAACCGGTTTGGAAATCCTTTTTATCAAGATTAATATCAAGCACCTGGTTATCAAGTGTTGTTTTAAGTGAACGTACCGATCCGTTTGAATAAATAACAACGCCTATTTCTTTATTCTTATTTTCAAGATAGTAAGGTCTATTTGCATTAATTTCTATCATCAGCTTATCTGGCTTATCATTGTTTACCAGCAAGGTCATCCCTTTACTATCAGCTTTAGGTAAATCAATAACGGCTTTGGTGCCATCGGCATAAGTGAGGTTTGCCTTGTAGCTTCTTCCTTCAACCGGGGTAATGTAAATAACGCCCATACCCAGGTGTTTGGCTTCAAACTTAGTCACTTCTGCGTTTAGGTTATCAACAACTACTCCTTTAACATTTACGCCCTGCCCATTATGGTCAATAGCCTTAAACGCGAGTTTAACCGGTATATCGTTAACAAAAGTTCCGCCCTCGGCAAAAAACTGAATGTCAAACTTATTATGGGTGTCTGTATTTTTCCGTGTTGCCAATACCGCGGTGGCGGGCACAGCACTGTTAACTGCTATTGGCTGATCAAATATGCCTGGATCGGCGTTATTAAGCATCCATTTGGTATACGCCTTTACATGATAAATGCCTTTTGGCAGCCTGGCTGGTAACGCAAAATCGCCCCAGGTTAAGCCATTAGTAACTTGTAATGATATATTTTGCACCAGCGAATCGGCGGCATTTACCAAATCGACGTGCAGAACGCCACTTAATTTTGATAACTGATGTTGTTCGCCCAGCGTAACGTAGGCTTTAAAAAACATTGTATCGCCGGCGTTGTAAAGGGCTTTATCAAAGTGAAGGTATACCTTTTCAATAGCTTTTGTTGTTGATAGGGTTTGCAAACGCGAAACAATATCATCCAATGATAATGATTGTTTAACGCCTTGCGAAAAAGCTGGTATATAAAAACAGGTTGTACACAAAAGTGCAAATAGTAACTTTTTCATGCAGGAAATGGCAAATAGAAATGGGTTTATAATTGGCAATTAAATATACCTAATTTCCGCACACAAAAACAAATTAAAATACTGGTATATAATTCATTAAATCGTATCCATATTAAAATCTGCATTTTCCCGTATCTCCTCCCAATACACAGTTTCGCAATAAATGTGATTCTGAATTGCCACGCGGTTTTTTATCGCTTGCAATTCCTTTTTGATCTCTTCTGTAGTGAGGTCGCTGCTTAGTGAGTAGTAATAAATTGCATAACCAGTTTTACTGTTTATAAATCTATAGTGTTTATCAGCGGATTTCATGATATTTAACTTATATAAGTTAACAATATATTTAAGAGCAATATTGTTTTAGCGCAAAGCAATTGTTACATATAATTTATTTACCTTACCGGTATATAGTAGTTGAAAACACAATGCAAACACACTTAAATTTGATAACATTTAATTAACATTGAGTTAACAATTACATGACTTTTCACTGCAAATTAATAGCTACATTTAGCCGCATAAATATATGTGCATAGTGGGCGCTAATTAATTAGTATACACGCTTTTAACTTAATTGTCATTTAAAAAGTCATAAAAAGTTCAAGTCAATGTCGATATTTCCCAATTCAAATCAGGTTTTTTATGATTTATTTAACCGTGCAGTTGCCAACGCTACCGAAATGGCAACTTTACTTAACACGGCGGTAAACTCTGCCGATACCTACGAACAAAAATTTCAGTTTACACTTGTTGATAAACTGAAGGCAAAAAGTTACGAAATTACCCACCAGGTATTTACAGAATCGGGCAGAATGTTGATTTCACCTTTTCAGCGCAAGGATATGTGCGATCTGGCTGCTGCAATTGATGATGTTGCCGATAGTATAGCCATGGCATCGCGCAGGATAAACCTGTATGATGTACCTAAGATCACTTCTCCTATTATTAGCCTGGCAGATCTTATCCTTAAAACTACAAAAGGGCTTCAGGAAGCTGTTAACGCCATGAACAATTTAGGTAACTCAGCCCACATATTTGAACTTTGCAACAATATAAAAAAACTGGAATACCAGGCTGATACCGTATACAATGAGGCTTTTGCCGATTTGCTGGCTAATGAAACTGATGCCATACAACTCATAAAATACACTGATGTTTTTATGGCGATGGAAACCGCTACAGATAGCTGCGAAGATGCTACACTGGTAATTGAGAGCATCCTGATTAAAAACGGATAGAATCATTACTACCCACTGCAAAACTGAGGGTAGTAAAAGAAAACATATTTATATAAAAAAAGCGATGAATTAAATTCATCGCTTTTTTTATGGGTATTGGTTAGCCAATTAAATGCCCTCTCCTTTTGAAGGGTTGTATTAGGCCTTACTTTCCTTTATCAGCAGGACCTTCATCCTGTTTATTACCGCCGTTATCATCTTTTTCTTTATCCTTCTTAAACTCAAGCTTGCCAAACTTGTAGCTCAGGCTGATACCAAATGATTGTACCGGTATATACCTGATGTTGGTTTGGTTAAAGCCGGCACCATATGTTGTGGAACTTTGGCTTACATATTTAGCAAAAGGATTTGACGCGGTAAGCCCTATGCTGGCCTTTTTGTTCATGAACATTTTACGCATCGCGAAGTTGTAAAACACAAACTTGGGTTGTGTGCCCTGGATGCTTTTTTGTGATGAGTTATAGTTGCCAAAAAACTCGGCGCTTAAATCATGTCCAAAACTGTATTGGGCATTCAGGTTTAAACGGTAAGTAAAGCCGATTACGCTTGGGCTACCCGGATTATTACTTGTACGTTCAGAAAATATCATGTTGGTACGCAGGTTAAATTCCTTTGTAACAGGCAGCGATGCGTAGATGTTTATCCCCGCGCGATCTTCAGAGCCAAGATTATATCGCTTAGTTAACGATACGTTGGTGTATTTACTACCGTCAATCCGCAACGTATCATAAAAAGTAGTAAAGCGTTGCAGGTCGTCGGTATTTTTACGGTAAAAAGCTGCTATGTTAATATTTGCACCCTTATCAAACGATTTATTGTAACCCAACTCAAAATTATCGCCACGCTCAGGCTTCAGGTTAGGATCGCCGGTACTGATGTTGTGGGTATCGCTGATATTATAGAATGGATTAAGGTCGCCGTAATCGGGGCGTTCTATCCTGCGGGTATAACTCAGTTTTACAGATTGCGATTCACTAATTTTATGTGAGAACACCAGCGATGGTACCAATATGTTATAATTAGGAATATTTGTATTCTTAAAATCGGCCGTAGTTACTGTGTATTCGTCTCTTAAGCCTGCTTTAATATCCAAAAAGTTATTGAACACCGATGTAGTTGCCGATAAGTAATAGGCATATATCTTACGGTCATAAGTAAAGCCGTAGGTTTGGTTATAGTTGGGTACATTGGTTGCGCCATTAAGCAAGGTATCGGTAACTACATTGTTATTGATGTGGTTAAAATCGAGTTTACCACCTGTTTCGATGGTAAAGTTTTTACTTACCGGATGCGAGTAATCTACAGATATATTGGTTTCCCTATCTTTGCCCGGGTTGCTATTGGTGATACCTGTAGGTATGGTGCCCGGCTGCAAATTCTGCAATAACTGCGATGAGCTAAAACTGTTGTTACCAAAGCTGGATGAATACAATATATCAAGCTCCTGCCCTTCTTTATCAAATGTTTTTTTGTAGGCTAAACTTACGTCTGTGGATGTTCCGCTAAACTTACTGCTGGATGTGCGGAGGGTTTTAAGATCAGAAAGTTGGGTGCCGTCGGCACTTACTGTATTTTCGTCCTGGTTGGTTAAGCCATTACCATGATTGCCAAAATGATTGAAGCCCACAGATGCGGTAAGATCGTCATGCTTGCTGATATTCCAGGTAAAATTCAGGCCCGATTGATAACCGTTACGTTTAAAATTATTGCTCCCCTGCTGAAACAAAGTAGTGGTTTTCCCTAATGAATCTTTAGATACACGATTGCTCGTGTTCGGTGAGTTACTGTTAATCTGGGCGTTGCCGCTAAAAAATGCATTGACGCCAAAGTTACCTTTACGTACATTGAGGTTAAATGACCCGTTTTCGCGACGGGTACCAGCCGATAGGTTAACGCTGCCGTTTACTCCTTCAACTTTACTGTCTTTTAAAATAATGTTGATGATACCTCCTGTACCAGCGGCATCATACTTGGCGCCGGGACTGGTAACTACTTCAATGCTTTTGATCTGGCTGGCCGGGATACTTGCCAATGCATCGGCAAGGCTGGCGCCAAAGATGCTTGATGGTTTTCCGTTTATTAAAAAGCGGATATTGGCGTTACCCTGCAACTCTACATTGCCATCAATATCAACAGTAATCTGAGGTACCTTTTTTAATATATCGATAGCTACCCCGCCCTGCGCACTCAGGTCGTTTTGCGGGTTGTATACCATTTTATCTATCTTGTTTTGAACGGTTGGCGTTGTAGCGGTAATATTTACATCCTTTAACTGGTGCGGCGAGGGCGATAGTAATATTTCGCCTAAATTGATGGCAGCCCCATCTTTAACTATAATATGCTCCAGGGTAGCACGCTGATAACCTAAAAAATCGGCGGTAACTTTATATTCGCCTGCAGGTATTTTATCAACCGTAAAATTTCCTTTAGGATCGGTACTAATACCGTTAAATGGCGATTCAACTCCTTGTTTATAAACAGATATAGTTGCATAATCAACCGCTTGTTTGGTTGTAGCATCGGTAACTTTACCAATTATTTTACCCTTGCCGGCAGGAGCCTGAGCATGTAAATTTATTGTAAACAGAATAAAAATAAATAATATACAGTACGCTTTCATTATCCTTAAAAAATCCATGATTTGGGTGCGAATTTGAAAAGAAACTTTGGATTAATTCTGATTACTGGTGTGTTTGTTACAATAAGGTTAACTTATCAACATACTTGTTACAATGAGGTAAAAGAATCAAGAGTTAAGAGTCAAGACTCAAGAAAAAATCCTTTTTTATTAATTAAATGGAAATATATCAATATGAAATTGCCTCAAAAGCAACATTCACTCTCTCATACTGATTCTCAGTTTCTTTACTCGCTATCGTGCCTCAAAAAATCAGGACCAAAGTACCGGCAATGATCAATAAAGCACCAATGCCATTCTTTAAAGTAAGCGGTTCGCCCAAAAACACAACGGCTAAAACAATGGCCAATGCCACGCTCAATTTATCAACCGGTGCCACCTGGGATACTTTACCCAATTGCAAAGCCCGGAAATAACAGATCCAGGATAGCCCGGTTGCACAGCCAGACAGGATGAGGAATGTCCAATTCAGGCGGGTTAAACCTTCAATCCCTTTATTGCTGCCTTTAAACAACACAATAGCCCAGGCCAGTATTAATATTACTACCGTGCGTATGGCGGTAGCCAGGTCGGTATCAACTCCTTTTATACCTATTTTGGCAAAAATTGCAGTAAGCGCGGCAAATAAAGCCGATAGTAGAGCGTATATCCACCACATAATTTTTAAATTTTAAGTTTTACCCTGTATTTTTTAATTTAACGTTAACATTATAAACGCAAATTTGCTTTATCAAACTGTAGTAAATCTGGTTAAATCCAAAATGTGTACAAAATGGATGGGTACCTTTAGCCGGAATATATAAGTTGCATATCAAGTAAACAGATAGCCCAAATGAAATTACTGATTATTGAAGATGAAGAAGGCCTGCGGGAAAGTATTGAAGAATATTTTGCCGAAGCAGGAAATATCTGTGAAACAGCCGCTACCTATTCTACCGCCCTAACCAAGGTTGAGTTATATCGTTATGATTGTATCCTGCTGGATATTACTTTACCCGGCGGCAATGGCATCAGCATCCTCAAAAAATTAAAAGAAAATAATTTTACAGATGGTGTGCTTATCATATCCGCCAAAAACTCGCTTGATGACAGGCTGCAGGGCCTTGATCTAGGCGCCGATGATTACCTGGTGAAACCATTCCACTTATCCGAGTTAAAGGCACGCGTATCTGCCATCATCAGGCGTAAAATGTACAACGGAAGCAACCTGTTGGTTTTTAACGAAATCAGTATCGATCTGCAGGCCAAAACAGTAAGCGTACATGACACCCCTTTAAAGTTTACCCGCAAGGAATTTGCGTTGCTTATTTATTTTATAGCCAATAAAGGAAAGGTAGTCTCCAAAAACGCCATAGCCGAACACCTTTGGGGCGATGGTATAGACCTTGCCGATAATTTCGACTTCATTTACTCGCACATCAAAAACATACGCAAAAAGCTTGTAGAGGCTGGCGCTAATGATTATATCCAGGCTGCTTATGGCATGGGCTATAAATTCTCGGGCCAATGAAGCTGCTTACCTTATATAACCGCGTAAACATCATCACAACTGTAGTTGTAATGGTGATAACCGGAATCATCTACTACCAGGCTATTAGCTGGATATTGAATGATCAAAATGACAAGGCCTTAAAGGTAGAGGAAGATGAGGTTTTTGATTATGTAAAACTTAACCACCAATTACCACAGGTATTTGAATCCAAAGATCAACAGATCACCTTTAGCGAGGCTAAGCCAAATTCAATAACGCGCGAATTTATCAATACAGATTACCGCAGGGATAAAAATGAATACGAGTCGGGCCGCGGACTGATCAGTTCTATCACCGTAAACGGTAAATACTACAAGATACTTATTGTAGAATCAAAGGTAGAAACTGAAGATCTCATACAAATCATTTTCGGCATTACCATCGGCGTTATTTTACTGTTGATGCTGGTATTACTTATTGCCAACCGTTTAATTTTAAATCGTTTATGGCAGCCCTTTTATAGCATTTTACGCGAGATAAAACTGTTCAATATTACCGATAGCCGCGAGATACCCCAAACTACTACCCGTATTACTGAATTTGTGGAGTTAAACCAGGCTGCAGCTGCAATGACCACCAAAGCAAAATATGACTATAAAGAACTCAAAACCTTTACAGAAAATGCTTCTCATGAGTTGCTTACCCCTATCGCGGTCATCAACTCTAAATTGGATACCTTAATACAATCCGAAAACTTTAATGACAGGCAAAGCAAACTTCTTAATGATCTGTACAGCGCGGTTGCACGGTTGAGCCGGCTTAATCAATCATTATTACTATTGGTTAAAATAGAAAACAGGTTACTAACCGACCAGCAAAATATTAACCTGCGCCTGTTAATTGAAGAAATGGTTTTGCAATTGGAGGATATTTTTAGTGATAAGCAAATAACGGTAACGGTTGAACTGGAGGACAAGGAGGTCCTGGCAAGCCGGTATCTGATAGAGATATTGCTCAGTAACCTGGTCATTAATGCAGTAAGACACAATCATGCCAACGGTAATATTATCATTAAATTAACAGCCCATAATTTAATTATCAAAAACACTGGAGATAGCAAACCATTGCCCGATGATAAAATTTTTACACGATTCCATAAATCATCCACCTCTGATGGCAGCGGGCTTGGGCTTACCATCAGCAAACAAATTTGCGAAAACTTCGATTTTTCACTCTCCTACCAATACCAGGCCCATTATCACACTTTTATTGTAACTTTTTAAATTGGCATTTAGCATCCTAAATTTTTACAGAATTTAGCTATAGTTTAGCTATGTTTAAAATACATTTATACCTCATTTAATGAAGTGGTTTTTCGGTTTTATATTATTCACACTCACCTATACTGCTGCCCGGGCACAAACTTATACGCTTGATCACTACCTGGAACTTGCAAAAAATAACAGTCCCTTACTTAAGGCTGTCAGAAATCAAATAGCGGCAAGCCAAATAGATAGTTTAAGATTAAGGGCCGGTTTAAGGCCACAGGTAAACGTAAACAGCAACGGCTATTTTGCACCTGTTGTTGGTGGTTATGGTTATGCAGGCGCTATTACTAATGTGCAAACCTTTAATGCACTTTTAGGAGTAAACAAGCAGCTGATAGGTAAACAATATTTAAATACACAACTGGCAGCCATAAACTTACAGCGCGATTCTATCATCAACAGCGGGGCAGTATCTGAACAAGACTTAAAAAAGACCATCACCGGTCAATACATAACCGCTTACGGCAGTTTGCAGCAGGTAAAATTTAACCGCGATGTAGTTAAATTACTTACTGAAGAAGAAGGCCTGCTAAAAAAACTCACCCGAAACAATGTTTACAAACAAAGCGAATATCTTGCTTTTTTGGTTACCTTAAAACAACAGCAGCTACAGCTTTTGCAGGCACAAATACAATATAAAAATGATTATGCCACACTAAATTACGTGGCCGGTGTTGTTGATACTACAACGGTTGAACTAAGCGAGCCTGTTATTCAAACAACAATTACGCCCGATGCTTCCATGAGTATATTTTTCAGGCAATTTAAATCTGATAGTTTACGACTTGTAAATACGAGGAGCTTAATTGACTATAGCTACAGGCCTAAAGCTAATATTTTTGCCGATGGCGGATATAATACTGATTTTACAACCCAGGCCTATAAACACTTTGGTACCAGCTTTGGCTTTAGTATTTCTATGCCAATTTACGATGGCGGCCAGCGTAAACTTCAATACAAAAGGTTAAAACTGGAAGAGGAGACCCGCTTAAATTATAAAGCGTTTTTTAATTCGCAATACCGGCAGCAAATTGCGCAGCTTAATCAGCAGATAAACGAGAATGATAACCTGATTAACCAGATAAAGGAACAGATAAAATACGCCGAAAGCTTAATAAAGGTTGATACTCAACTAATGCAAACCGGCGATGTAAAAATTGCAGATCTTATACTGGCTGTTAATAGTTACTATACCATTACCAACCTGCTTACACAAACTACCATAACAAAGCTCCAGCTCACCAATCAATTAAATTACTGGAATAAATAACATGAAAATATATAAAACAGCCTGTTCCCGTTCAAAAAACATTTTAATAATTTTAGCAGTAGCACTGGTGTATTCTTCATGTAAAGGTAATTCTGATGCAGCAACTGCAAGCGATGCAGAAGTTGTAGTACCCGAAACACCTGTACAAGTTACCACCATTGACGAAAGTTCACTTACAGATTACATTGAACTGAATGCCACATCATCATTCCTTCAAAAAAACTATGTAAAAGCTAATGCAATTGGTTACATACAAAAGGTAAATACGCAAATTGGCCATTACGTAAATAAAGGCGCGGTTTTATTTACAATAAAAACCAAAGAAGCGCAAAGCATTGGCAATAGCATAAACATACTTGATACTACCTTCAAATTTTCGGGCGTAAATAAAATCAAAGCCTCGGAACATGGTTATATTACGCAATTAAATCACCAGGTAGGTGATTATGTACAGGATGGCGAACAATTAGCTATCATAAGCGACAGGGGAAGCTTTGCCTTCATTATGCAGCTGCCTTATGAATTGCGCGCTTCTGTATCCAGCAACCAGGACGTATTGCTTACCCTGCCTGATGGGGTAAAATTAAATGGCAAAGTAGCCTCTTTTATGCCCGTTGTTGATACGCTATCACAAACTCAGGGCATCGTGATCAAAGTAAACTCGGCCGATCAAATCCCCGAAAACCTGGTAGCCAGGGCACGAATAGTAAAAACATCGAAAACAAACACCACATCCCTGCCAGCTTCAGCCATCCTATCAAACGAAACACAAACAGAATTTTGGGTAATGAAATTAATTAATGCCACCACAGCAGTTAAAATACCTGTAAAAAAAGGAATTGAAAGTGGAGGCAAAGTAGAGATTCTATCACCCAAATTTTCTCCCCGGGATAAAATAGTTATAAGCGGTAATTATGGTTTGGCAGATACAGCTAAAGTTAAAATTGTACAGTAATGGCTAAAGTTGTAGAAACAAAAATAGATAAGGTAGAGAATTTTTTTATTTTTTATCGCAAACCCCTGCTACTGGTATTATCGCTGATATTAATAGGTGGCATATTTGCTTATACCAAACTTCAAACTTCCCTTTTTCCAGAGATTACTTTTCCTAAAATTAAGGTAATTGCCGATGCCGGTTTACAACCGGTAAACAAAATGATGATAACGGTAACCAAACCGTTAGAAAACGCGATAAAACAGGTACCGGCCTTACAAATAGTAAGAAGCACCACAAGCCGCGGAAGTGCCGAGATATCGGCCTATATGGATTGGAATGCTGATATTGACCTCAGTAAGCAACAAATAGAATCACAGATTGCTAAAATTCAAAATACCCTGCCGCCGGATGTAAACATATCCGTCGAAAAAATGAACCCTTCTATTTTACCGGTAAGCGGGTACACGCTGGAAAGTCATGAAAGATCACCAATTGAGTTAAAGCAACTGGCTACATTTACCGTAAAACCATTTTTATCACAAATAAACGGCGTATCCGAAATAAGGGTTATTGGTGGTAAAACAAAAGAGTACTGGCTTGTGCTTAACCGCGAAAAAATGACGGCGCTGTCATTAACGCCGGATATGATCAGCAGCGCATTAAGCCAAACAAACTTCATAAAATCAGAAGGTTATCTTTCTGATTATAAAATGCTGTATCTCACCGTAACCGATGCTACCGTAACTGCAAAGGATCAGCTGGAAAATATGGTGATAAGCAATAACAGCAAAAGGGTTATCCAGGTAAAAGATATTGCATCAGTACAAATAAGCGAAGGCATAGAATATACCAAGATAAATGCCAACGGCCATGATGGCGTATTAATAGCAGTTATAAAACAACCCAATGCCAACCTGATATCCTTATCAACAGATATGGCGGCAAAAGTGGCGGCCCTTCAAAAAATACTACCCAAAGATGTTACTATAAAACCCTACTATGTACAGGCCGATTTTGTAAACGATTCTGTTAAAAGTGTTACCGATAGTGTTTGGATAGGTTTATTGCTGGCAATAGTTGTAGCTATTATTTTCCTGAGATCATTTAAAGCCAGTGCAACCATTTTAATTACAATTCCGGTTACGCTTTGCCTTACACTTATTGTGCTTTACGTAATAGGCTATACTTTCAATATCATGACGCTGGGTGCAATAGCAGCAGCTATAGGATTGATCATTGATGACGCCATTGTTGTGGTTGAGCAAATCCATCGCACGCACGAAGAGCACCCTGATGAACCCACCAGCCGCCTGCTTAAAAAAGCTATTGATTACTTGTTCCCGGCTATGCTTGGCTCATCTATAAGTACCATAGTTATTTTTGTTCCCTTTTTATTGATGACGGGTGTTGCCGGAGCCTATTTTAAGGTAATGACCAACACCATGATCATTACCCTTATCTGCTCGTTTTTTGTAACATGGATAGGTTTGCCTGTGATCTACCTGTTTCTTACACGTAATCAACATGCGCATTCAACAAACGTAAAGGAAGAAACACACGAGGTAAAAAGGCAGGGCTGGGTCTCTTTTTTCATTATGCAGCCAATAATCAGCGTTGTTATCATGATGGCATTGATTGCAGTGATCGTTTTTATACCCTCAAAATTAGAAACCGGTTTTTTACCGGCTATGGATGAAGGCAGTATAGTGTTGGATTATAGTTCGCCGCCGGGAACCTCGCTGCAGGAAACCGACCGGATGCTAAGAGAGATAGAAAAGATCATCACCAAACATCCTGACGTAGCCGCCTACTCCCGCCGTACAGGAACACAAATGGGTTTTTTTATAACTGAGCCTAATACCGGCGACTACCTGATTCAATTGAAAAAAACTCATGAAAAAACAACTGAAGAGGTAACCAGTGATATAAGGAGTGAGATTGAAAAAACACAACCTGCCTTACGGGTAGATTTTGGACAAGTGATAACGGATATGTTGGGCGACCTGATGAGTTCAACCCAGCCAATCGAAATCAAAGTTTTTGGCGATGACCAACGCATCCTTCAAAACCTTTCCAAACAAATTGCAGCCGAAGTCACCGCGGTTAAAGGTACTGCCGATGTGTTTGATGGTATCGTGATTGCAGGTCCTTCTGTAAGTATCGTACCTGATTATAAAAAGCTGGCTCAATACAATATCACACCGGCCGCCCTGCAGTTTCAGGCCCAAACAGCCCTGGACGGCAACGTGGTAGGTAATTTGTACGAAACTCAGCAACTATCTCCCATCCGCATGGTTTATCCGGGTAACCGGTCATTAAACATAGCCGATATTAAAAAACTAAATATATTCCTGGGCAACGGTAAATTAATTCCGATAAGCCAGTTGGCTACAGTTGAGATAAAAGCCGGCGATGCCGAAATTAACCGGCAGGACCTGCAATCAATGGGCGTTATCACCGCCCGGTTAGAGAATAGTGATTTAGGAACAGTAATACCCGCCATACAAAAAAACATAGCCCAAAAAGTAAACTTCCCCAGGGGCTATCATGTAGAATATGGCGGTGCTTATGCCGAGCAGCAGCAATCATTTAAAGAACTGCTGATTATCCTCATCACATCGAGTCTGTTGGTTTTTGGGGTGATACTATTTTTGTTTAAGCAGTTCAGAATAGCAATATTAATTTTGGTGATGGCCGTTTTGGGTATTTCGGGAAGCTTTTTGGCTTTATATATTACAAATACTCCACTAAATGTTGGCAGCTATACAGGATTAATTATGATAGTTGGTATTATTGGCGAAAATGCCATATTCACCTTTTTGCAATTTAGGGAAAGCGCAAGAGAAAAAAGCGTGAATGAAGCTATAGTTTATTCTATCTCAACACGGTTAAGGCCCAAATTAATGACCGCATTAGGAGCAATAATTGCATTAACTC
Organism: Mucilaginibacter sp. P2_A4; assembly: GCF_056405015.1. Taxonomy (NCBI): domain Bacteria; kingdom Pseudomonadati; phylum Bacteroidota; class Sphingobacteriia; order Sphingobacteriales; family Sphingobacteriaceae; genus Mucilaginibacter; species Mucilaginibacter sp. P2_A4. The sequence goes on along the minus strand of NZ_JBFUCX010000022.1, from coordinate 7,631 downwards.
CACTGGCTTTAGGTATCGGCGCCGGGGCTCAGCTACATCAGCCTTTGGCTATAGCAGTTATTGGCGGTTTCTTAGTTGCCCTGCCATTGCTTTTAATTGTTTTACCAAGTATGATGCGTATTTTATATCGTAATGGCTTCACTGTACCGGCTATTGAACAACATACAGATCATCCGCAATAGCACAATATTTCTCCAGATTTAAAGCCTAATTTCATTCGTATAAACAGACCCAACAAAAATGAAAAAGCAAATTTTAATTCTTGCATTACTGGCAACGGCCTTAACTCCTATGGCCTTAAAAGCTCAAACCTATGTAGCTGATAAAACCATATCCCTACCCGGCGATGGTGGTTACGACTACCTGGCTATTGATAAGGTAAATCACCGTTTATATGTATCACATGGCACACAGGTAAATGTTATCAATTTAATTACCGAGCAACCCGTAGGTTCTATTGATAACATGAAAGGTGTACATGGCATTGCTATTGTAAATAAATTGAACCGTGGCTTTATTACCGATGGCAAATCAAACTCGGTTGTAGCTTTTGATTTAAAAACATTGAAAATTATTGCAACCATCCTGCTTAAGGATGCAAACGGCCCGGATGCTATTATGTATGATTCCTACTCCGATCGCGTTTTCAGCTTTAACGGCGAAAGCAACAATTCATCCGTTATCGATCCTAAAACCTTGAAACAGGTAGGCACTGTAGCTTTAGGCGGCGGTCCTGAATTTGCCGTATCTGATGGCAAAGGCAAAATCTACAACAACCTGGAAGATAAAAGCAGCCTGAATGTAATTGACAGCAAATCACTTAAAGTGGTAAAAAACTATCCGCTTGCGCCATGTGGCGGTCCTACAGGGCTGGCATTGGATGCCGCCAGCCAACGCTTGTTTACCGTTTGCCGCGAAAACAAAGGTATTAGCGTAATTAATATCAATACCGGCAAAGTTACAGCAACCCTTCCTATTGGCGCCGGAGTTGATGCAGTAGCTTATGACCCCGAAACTAAATTGATATTTTGCTCATGCGGTGATGGTACAACTACCATTATAAAACAAAAATCAGCAGATGAATACAGCGTTGTTCAAGTACTAAAAACTCCTGTGCGTGCCAAAACTCTGGCTTTAGATACCGAAACCCATAAAATTTATTTAAGCGTTGCAGAATTTGAACCCGGTACCCGCAAGGCATTACCAAATACATTTAAAGTACTGATTTACAAACAACAATAAATAAAAAACCATATAAAATCTTTATGAAAACGGCATGAAGATTTTATAAGGATTTTTTATTTTGACTACTAAATGATATTTTCAAAAACGTTATTGCTATCTTTAACGTTTATATATTATATGATTAAGAGAACTGATTTTGTTTATTCCCAGGAGTCTGAACCACATCGTATTCGTACAAAAAAAATTCTAAAGCAGTTTCCGCATCTTCGCAAACTGATAGGTAAAAATCCAAACACTATATTTGCTATTATTGGTTTAGTGGCTTTCCAGGTGGTTTTAGCCTGGTTTCTGCGCGACCAATCATGGTGGTTTGTTTTTGGCGCGGCCTATTTATTGGGCGCCTTTGCTGATCATGCTTTGTTTGTGATGATTCACGAATGTACTCATCAACTGCTGTTTAAAAACCGTAATGCAAACCGTTGGGCATCTATGTTTGCCAATTTGCCGCAAATATTGCCAAGCGCTATATCTTTTGAAAAGTACCACATTAAGCACCACTCTTTCCAGGGTGTGCATGAGCTGGACGCCGATTTGCCAAACAGATGGGAGGCTAAACTGATAAGCAATTCATTTTTTGGTAAAGCGATATGGTTGTTATTTTTCCCCGTGTTTCAACTGTTCCGTTTATCAAGGTTAAGAGAGATTCACCCTATTGACGGCTGGATAGTTACCAACTTTGTTTTGCAGGTGATCTTCACTACGGCAATAGCTTATTTTATGGGCTGGCATTCAGTTGCGTTTTTACTATTAAGTTTTTCTTTTTCGGTAGGCTTACACCCGCTTGGTGCACGCTGGATCCAGGAGCATTATCTTACTCATACTATTGAACAGGAAACTTACAGTTACTACGGTAACTTTAACGCGGTAGCGTTCAACGTAGGATTCCACAATGAGCACCATGATTTCCCATCGATACCTTGGAATAAACTTCCTGAGATAAAGAAAACTGCTCCTGAATATTACGACACATTACACTTCCATACTTCATGGACCAAGCTATTTTTCCAATTTCTTTTTGATCGGGAAATATCACTATTCAACCGTATCCTCCGTAAAGATCGCGGCCGGGTTGCATTAACAGATGTTTCAAAACCCGATGTGGAAATGGAGATGACTAAATAGTATTAAAATGAAAGGGCTTTGAAAAGAGCCCTTTTTTATTGCCCTATAACAACACTGAAACAGAAATACTTACTGCATTAAACAGGGAAATATTATCGTTATTTTTTTGCTCAGAAAGATGAATAAATAATGAAGAATTAACGTGGGGTTAAGGAAACGGTAACATATTCACTACCTTTAGGTCCCTATTTAATTTAACTATGCACAAACTGAGCTCATTTTTTTCTCAGCACGAAGATCTGACCCAAGTACTCTTATATGCCGGTGTAATAACAAGCTTATGGTTTGCCGAAATGATAGTATCATTTGATGGTATTAAAACCAAATGGAAGCATTCATCAGTTAACACACTTTTTATTTTTACGGCCTTACCACTGCAACTACTATTAACAACTTTTGTTGTTTTAATATCCGGATGGGCTACTGTTCATCATTGGGGACTTATCAATTTTATACCCTACCATACAAATCCCTGGGTTTACTATATCGGTTTATTTGTAATGCTTGACTTTTGCGAATATGTTTATCATGTTACGATGCACAAAGCCGAGCCATTGTGGAAATTTCACCTGGTTCACCACAGCGATCTTAAGGTAGATGTATCAACCACGCTAAGAGAACATCCGTGCGAAACCTGTATACGCACCTGCTTTTTAATGTTTTGGGTATTTATATGTGGCCCTGCTATTGCCGCCCTTATTTTAAGGCAAACTTTCCAATCATTCTCCAACATCATTGCACATACTGAGTTTAGATTACCGGCAAAGGTTAACAAGATTGTTGGGCTGGTATTTATTACACCTAACCTGCACCATGTACACCACCATTACCAATTACCTTATACAGATTGTAACTATGGGGATGTATTAAGCATCTGGGACAGAATTTTTGGCACTTACGGCAATTTAGAAAAAGAAGACACCGTTTTCGGCATTGACACTCACATGGACGAAAATTTGAACGGAAAATTTGTAAACGTGATAAAGATTCCTTTCCAAAAATTCGATCATCCTCAAAGGCAGCGATAATTATCAATTATTACATAAACACAACGTGTGTTTAAATTCCTTAAGCTAAATTTGCGCAAGTAACTTGTTGGCAGCATTTTTGTGCAGATGTACAAGAATACCATATAATTAATGCGAACTTCATAATAATATGATTTATTTGCGTTATTATTCTTAACAATTTAGATGAGCAGAAGAAGAAAATTAAAAATCCTTATACCCCTGATTATGCTGCTCTTTTTGGGGTCATATGCCAGGCACCGTTTGCTTGATAAAAAGGATATAAGTGGCACGCTCAACAATAAGCAAATGGATGAAACTTCGGGTATTGCCGCTTCATCCATAAACCCCGATATTTATTATGTGCACAATGATAGTGGTGATACAAGCCGCTTTTTTTCTATAGATGAAAAAGGAGAACTAAAAAGCACTATTTATTTTACCGGCGACAAAACCGAACGCTTAGGCGTAAAAGATTGCGAAGATATAGCCGTTGGGCCGGGGCCAAAAAAGGGTAAAAGCTATGTTTACCTGGGCGATATTGGTGATAACAATGGTTCAAGAAAATACATTACCGTTTACCGTTTCATGGAAAGTACTTCATGGGCCGGCGATACCATAACCCATGCCGTGCCGGTAGCTATCCATTTCAAATACCCCGATGGGCCAAAGGATGCGGAAACTTTAATGGTAGACCCCGTTGAAAAACTATTATATATTGTTAGCAAACGGGGCGATTCTGTAGCAGTTTATACGTCGCCATTAAATTTTACAGCCAATGATACACTTACCCTAACCAAAAGGGCTAAGTTATTTTTCCCGGGCTTCAGACCTTTTAAATGGATCACGGCGGGCGATATATCAAAAGATGGACAGCAGATTGTACTAAAAAGCTACGAAAAGGTTTACTACTGGCGCCGCCTGCCTAATGAACATGCCTGGGATGCCATGGTAAGACAACCAAGAGAATTACCCTACGTAGCCGAAAAACAAGGCGAAGCAATAGGTTTTACACCCGATGGTAAAGGATATTACACCACAAGCGAAGGTGTATTTTCGCCGGTTTACTATTACCATAGTCCGCAGAAATAAAACCCATATTGCTATAAACAAAGCAATCGCGAACTATACAGATCAACTCTGCAAAGTTCGCGATTGCCATACTCCAATTGCTATAATAGTATACTGATACTATTTCTCTACCCTTACCAACAACACGCCGTGCGGCGCTACGCTTGCAGTTAAGGTTTTACCGCTACTAATGATATATTTCTGCTGCCATACATCCCTGAATTTGGTATAGCCCCTTATCGCCGGATCGCTTTTATCAAGACTAATGGTTTGGTATTTATCGGATGTATTAAACAAACCAATAGCTTTGCCGCCGTCTTTTAATTCCTTTACCCAAACCTGGTAATCATCTTTTTTAACGTATTGACTTGCTCCTTTGCCTAAAGCATCCTGATCAATGGCCAGCACTTCATCATTTGTTAACAGGCTCAATGTAAAGCTATCCAGGTGGCCCATATCGCAACCAATCAACAATGGCGATGCCAACAGGCTCCATAAGCTGATGTGTGTATACTGCTCATCAAAAGTAAGGCGTGTATTATGCAGGCTTGGCCCCCATCCTACTTTACCTACAACCAACATATCAGGATCATTAAAATGACCTGGCTGTGCATGCAATGCAGCCGGGCCCTGGTTAAAACCTATGGTTGACACACTTTGCCATGTATCCTGGATATCGCCTGTTGTACGCCAGCTGTTGCCATTAACTTCGGCACCCCACTCCCATACATTGCCCCAACCGTATTGGCAAAGGCTATACATGATATCGCGGTTTACTTTACCCAATGAAGCCTGCATTACCTGGTAAGGTTTTTTCAATTCGGCCAGGTCGGGCTTTGGAGCTATTTCAGAGTATGAGCACCAGTCGTATTTTAAATAATCAATGCCCCAATCAGCATAAGTTTGTGCATCCTGGTCTTCATGTTGCCAGCTGCCTAAATAACCGCCGCAGGTACGTGAGCCCGGCGATGAATAAATACCCATCCGCAAACCTAAGCTATGTACATAATCGGTTAGTCCTTTCATATCCGGGAATTTGCTGTTGGTAACAATTTTACCATCTGATGCCCTTTGTTCTGCTTCCCATCCATCATCTATATTAATGTACGCCCAGCCGTGCGCGCTCAGCTTATCAATCATTGCTTTGGCCGATATACGTACCTTACTGTCATTTACACTCAAGCCCCATGCATTCCAGCTGTTCCAGCCAAGTGCTGGTGTTAAACCTATATTATCGCCAATACTAATCGTGAATTTTTTAACTTTTGCACCCAGTGTATTACTCACTGTAAAAGTAACCGGGTAATCTCCTTTTTGAACTACAGTACCGCTTATCACCCCTGTTGCAGCATCAAGCTTTAAGCCTTCTGGCAAACCGCTTACCTTATAAGTTAAGGGCTTTTTACCAGATGCCGGTATCAGGTACAAAAACGGGTGACCAGGACGTGCGCCAAATACATCGGCTCCATTTATTTTCACCTTAGCCGATGGATAAGGGGTAAGGATATAGGGCGTAGTTTCGGTTTGCACAATCGCTTTACCCGATTTGGTATCTGTAAATGTATAGCTAATGGTGTATGATTTTTTAGCCAAACGAGCTATAGAAAATGAATAGGTGAACGGTTTGCCTTTAGTAAAGGTAGCATCGTTAGTCTTTTCATACAATACAGCGTTGGTTTCTGGATCGGTTACTTTGAAGGCCAATTTTCCGGAGTATTGGTATTGGTTTGTAGTAAATAGCTTAACACTTTTACTAAGGCTGTTATTATCGCCATATTCAAAATCAGCATCGGTATTAACCGCTACGTGGTCCATTACATCGGCCATGGTAATGCTAAACACACTGCCGTAACCGCTGCTAACCATACCGCCATCGCCGCCAGTATCAAATATCCGTACGGCCAGTACATTCTCTTTATCCCACAAAATAGCCGGATTGTTTGCAGCTATAGTATAGGAGCGACCTCCATAGTGTCCATCTTTTATAGTACCGCCATTGCCGCCATATTTAGCTATCAGTTTACCATTCAGGTATACTTCATCGTTATCGTCAATAGTACCTAAGTTTAAGCGAAGGCTATCTTTCAGGAAAGATTTTTCTTTTAATGATGATGGGATCACCACTTTGGTACGATACCAGCCAAAGCCATCATAATTGGGGTGCCCCTGGCGCTCCCAGTTGTCATTAAGGTTAGCAGCCTGCCAGTGCTGATCATTATAAGTTGGTGATGCCCATTGCGCCGAATCACCAACAGCCAATTTCCAGCCTTTGCTTATGGAAACTTCTTGTGCCGATGCGCCTGAAAAAAACGCGCCAAGCAGTAGCATTGTAAAAATCTTTCTTATCATAATTAATTGTTTAATGATACAATCACAAGCCGCCTTAAAACTAAGGGTAGCTTATAATTGATTCAGAATGGTTTACTGGTTGTTTATACTTTTTAAAGGTATAAAGTTTTCAAGAAAATAGAAATGTATACATAACATTTATTCAATAAAAAGCACAAGGGACTTTAATTGAAACAACCACCATGTCATTGAGTGGTAAAATCCAGTGGACACTGAACGGACAATGACGTTAAAAAGGTTTGTCATCCTGAGGAACGAAGGATCTATTCGCAAACTTTACAGGGCGAAGAAGCATGGTGAAGAGTAGATCCTTCGTTCCTACCCATGACATATTAGTTATGCAGGTACCAATTCCATGTTCAGTTCAAAGGCGAGTTTCTCTAACCGCCTTTTTTTCTGCTCCTTAAGTATGGCTTCATAGACCTCCAAACCTTTTTCCACAAAGTCAGCTCCTTTGACTATTAAACGCCAGTATTGAACAGCCAATTTTCTGGCCGTTGCTTTAATAGCTATAGCGGGGCCTTTTCTTCCTCTTAATCTTCTGGCAAATGCTCCCCAACCAATATACTTGCTGTTTAATAAGCCGTGGGCCATCTGCTTGAATATTTGTCCTACCGTGGGCTTGCCCTTGCTCTTGCTTTTATACTTTCTCCCCGACCGATCCTGCCCCGGTGACAATCCAAGCCAACCGGTAAAGTGTTTTTCACGTGGCCACTTACTCAAGTCAGACCCTACTTCTGAATATAGTAGTAACCACTTATAATCGGTAAACCCGGGCAGATGGGTCGCATCCCTGCCGCCAAATATTTTGAACAAATGGTCACCAAGGCCGTTTAT